>NZ_KV793367.1:0-56264 GCF_001808465.1 Trueperella sp. HMSC08H06
AAACCGTCAACAACAAGCGGGCAAGCCCAATCTCGGTCTGCCCGAAGGAGTTGTCGCGCGTGGTGAGCGCGACCGCCTCGTTCCACCAGTCCTTATCAGTGTCGCGCTTGTGCTCCTCCCACCGGTTGAGGATGCCCAATCCGTTCTTCCGCGCGGCCGCCTGGCCGATGTAGACCACGGGCTCGTCCGTGGTCGGGTCCGCACCGAAGAGCAGGTACACGCCAGTTTGCTTCAGTGCATCGATGTTGCGCGCCTCGTCCAGCATCGTGCGGGGAATCTTGTATGCCACGCCAGTCCAATTGGCCAGCGTGCATTTGATCCGGCCGTTCGGATCGCCGTCCATCAGGAACAGATTGATTGACTTGCCAGCCACCCTTGCACCTCTTCTCGCTTGTCTCTGCAATCCTACCTACCCGCGCGCCGGCAACAAGCTCGTCTTCGTTCACTTCACGTTGTCAAGGTATTCGATCGCCTCCGCAGCGTTGTCGAACGTCGCCCCGTCATCGGCTATCTCCCCTGCGAGGATGCGCTCCGTGTGAGCAATAGCTTCGGCGGTCACGCGGTTCGGGACATTCAACGTGGGACGAATCGGCAGGCCCTGCTCACGCACCGCCTGCGTGAGGAACATGTTTAACGCGGTCGACAGATCGAGGCCCAACGAGCGGAACAGCTTCTCCGCTTCATGCTTCGTTCGAGCATCTATACGAGAGTTATCCGCGTCATCTGATACTCACTCTTCCTTGCCATCATCGCCCCCCCTGAGTCGTCCGTACATCCAGTGTGCGCACACCATACACCAATGGCTAGGAGCAAATCTCACAGTCCCTACAGCAGCCGCATGTACGCCCGCGTCTTCTTCGCCGCCCACTCGTACTGGGAGCTGGTCGCTGACACGAAGTAGAACCCCAAACTCGTCGACACCGTCTAGTCAAAGCACTTCTTCGTGAACAGCTCCTCGTCACTAAAGCCAGCGATCATGTCCAACACCCGCAGGTGGGAGGGCGCTAGGAGCTCGCAGGCGTGCTCGTACGTCGTGCCCGAATGCGCGGCCGCGAAGCGCTCGTTGAGCTCGCCGTAGGTGCGCCACGTATACGGCTCGGGGAAGAAGGACGCCGGCGCCCACCCGCGTGGGCGCTGGTGCTACCTGGCGTTGTTCGCGGTTGCCGAGTTCGCCGTCTTCGCCGGCCCCTCCGCCGGCCCGGAGCCGACCGTGCCATGCTCCCCCGGCGCCCGGCCCAGCGCTACTCATCTGGTTAGTCAAGCGCGGGCACGAAAAACCCGGAAACCTCGATTTCTCGCGGTTTCCGGGCCACCTGTGGAGCTAAGGGGATTCGAACCCCTGACCTCTTCCATGCCATGGAAGCGCGCTACCAACTGCGCCATAGCCCCTCAAGACTTGACTTATACTACTCAGTTCTCCCCGTCCGCGCCAATCCAGGACCTCCCCCAGTGGGTGAAACGGCTCACTACCTGGCGGTTAACATGGGCCACCGCTCGGGGCGGGACTCAAGGGCGCCACCGCCGGGCCTCAGCCCTCCACGCCCACATTGTAGGATCGCAACCGCCACACCGGATTCGCCGCCGGCCTCGGCTCGAGCACTGCCCAGTGGCAGTTGTCCATCCCCTGCAGGCCCACCCACTCGGACGGGTTCTGCCCCAGCATGCTCATCACGCCGTTCGCAATCGACCCGCCGTGGGCCACGAACACGATCGTCACGACGTCGTCCCCGCCGGCCACGCCAACAACCCCGCCACCCGCGCCATTGCCCTCGCCAGCTACGCGCGCCTCACCAAGCTCCCGAATCACGTCGGCCAGTGCTCGCTCGATGGCCTCGTGCACGCGCTGCCCGCAGGCCTCCCGGGTCTCGACCCCGACTCCTTCGGGTTCCCGCCCCTCGCGCCAGGCGTGCCATTGTTGAGGGTCGCGGGCACGGATCTCGTCGGAGCTGAGCCCCTCCCATGGGCCGTAGGCCCGCTCACGCAGGCCGGCATCGGGCAGCACCTCCAGCCCAGTCACATCCGCAAGATACTGCGCCGTTTGCAACGCGCGCCCCAAATCCGAGGAGTAAATCCGCGCGGGCTTCATTCGCGCCAGCGCACCGGCAGCAGCGGCCGCCTGCGCGTGCCCGACCTCATTGAGCGGATAGTCCTGCGACCCCTGGATCCGCAGCGAGGCATTCTGAACCGTCTGGCCGTGCCGCCAAAAAACCAGCCTCAGCTTCACGCCTCATCAGCGGCCGCCGGCGCGCCCCCGTCTTCAGCATCGCTGTCGTCTTCGTCGTCGCCCGCATCGTCAGCCGAGCGGGCGGCACGAGCCGCAAGATCGTCGTCGGCCGGCGCGAAGTAGTCCGCCAGCGACGAACGCGGCCCCTCCTCCACCGTCACGTCCTCGGGTAGCTCAATGACCGGGCAGTCGCCCCACAACCGCTCGAGCGCGTAGAACTCGCGGTCCTCGTCCTGCTGGACGTGCACCATGAGATTACCAAAGTCGAGCAGGACCCAGTGAGCCTCCCCCTCCAGCCCCTCGCGGCACAGCCGCTTCACGCCGATTTTGTACATCCCCTCTTCGATCTCATCAACCAGCGCGCGCACCTGCCGCTCCGACGAGCCGGAGACAACCAGGAACACGTCCGTGATCACAAGCCGCTGGGACACGTCGATCGCGGTGATCGACGTCGCCTTCCCAGCTGAGGCGGCGCGCGCCGCCGCGATGGTCTGTTCGATCGTTTCCGGTGTAGCTGTCACGGTGTCCTTTCAGTTACAACAGCAGGGCAGAAAAATCGTTCACGACGCCGGGCATCGGCTCCGACAGGAAGGTCATGTTGATCCACGACCCGCCGAGGTAGCCGACGATTGCGGCTATGAGGACGAGGATGATGAAGTTGAGCCAGGTGCGGCGCGGGGCCTCGACCTCGGTGTCGGGGGCGGGATCGTCGGCGACGTCGACCTCAACCGCGGGCTTCGGTGCGGGCGTCTTCTCGGCCACGGGGGCCGGCACGGGGGCGGTGGCGTGCGCGGGCTCGGCGGCGTCGCCGGCCTCCTCACCGCGGCTGGTCATCGCCAGGAAGCGGTCACGGAGGGAGTCTTCGGGCTCGTCGTCATCCAGGTCCACCTCCGGCTCAGCCTGCTCGGCCTCGGCCGCCGCCTGCACGGGCACGGCCGGCTTAGCCACTTCGGCCGCGGGCTCCTCCTCGGGCTCGGCGGCCTCGAAGCGATCAAACACTGACTTGCGCTCATGCTGGACCGGCTCCGGCGCCTTGACGGCCTCCATCGCCTGAGTAGGCTCCCCAACATCCTCGGAATTTGCCGACTCCCCAGTCTCCACATTCTTCGGCACTTGCTCGCCAGCCTCGCGCTGTGCCAGCTCACGCAGTTCCTTGCGCGACGGGCGGCGAAGGCGCAGCTCCGTGGTGTCGTAAACCGGCGGGGTGTCGGTGGGCGCGTCGAGCAGGCCCTGCTCGCGCATCTGACGCCGACTCAGCCGTGGAGTTTCCTCACTCATTCTTCCTCCTTGCCCTCGGCGGTGGCGTGGATCGACACCGGGTCGAGGGAGGTCGTTGTGGCCTCGTTCGTTATATATAAATGATACTTGTTTATGTACTGCACTACGCCATCGGGCACCAAATACCACACGGGCACGCCCTCGCTGGCGCGATTGCGGATAGAAGTAGATGAGATGGCCATGGCTGGGATGTCCACGAGCGACACCGAGTCCTCCGGCAACCCCGACACGTCCAGCACGTGCCCCGGCCGGTTCACGCCCACGAAGTGCGCCATGGCCCACAGGTCCGCGTTGTCTTTCCAGTCGAGGATCTGGGGCAGGACGTCGGCTCCGGTGATGAAGTAGAGGTCGGCATCGGGGTGGAGAGCCTGCAGGTCGCGCAGGGTATCCACCGTGTAGGTGACACCGCCGCGCTCGATATCCACACGCGAGACGGAAAAGCGCGGGTTGGACGCCGTCGCGATCACGGTCATGAGGTAGCGGTGTTCGGCGAGCGTAACCTTGCGGTCCTTCTTGAAGGGCTGTTCGCCGGTGGGCACGAAGATGACCTCGTCGAGATCATAGAAGTGCTGGACCTCCGAGGCCGCCACGAGGTGCCCGTGGTGGATCGGGTCAAACGTGCCGCCCATGATCCCGATTCGCCGCCGACGCCCCGGCTCCCCCGCCGGCGTCGGAATATCTGGCAGCTCCTCCACGACACGCAGCCTCTGCGATTCGGTCATACCGTCTCCTTCCGTTAGGTCAATTGAACCAGCTCAGCCCGCGGGCGTCGAGGTGGTGCGGACTTTCGCCTTGTTCACGACGGCGTCCGGGCGGGTTCACGACAGCGTCGGGTCGCGTTGGCGCCGACGGCCGGGCGCGGTCACGACTGCGGGGCCGGCGCGCCCTCACTCAGAGCGGAAAACGAGCCCGGGCGCGGGCGGGGTGCCGTATCCTTGGAATAAATTTGCGGCGAACGCGTTGGAGCCGCTGATAGCCGACCCGGTGTGCTCATCGCGCACCCGACGAAAGGAAACCGATGGCAACTGTCGAAGTGACCGCAGAGAACTTTAACGATACCGTCCGCGAGGGCACCGTCCTCCTCGACTTCTGGGCTGAGTGGTGTGGTCCGTGCAAGCAGTTCGGCCCCACATTCGAGGCCGCATCCGAGCAGCACCCCGACATCACCTTCGGCAAGATCGACACCGAGGCCGAGGGCGAGCTGGCGCAGAGCTTCCAGATCATGTCGATCCCCACTCTCATGATTTTCCGCGACGGCATCCGCATCTACGAAAGTGCGGGCGCCCTTCCGCCGGCGGCCCTCGAAGATCTCATCACGCAGGCCAAGGCCCTCGACATGGATGAGGTGCGTCGGAAGATCGCTGAGCAGGAGGCGCAGAACTAAGTATGTGGGGCCAATGATGCACCACGGAACCTGGTGGGGGAGGCGAAGCAGGAGCTTCGCCTCCCCCACCAGGTTCCGTGGCTTTCATATTAACGACGCCGGTCTGACAGGCGCGTGAGCAATGTGCTGGCACCTGGCAGAACGGCGTCGAACGTGAAGCGGGGAATATCTGACTACTGCTGCTCAAGCTTGGCGCGCGCATCAATCAGCGGCAGCACGCCCTTGAGCACCGAGGCCAGGTCAGTGGGCAGGGAGGCAGGAACCAGGATGACGCCATCGGCGGCGCCCAGGCCCACATAGGATTCGATCGCGTCGGCCACGTTGTAGACCGTACCGAGCACCGACGCGATGCCCGGGAACAGGTCGCAGTCGTTCATGTCCTCAATCAGCAGCGCCCGCTCCTCCGCCGCCGCCACCGAGCGTGAAATCACCACGCCAAGCTCCATGAACACCAAGATATCCTTGCCGATCTCCTTGCCCGCGGCCTGGATCGCGAAACGGGCGTTACGCGCAGCGTACGGATCGCGGACACGCAACCGGACGACGTCGGCGATCCCCGCCACGATAGCTGCACGCTCGGCGGACACAGCCGGGTCCGTGATGATGACCGTGACCTTCACGCCAGCGCGGCGCGTCTTGCGGGCCGCCTTCTCAATCCCCGCGAAATCGGAGTCCGTGTGCAGGGGCATCGTGATGCCCGCCCAGCCCTCGCGCTGAGCGGCGAGCGCAGCAGTGGCCACCTCGATATCAGCAGGTGTCGGCTCGATCCCCGCGAAAATCCCAGCGGTCGACACGTCGGCGAGCTTAGCAGCCGCGTGGACGGCGTCGTGAGAACAATCGCGCGAATCGACGTCGGTGCTGGTCAGGAAACGCGAATCGAGAGTAACGAAGTCGATGCCGCCGGTCTGCGCGGCGCGGACGGACGCAGCGAGGCGGGGGAAGTTCAGGTAATCGATGCAGTCGTCGAAGCCGACCGGGACACTCGCGCCGAGCAGCGACAGATCCACGCCAATCCACGTGGTGGCGAGGGCGCCGGGGCCAGTGGCATCGATGTCGACGGGTGCGGGATTTGAGACTTGGCTAGGGACAGAGATTTCGACAGTCATTCTTATGTTCCTTAAATAGACCGCTCCTGCGGTCAACTACAGATTTTTCGTGGATTCTTGTGTATCAGTGCATTCGCCAGGCGAACTTGAACATAAGGTGGTGCGCAATAATTACGTGGGAATGGATGGCAGTAATGTCTCGAGCGATCATCGTCATTCCTTTCATGTACGGGCGCACATAGAGCCGAAGCTAATCTGACAACCATGAATGATTATTCATCCGCTTGTGTTGAATGAGTATTCAAGTGGTTACTTTGAAACTACCCCGTAGGTTAGGCGTGGTCAATTGAGCAGCAAGCAAACAGCGCCAATACCGCCGGCTGAGCTCCCACAGCTCACTATCTGGACAGAAGAAAACCGCGAGATTTCAGCGAAAAACGCTGGTACGCGGCTCGTTTGTGACATTGGGCACCACGCGCCTGTCTCGCGCGAGCACTGAGGGCGCCCTGCCGGGACCTCTTTCCCAAGAAACGCGTCAAAAAATACGCGCACTCCTCGCGTGAGGCTTCACTATTTCTACGCGTTGCGCGATTGGCCGCCGCATAATAATGCAGCCGGCCGGCTAAGCCGCTCCTCCGACAGAAGTCGTGAAAATACCGGTTGACGATTGCTATAGGCACCCGGTCGACCTCACGTTCACGAGTTGTGCCGGCGGACCCCAGGGTACTGGCAGCCGCCGGAGCCCGGCTGGCCCTACTCCTGGCCCGGGTCCGTCCACATCCCGCTCTCGCGGTCCATCCACAGCTCCTGGCGGGCCGCCTCCTTGGCGTCCATCCGCTCGTGGAAGGCCGCCTTGCGCTCGCGCCGCGTGGCGCGCGTGTTCTGCTCGAGCCGGGCGTCCGTACCGCGCGGCGAGAGCAACTCGGCACCCGTGGAAATCGTGGGCTCCCAGTCGAAGATGACTCCGCCGTCCACCGGCCCAATCACCACCGTGTCGCCTTCCTTGGCGCCCATCTTCATGAGCTCCTTCTCCACCCCGAGCAGGTTGAGGCGGTCGGCGAGGTATCCCACGGCCTCGTCGTTGGAGAAGTCGGTCTGGTTGACCCACCGCTCCGGCTTGCGGCCCCGGATCTGGTAGAACGGCCGCCCGCCCTTGGTGTGTGCGGTGATGGTGAACCCGCCCTCGTCCTGCGCCACAGGGCGGATGATCGGCCTGGCCTGCGGCACGATGTCGGCCGCGCGGATCTCCTCCACGATCGAGGCCAGCGCGAAGCCCAGCTCTCGTAGCCCACGCCGCGCCAGCGCCGACACTTCGAAGACGCGCAGCCCGCGCCCCTCCAGGTCGGCCCGCACGAAGTCGGCCATGTCGGCCGCATCGGGCATATCTACCTTGTTCAGCACCACTACGCGCGGGCGCTCCATAAGCGGCACACGGTCTTCCATGGGCGGGATCTGGTCCGCATAGGCGGCGAGCTCAGCCTCGATCACGTCCAGATCGCAGATCGGATCACGGTCGCTCTCCAACGCCGCGCAGTCAATGACGTGCGCGATGACCGCACACCGCTCGATATGCCGCAGAAACTCGTGCCCAAGCCCCTTGCCCTCGGAAGCACCGGGAATCAGCCCAGGCACGTCGGCCATCGTGAACCGCACGTCGCCGGCCTGCACCACGCCCAGGTTCGGCACCAGCGTGGTGAACGGGTAGTCGGCGATCTTCGGTCGCGCGGCCGACATCGCCGCAATGAGCGACGATTTTCCAGCCGACGGAAAACCCACCAGCGCCACATCCGCCACCGACTTCAGCTCAAGGATGAGCGTGCGCTCCTCCCCATCCTCGCCCAGCAGCGCAAACCCGGGCGCCTTCCTCTTCGGGGACGCCAGCGCGGCGTTGCCAAGCCCGCCGTAGCCACCCAACGCGGCCAGGAACTCCTCGCCCTCCCCCACGAGGTCAGCCAGGATGTTGCCATCTTCGTCCTTGACCACCGTGCCGGACGGAACCGCCACCACAAGGTCCTCCCCGCGCTTGCCGTGGCGCATGTCGCCCTCGCCAGGCTTGCCGTTTTCGGCCTTAAGATGCGGGGAATGATGCAGCAACAGCAGGGTGGATTCCTGGGCGGACACGCGCAGGATCACGTCGCCGCCGTGCCCGCCGTTCGCCCCGTCGGGCCCGCCCAGCGGCTTGAACTTCTCCCGGCGCACCGACGTCGCGCCGTTGCCGCCCTTACCCGCCGTAATATGCAGGGTCACTCGGTCCACAAAACTTGCCATGAATCCCGCCTCCAACTGCCAAAAAACTGCAGAAAGGGGTGGAAGGCTAGGCCCTCCACCCCAATTCTAAAAACTTGCGCTTACGCCTGCGCCATCACGCTGACCGTCTTGCGGTTGCGCTTGACACCGAACTCGACAACGCCCGACTCGAGCGCGAACAGGGTGTCGTCCTTACCGCGGCCGACGTTGGCACCCGGGTGGTACTTGGTACCGCGCTGGCGCACGAGGATCTCGCCCGCGTTCACGGCCTGACCGCCGAAGCGCTTGATGCCGAGTCGCTGCGCATTGGAATCGCGACCGTTCTTAGTAGAACTCGCGCCCTTCTTAGTTGCCATCTCTAGACCTTTCTAAAAGCTCGTACCTGGTGCCGAATCTAAGCGATCTCAAGGACCTTGAGGCGGGTCAGCGGCTGGCGGTGACCCTGACGCTTACGGTAACCCGTCTTGTTCTTGTACTTGACGATCGAAATCTTCGGGCCCTTCTCGTCACGAACGATTTCGGCGGTCACCTTGGCGGAAATGCCATCGGCAGCGGTGGTGATCTTGTCACCGTCGACGAGCATGATCGGCTCAAGCTCGACCTTGTCGCCAGCTTCGCCGTCAATCCTGTTCGTAACCACGATGGACCCGACGGACACCTTCTCCTGGCGGCCGCCTGTCTTCACAATCGCGTAAACCACGTTCAGCTCATCTCTGTCGATTGGTGCACGTCTCCGTGCTCTTGAAAAATTGGTGCGCTCAATGCGCCGAGTTACAAGTTTACTGGCAAGCCCAAGCCGGAACAAGTCCGCCGGGCGCGACGATCACCACATTCCCGTGGCGTGTCACGCCCGCCGAACCTACTTCTCCGCCTCACCCTTGGCGGGGAACGTCATGATCGCCGCCGTGTTCGAGCCCGGCGTGATCGTTCCCGACGACGACACCCTGCGGCGCCTCTGCCTCTTCGGCTCGGCCTCGGCTCCGGTTTCTGCCGGCGCATCAGCCTTGGTCTCAGTCTTTGCGGGCGCCTTCCGCGCGGGCCGCGCAGCCTTGGCCGCGGGCTTCTCAGCCGCTGCCTCCGCCTTCTCGCCGCCCGACTTCTCGGCCGCCGCCACTTCGCCGGCCGTCTTCTCAACCGTCTTCCCACGCGAGCCGCCCGACCGGCGTCGGCCGGAGCTGCGACGCGAGCTCTTCGACTTGTCCTCAGACTCTCCCGCCTGTTCGGCTGGGGCCTCCTCCGACTCGTGCTTGGACGACGCAGCGGCCGCGATGTTGGCAAGCGCCGCGCGGACCTCGTCGTGCTTCGGGTCTTCCTCCGCGGCAACCGGCGCGGCCGGCTGCTGCTGGCGGCGCGGGTTCGTCCGGGGGTTCTGAGCCTCGGTCTCGCCGCGCTCGACGGGGTGCTCATGGGTGATGTACCCGCGCCCGTCGCAGCACTCGCACGTGGTGGAAAAGGCCTCCACGAGGCCCTGACCCACGCGCTTGCGGGTCATCTGCACGAGCCCGAGCGAGGTCACCTCGGCCACCTGGTGGCGGGTGCGGTCGCGCCCCAGGCACTCCACCAGGCGGCGTAGCACCAGGTCGCGATTCTCTTCGAGGACCATGTCGATGAAGTCGATGACGATGATGCCGCCGATGTCACGCAGGCGCAGCTGGCGCACGATCTCCTCCGCGGCCTCGAGGTTGTTGCGCGTCACTGTCTCTTCGAGCGAGCCGCCCGCGCCGGTGAACTTTCCGGTGTTGACGTCGATCACCGTCATGGCCTCCGTACGCTCAATGATGAGAGACCCGCCCGACGGCAGGAAAACCTTGCGGTCGAATGCCTTGGACAGCTGCTCGTCCACGCGGGAGGCTGCAAAAATGTCCTTCTCACTCGTCCAGTGCTCGAGGCGGTCCACCAGCTCCGGCGACAGCTCGGCCACGTAGTCGTGGATCGTCTGCCACGCCTCATCACCCGAAACCTTGAGCTCCTTGAAGTCCTCATTAAAGATGTCACGCACCACGCGCACGGCCAGCTCCGGCTCGCTCTTGAGCATGGAGGGGGCGTTCTTCGTGGACTTGGACTTGGCCTGAATGTCCGCCCAGGCCTTGACCAGCCGGTCGACGTCGCTCTGGATCTGCTCCTCGGTAGCGCCCTCGGCGGCCGTGCGGACGATGACGCCGTGCTCGGCGGGCACCACGCGCTTGAGGATGTCCTTCAGGCGCGTGCGCTCCTTCTCCGGCAGCTTGCGTGAGATGCCGGTCATCGACCCGTCCGGCACGAGCACGAGGTGGCGTCCGGCCAGCGTGATCTGGCCGGTCAGGCGCGCGCCCTTGTGGCCGATCGGGTCCTTCGTGACCTGCACGAGCACCGTGTCGCCGCTCTTAAGCGCGTCCTCGATCTTGCGCGGCTTGCCGTTCATACCCACGGCGTCCCAGTTGACCTCGCCCGCATAAAGCACGGCGTTACGGCCCTTGCCGATGTCAACGAACGCGGCCTCCATCGAGGGCAGTACGTTCTGCACGCGGCCAAGGTAGACGTTGCCGACCATCGAGGTCTGCGTGTGGCGTGCCACGTAGTGCTCGACCAGCACCCCGTCCTCCAGCACCGCGATCTGGTTGAGGCCGTCCTGCTCGCGCACGAGCATCGTCCGGTCTACCGCCTCGCGGCGCGCCAGGTACTCCGACTCCGAGATCGACGTCCGACGACGCCCTGCCCGGCGCCCCTCCTTCCGGCGGCGCTTCTTCGCCTCCAGGCGGGTAGAACCCTTCGGGGCGGTCACCCCGTCGTCGGCCTCCTCGGTGCTGCGCCGACGACGGCGCCGGCGCACGGTTGTCGACGACTCCGACTCCTCCTCGGCATCCTCAGCGTCAGATTCGGCGGCGGCCTCCTTGGGCTGCTCGGCCTCGTCCTTGTCCTTATCCTTGGCGCTTCGCTGGTTGGCCTTGGCGTTGCCGTCGGACTTCTGGCGGCGCGAGCGCTTCGGCGGCGCCTCCTCGCCCGTCTCCTGCGACTTCTCGGCCGACTTCTCAGCCGACTCGTTGCCAGCCTGCGCCTCGTCCGCCGACTTGCGCCCGCCGCGGCGGCCACGCCGGCTGCGGCTCTTCGTGGACTCCTCTGAGCTGTCCGAGTTCGCCTCCGCGCCCGAATGCGCGGCCGGTGCTTCGGCGTCGTCGTCGCGGCGGCGGCGAGAACGGACGGCCCGGGTCATGTCGGGCTCCTGGAAAAGGAGGGTGGTCATGGGCGCAACGTTTGCGCGTTCGTTGGCATCGTCTGCCATAGGTATCTCCTAGCAAGGCCGTGTGCATCCACGCCTTATGGAGTCTGGTCGCGGCGAGGGCCGCGGAAGCTTATCTGACGAGCTCGCCCGGCTGCACGCAACTGCGGCGCACGAAGCTCGCTCTTCGGGTGGATACACACCCGATCCGCTCCTATTGTTACACATTTCTTGTGCGCTTGTGCTGAGCTGCGATCTGGTGAGCGTCCAACGACGACGGTTCGGGACGAACGTCCTAAGGCGAAAGGCCCGCCCGCAAGCGGCACAAGCGATTTCGCCAAGCACTTTGGATCCATTCCGAGTTTGCGACGCATTTGTGTGGAGGTGTGCGATAAACTCAGGGAACACGCGTGGGCCTGCAGCGATGTTCGCCCACAGCATCGAACACACAGGGCTAGCACGGCCCGGCAAAGAAAGGCGACTTCGGTGGATGTCTTAGACCTTTCACGGTGGCAGTTCGCGATCACGACCGTGTACCACTTCATCCTGGTACCTCTCACGATCGGGCTCTCGCCACTCGTGGCAATCATGCAGACCAGGTGGCTGCGCAGCGGTGACACGAAGTACCTGCGCATGTCCGAATTCTTCGGCAAGCTCCTCCTTATTAACTTCGCGCTCGGCGTAGCCACGGGCATCGTCCAGGAGTTCCAGTTCGGACTGACCTGGTCGGAGTACTCGCGCTACGTGGGTGACATCTTCGGCGCGCCGCTCGCGTTCGAGGCCCTGCTGGCCTTCTTCCTGGAGTCCGTCTTCCTCGGCGTGTGGATCTTCGGCCGCGGCCGCATCTCCCCCAAGGCACACACGGTGGCCATCTGGATGGTGGCACTTGGCACGAACATCTCCGCGTTCTTCATCCTCGCGGCGAACTCCTTCATGCAGAACCCCACGGGCGCCGTGTTCAACCCGGAAACCGGACGCGCCGAACTTGACGGCATGTCGGGCTTCCTCGAAGTAATCTTCTCCCCCACCACGCTCTACGCGCTCTTGCACACGATCTCCGCTTCCCTCATGGTGGCCGGCGCGATGATCTCGGGCGTGTCGATCTGGTGGATCGTGCGCGCGCTGCGCACCAACAACGAGGTCGAGGCCCGCGAGTTCTGGAAGCCGGCCGCTCAGTTCGGCCTCAAGACCTTGGCGCTTGCCGGCATCCTCGCGATCGGCTCTGGCCACTTCATGGGCCAGCACATCTACGAGGTCCAGCCCACCAAGATGATCGCCGCCATGGGCATCTACGAGACGGGCGAACAGCACGACCTGGCGCTCGCCATGCTCGGCACCGAGGCGAACGAAGACACGATCATCTCCCTGCCGATCCTGCCCGGCCTTGAGTCCTTCATGGTTACCAACCACTTCTCCGGCCCCGAATCCAAGCTGATCGGCACGGATGAGATCCAGCAGACCTTCACCGAAGCCTTTGGAGACATCTACGGCACGGACGTGAACTACATCCCGAACGAGTTCGTCTCCTTCTACTCCTTCCGCGCGATGATGGGCCTCGGATTTGCCTCCTTCGGCTTGTCGCTCCTGGGCCTGTTCCTCCTGCGTAAGGACAAGATGATCACCAGCCCAGCGATCGCGAAGCTGTTCGTGTGGACGATCCCGCTGCCCTACCTCGCCTCCACGTTCGGCTGGCTGCTCACCGAGATGGGCCGTCAGCCGTGGGTGGTCTACCCCAACTTCGAGCGCGAAGGCAACCTCGCCCCGTCGGAGATGATGCACCTGCTCACGCAGGACGGCGTGTCACAGAACGTCCTGTCTGGCGAGGTCCTGGCGTCGCTGATCATCTTCACGCTGCTCTACGCCGTGCTCGGCGTGGTGTGGTACAAGCTCATCGTCCGTTACGTTCGCGAGGGCATCAACCCGGCGGACAAGCTTCTCCTCGAGCAGGCCCACACCACGGGCGTCACCGAGGACACGAAGCTCAGCTTCGCTTACTAAGGAGGAACTGTGGAACTTTCAGCACTGCAGATTATCTGGTTCGCACTCCTCGCGGTTCTCTGGATCGGCTACCTCACGCTCGAAGGCTTCGGCTTCGGCACGGGCATGCTTTTGAAGATCCTGCCCCGCAACGAAAAGGAGCGCCGCCTCGCCCTCAACACCATCGGCCCCCACTGGGACGGCAACGAGGTCTTTCTTCTCACCGCCGGCGGCGCCACCTTCGCCGCGTTCCCCGAGTGGTACGCCACGATGTTCTCCGGCATGTACCTGGCCCTCGTGGCCATCCTCATCTGCCTCATCATCCGCATCTCGGCCATCGAGTGGCGCGGGAAGATCAACTCCGATTCCTGGCGCAACCTGTGGGATAACCTCCACCTGGGCGTGGCCTGGGTGGTCACCCTGATCTGGGGCGTGGCCTTCGCCAACCTCGTGCAGGGCACGAAGATCCAGGTGGGCCACTACACCGAGCTCGGTGGCCAGTTCGTCCCGGCCGATCCGGCCGCGATCGACGCCGCCCTCGCCGCTGGCGACCGCCACTTCCTCACCGGCGGATTCGTCTCCCTGTTCACCCCCTTCACCCTGGTGGGTGGCGTGGTCTTCGTTCTGCTCTTCCTCACGCACGGCGCGCTGTGGCTGGCAATCAAGACCAAGGGTGACTTCTCCGAGCGCGCGATCGCGCTGGCCAAGAAGCTGTCGCTGGCCTCCACGGGCCTGACAGCCATCTGGGCGGTCTGGGGCCAGTTCGCCTACCGCGGGCAGGCATGGGGCTTCATCCCGCTGGCGCTGGCCGCAGTTGCGCTCATCGCCTCCACGCTGGTGATCCAGAAGGGCAAGGACGTCCAGGCGTTCCTCTTCTCCTTCGCCGGCCTGGCCTTCGCGGTGGTGTGGGTGTTCTCCACCTTCGGTGCCAACGCGCTGAAGTCCTCGGTTGACCCGGCCTATGACCTGACCCTGGTCCAGGCCTCGGCCACCTCGCCCACTCAGACGGTCATGCTCATCGCGGCGATTGTGTTCGTCCCGATCGTGCTGGGCTACACCGCCTGGTCGTACAAGTCCTTCGCAGGCCGCCTCGGAGTGGAGCACATCTCCGACGAGCCCGCGGGTCTTGACCCGAAGAAGGAGCGTGCTTTCGCCAACGCCTAAGCTGCCACCGGCGAGGGGGCGTGCGATCATCGCACGCCCCCTCGCCGTATCTGCACCCGCCCGGCCCACCTTCACCGCAACGCCAGGCGCGCACCAGCTTTCGCATTAGCCCGGCACAGAATCTAGACTTGATCTGAAATGGAGGTTCCGTGAAACCACTCGACCCACGCCTGCTCACCTACGCCGGCCAGACCAAGAGGTACATCGCCTTCCTCGTGGCCCTCGGCGTGATCGACGCGGCCCTCATCGCGGCCCAGATCGTGCTCATCGCCTACGCCGTCTCCCCCGTGTTCTACGGGACGGCTACCCCCGCCGGCGTGCTGGGGCGGGTGGCGTGGCTCGGCGTCGTCGTCGTGGCGCGCTTCGCGCTGGCGTACGTGCGTGACGCGTACGGGCACCGCTCGGCCGTGAACGTGATCGCGGACCTGCGTGGGAAGGTGCTACGTAAGGCGGCCTCCCTTGGGGACAGGTGGCTCAGCGGCAACACCACAGACACGGTCACGCTGGTCACGCGCGGCCTGGACGACCTGGAGGCCTACTTCGTCCAGTTCCTCCCCCAGCTCTTTCTGTCAGTCACGGCCATGCCGGCGCTCATTGTCCTCCTGTTCTACTTCGACTGGATCTCGGCCCTCTTCGTGGTCTTTTGCATTCCGCTGGTGCCGGTCTTCATGATCCTCATCGGCAAGATGACCTCGCGCTATTCGAACGAGCGCCTGGCCGCCATGCAGGACCTGTCCTCCCAGCTGCTCGACCTCCTCGCTGGCTTGGCCACAATCAAGGGCCTCGGCCGCGAGCACGGGCCGGAAAAGCGCGTGAAGTCGCTCGGCAACCGCTTCGCTGAAAAGACGATGCAGACCCTGTACGTGGCCTTCCTCTCCGGCGCCGCCCTCGAGTTCCTCACCACGCTCACCACCGCGCTCGTGGCCGTCAACATCGGCCTGCGGATGGTAGACGGCTCGGTGCCGCTCCAGATTGGCCTCATCGCGATCATGCTCACCCCGGAAATCCTCAAGCCCCTACGTGAGGTGGGCACCCAGTTCCACGCCTCGGCCAACGGCGTGACCGCTGCCGAAGGCGCGTTCACGATCCTCGACCTGCCGCTTTCTGAGCACGCCGGCACCGCGCCCGTGCCCGACCTCGAGAGGGCCGAGATCCGCTTCGAGGGCGTCTCCGTCTTCGCCCCCGGCCGCGCCACCGTGGCGCCGGCAGAGCTCAGCTGCACGATCCAGCCCGGCGAGATCACGGTGCTGCGCGGTCCCTCAGGTTCGGGTAAGACGACGGCCGTGAACGTCCTTCTCGGCCTGCTTTCTCCCGACGCCGGCCGTGTCACCGTGGGTGGCACGCCGCTTTCCGACATCGACCGCGAAGCCTGGTGGGCCCACATCTCCTGGGTGCCCCAGCGTCCCGTCATCGTGCCCGGCACCGTGGCTGAGAACGTGGGCGGGATCGCCACCGAGGCCGCAACGCTTACCGGTTTCGACGACGTCGTCGCCACACTCTCGGGCGGCTGGCAGACAGTCCTGGGACACGGCGGCACCGGCCTGTCGGTGGGCCAGCGCCAGCGCCTGGCCCTCACCCGGGCGCTGACCTCCTCGCGCAAGATCATCATTCTCGACGAGCCCTCCGCCCACCTCGACGCGATGAGCGAGGAATACGTCTCAAACGTCGTCACCTCCCTCAAGGCCGCCGGGCACACCGTTATTGTCATCGCCCACCGCCAGGCCATCACCGAGCTGGCCGACCACGTGATCGACGTCGTCGCCTCCACGCGCGACATCAGCGCCGAAGTCCGCGAGTCCGCCGCCCTGCGCGAGTCGGCCGAGTACGCCGCGTACGTCCGAGCTCAACGAGCCGACTACGCCATCCCGCGCCATTGGCGCGACGCCGATCCCTCCGGCCACCGCACGAGTACCGGCGCGCCCGGCGCGGGCTCCACCGCCGCGGGGTCGGACAGCACCCCGCGAACGCCGCAGAAGGAGGCCAGCGATGATCGATAGGGATGAGCGCAAGGCGCTTCGCCGCGCGATCGGCATGCTCGACTACAACAAGAAGACCTTCGCATGGTCCGTTGCCGCGGGTTCAGGCGCGATCGGCTCGGGCGTGTCGCTTGGCGCCACGTCGGCGTGGCTCATCGCCCGCGCGGCCGAACTGCCCCCGGTGCTCGACCTGTCGGTGGCGTCTACGGCCGTGCGCCTATTCGGCGTGGGCAAGGCGATCTTCCGCTACCTCGAGCGCATCGCCTCCCACTGGGTGGCCCTCTACGGCATGGCGAACCTGCGCTCGCGCGTGTATTCGACGATGGCAGGCTCGACCACCGACGTGGTCACCTCCGTCAAGCGCGGCGACCTGCTGGCCCGCACGGGTGCGGACGTGGACGAGATCGGCAACGTGGTCATCAAGTCGATGCTGCCGGCGGCGGTGGCGATCGTCGTCTCCGTGCTGTCATTGGCGATTGTCGGCTTCCTCTCCCCGCTCATCGCGCTCGTCCTGCTCGCCTGCCTGCTGCTCTCCGGCGTTGTGGCCCCCTCGATTGCGGCCCGCGGCGCCCGCGCGGACCAGGAGGCGCAGATCCGCCACCGCGCCGAGCTCAACGCCCAGGCTCTCACCATGCTCGAATCGGCCTCCGACCTGCGCATTTCCGGGCGCATGGCCCAGATGGAGGAACAGCTGGCCCAAACTGAGGCTCGCATCGCCTCCCACCGCGACTCCTCTGCCCGCCCAGCAGCCCTCTCCCATGCGCTCGACACGCTCGCCATGGGCCTCGCAGTCGTCGCCGCCCTCCTCGTCGGCACGTTCCAGATGGCGGCCGGCGACCTGACCGGAATCGAGCTGGTGGTCTGCACGCTCGTGCCGCTGTCCGCCTTCGAGGCGACCGCCCGGCTTGGGGATGCCGCCACACAACTGGTGCGATCGGCGTCGGCGGCGAAACGGATCGTCGACCTGCTGGACGCCGCCGAATCCCACGCCAAGCCCGAACCCGACGAGCGGCCAGGCGACGGCTCGGGGCTCATCGCCCGCGGCCTGCGCATCGGCTGGCCAGGCGGGCCCACCATCGCCGGGCCGATCGATCTCGAGCTCACCCCGGGCAAGACCATCGCGATCGTCGGCCCCTCCGGGATCGGCAAGTCCACGCTCCTCTACACGCTAGCCGGCATGCTCGCCCCGCAGGGCGGCGCGGTCACACTTTCCGGGCGCGACGCCTGGCGCATCGACCGCACCGAGATCTCCACCCAGCTGTCGCTAACCGCCGAGGACGCCCACATCTTCGAAACCTCCGTGCTCGAAAACCTGCGCGTGGCCCGCGCGAGCGTCACTCCCGACGAAGCCGAGAGTCTGCTGGCCCAGGCAGGCCTGGCCGAGTGGCTCGCCCAGTTGCCGGACGGCGTCGACACCTTGCTCGGCTCCAACGCCACGTCCATCTCCGGCGGCGAGCGCCGCCGCCTCCTCCTCGCCCGCGCACTCGCCGGCTCGGCCACCTTCATGCTCCTCGACGAACCCGGCGAACACCTCGACCCCGCCACCGCCGACGAGCTCATCCGCGACCTGCTCGCCGTACGCAACGCGCGCCGCGGCGTCGTGCTCGTCACCCACCGCCTCACCCCACTCGACGCCGCGGACGAGGTCATCATGCTCGGACGCGTCGGGGGCGATGGTAGCGAGAGCGGCCAGGTCGGCGTCGTCGCGCGCGGAACCCACGCCGAGCTCGCTGCCCAGATGCCCGACTACGAGTGGTCACTCGCCCAGGAATAGGTAGAGTATTTCCAAAGCCCCAAGCCGGGAAGGAAGCCAATGCAGGCCTCAGAGCAGATTTCTGAGTTTTCGCGCCACATCCTCACGATCGCTCGCTCGCTGGACCGCACCGAGGTCTCGCGCGCCCTCGTCCAGACCGCGTGCGAGCTCACGGGCGCCGAATTCGGGGCCGTCAGCGTGCTCGACTCCCACGGCGACACCATCCAGTTCATCCAGCAAGGTATGCCACGCGGGCCCGAAGTGGTGATCGAAGACCCGCCCATCGACCACGGCGTGTTCAACGACATCCCACTCGACTCCTACCTCATCATCAACGACATCTCCGCCTACGCCGCCGGCACCCTCCCGCCGAACCACCCGGCGATGAAGAACTTCCTGGGCGTGGCTATCACGGTCAACGAGCAGGTGTGGGGCCGCCTCTACCTCTCGGACAAGGCCAGCCCCTTTACCGACGACGACGGCGAACTCGTCCACCTACTGGTCAAGGCCACCGAGATCTCCGTGGTCAACTCGTTGCTGTATGCCGAGTCGCAGAACCGCGCCCGGTGGCTCACCGCCTCCCAGCACATCGTGTCCTCCCTGCTCGAAGGCACGGACGAGGACGAGGCACTCGAGGTCATCGCCCACGAAATGCGCATCGCCGCCCGCGCCGACGTCGCCATGATCATCCTGCCCTCCATCCAAGATTCCTGGATCTCCGAGATCGTCGACGCCGACGACCCGGCCCGCGTCCACGAACTCGTCGGACTGCCCTTCCCCAAGGAGGGCCGGGCGCGCACGGTCATCCGCGAGCAGTCGGGCGTGGTGGTGGATTCCATGCAGCGCGTGCGCACGATCCGCGTGCCCGAGCTGCGCCAGTTCGGCTCCGCGCTCTATAGTCCGCTCATCTCCCAGGGCATGGGCCTGGGCGTCATCCTGCTACTGCGCTACCCCAACACCGGCGAGTTCAACCTGCACGACCTCACGATGGCCGAGTCGGTCGCCAAGCAGGCCACGATCGCGATCAGGCTAGCCGAAGCCCGCCAGGCCCAGGCGATGGCCGCCGAGCTCGACGAGCGCGCTCGCATCTCACGCGACCTGCACGACCTCGCCATCCAGCAACTCTTCGCCTCCGGCATGCACATCACCGCGATCCGCGAGGAGATGAGCTCGCGCGGGCTGGGCGAACGCGTGACCGGAGCGCTCGATGCCGCGATCTCCGCCATCGACGACTCAGTCAAGCAAATCCGCCAGATCGTCCACTCGCTACGCGACGAGGGATCGTCCGCCGCGATCGTCTCCCGCCTCCAGCACGAAGCCTCCGTGGCCCGCCAGTCGCTCGGCTTCGCACCCTCGCTCCTCCTCACCTGGAACGGCGCCGACGTCGCCGAAACCGACTACCACCTCATCGACGACGCGGTGGGCTCCGACATCTCCGACGATGTTGTGGCTGTGGTCCGCGAAGGCCTGTCCAACGCCGCCCGGCATGCCAAGGCCTCCTCCGTGTCGGTCACCGTGGATGCCACGCCAGACGAGATCGTGATACGCGTGCTCGACGATGGCGCCGGCATCGAACAAAGCCTGGCCCGCCGCTCCGGCCTGTCCAACCTGGCCGCCCGGGCGCGCCGCCACCAAGGCTCGTTCTCCATCGAACCGCGTGGGGACGGGCACAGCGGCACCCTTCTCGTGTGGAGGGCCCAGTTGCGCTAATTAGCCGTTCTGGTTGCGCCAGCCCATGGCACGCTGGCCGGCCACCCACGCCGCCACCTGCGTGCGGCGCTGCATGCCCATCTTCGACAGGAGAGAGGTGATGTGGTTCTTCACCGTTTTCTCGGCCACCCCCAGCTTGTCGCCGATTTCGCGGTTTGACAGGCCGTCGCCGATGAGGTCGAGCACCTTGCGCTCGGAGGGTGTCAGGTGTGCAGTGGGGTCGGCATGGTCGGCGCGGCGCCGGGTCACCGTCCGCTCGTCGAGCAGCACGCGGCCGGCCGCCACCGCCTTGATAACCTCCGTGATCTCCGCCCCACGCACCGACTTCAGCAGGTAGGCCTTCGCGCCGGCGTCAAGCGCCTCGGCGAGCGCGTCGTCATCATCAAACGAGGTCAGGACGATCGACTTCGTGTTCGGGACGACCTCACGAAATTCGCGGATGATATCGATGCCGGTGCCGTCGGGCAGGCGCAGGTCCACCAGCGCCACCTGGGGCGTCATCAGCGTGGCGCGGCGCACGGCCTCCGCCACCGAGCCGGCCTCGGCCACGACGGCGAGCCCGTCGGCGCGATCGACCACCTCAGCGATGCCGCGGCGGACCACCTCGTGGTCGTCGATAATCATCACGGAAATATCTGTAGTGCTCACCCCGCCATCTTAGCCAGATATCGCCCTACTTTTCGACGAGACGCTTCCTCTTCAGGGGCCGCACGTGCCGGGCGCGCTGGCAGGCGGGGCAAAAGTGCGAGGAACGGCCCATGAACGGCTCGCGCCTCAGCGCAGTTCCGCACGCCGGGCACGGCATCCCGCCGCGCCCGTAAACGTTAAGCGCCCGGTCGAAATAGCCGGCCGCGCCGTCCACGTTGACGTAGAGGGTATCGAACGACGTGCCGCCCACCTCCACCGCCCGGGCCATGACGTCGGCCGCCGCCAGGTAAACCTCGCGGATCTTCGCCAGCGACATGCGGCTGGCCAGTCGGCGCGGGTGAACACGGGCGGCAAACAGCGCCTCGTCGGCGTAGATGTTACCCACCCCGGAGGCAACCGACTGGTCGAGCAGGATGCGCTTGATCTCGGAGTCTTTGGCGTGGGCGCGGCGGATGACGGCCTCGAGGTCGAAGGCCGGGTCGAGTGGGTCGCGGCCGATGTGGGCCACGGATCGCGGGATGAGCGTATCGGCGCTCCCCCGGCCGGCAGGCGCGCTGTCACCGGTGGGGACGTACACATCGGGCATGAGGTGGCCAAACGTGCGCTGGTCTACGAAGTCGAGCCGGACGCCGCCGTCAAAAAAGAGCGAGGCGCGCCGGTGCGGGTTGTCCGCCCCGCCCACGCGGAACTGGCCCGACATGCCCAGGTGTGCGACGAGGGCCAGGCCGGAGGCGTCGAGCCACAGGTACTTGCCGCGTCGGGCCACCGCCTCGATTCGCCGCCCGACCAGCGGTTCCAGGCCCTCCGGCGCACGGCGCACTGCCCGCGGGCTCAGCACCTCCACGCCCACGACCGTCGCACCCACCGCGATGGGCTCAAGGCCCAGGCGGATGGTTTCAACTTCGGGAAGCTCGGGCATCGTGCTAGGCGCGGGCTAGCCGAGCGCGTAGTAGGCGGCCTTGCAGGCCTCCAGCTTGGCCTGCTTTTGCGAGGTGGCCGTACCCTCCCCGCGCTTGACCCCGTCGACGATCACCGCGGCTGTATACACGCGCGCGTGGTCCGGGCCCTCGCCCTCCACCTCGTAGCTGAGGTTGCCGGTGATCCCCTGCTCGCGGGCCTTCTCCTCGAACGCCGTGCGCCAATCGAGGGCCGGACCCATCTTCTGCGCGGCCTCCACCTGCGGAACCAGGTGGCGCAGCACAACCTCGTTCGTCACCTCCACGCCGTGCGTAAGGAACGTGCCGCCGATGAGGGCCTCCACCGTGTCGGCCAGGATCGATTCCTTATCCCGCCCGCCCGACTTCTCCTCGCCGTGCCCGAGCCGAATAAACGCGCCCAGGCCCAGCCGCCGGGCGATCTCCGCCAGCGAGCGCTCCGAGACCGCGGCCGCCTTAATCTTCGACATCCCGCCCTCGTTCATGTCCGGGTACGTGGCAAAAATGTAGCTGGTCACCACCGCGCCCAGGATCGAATCGCCCAGAAACTCCAGGCGCTCCGAGTGCTCGCCGCCGTTCTCGTACGCCCAAGACCGGTGCGTCAGCGCCGGCTCCACGTAGCGCGGATCAATCGTGGCGCCCCACGCCTCCACCTCCCGCTGCGTGATTGGCTTATGCACGGGGGTCCTCAACGACGCCGTCGAGGCCGGTCGCGTCCGCAGGCCCGGCACCGGCGCCGGCCGGGCGGGCGTCGTCGGACACGTCGGTGTCGTCGGCCTCCTGAGAAAGTTGGGCCGCGAGCGCGTCGAGGGCGGAGAAGCGCGGGTCGAGGAACTCGTGGGCGTGGCCGTCGGGCAGGTCCTCCCAGCGCTCGCCGCACTCGGGGCACAGGCCTTCGCAGTCGGGGCGGCACAGCGGGATGAGAGGCATGGCGAGCACGAGCGCGTCGCGGACGATGGGTTCCATGTCGATCGTGTCGTCGGCGACGATCGGCATGTCCTTAGCCTCTTCGTCCCCCTCGTCGAGGAGGGCCTTTTGGCTTTCGGGATAGAAGACGAGTTCGGCCACTGGTTCATGCAGGTCGAGTGTGATGTCGGTCAGGCACCGGGCGCATTGGCCGTGCGCGGTGGCGCTGACCATGCCCTGCACGAGCACGCCCTCGGAGACGGACTGCAGCGTGATATCGAGGTCAATCGGGTCGCCCTCCACCACGCGGACCATCGGGATGCCGCACTCGGCCGGCGCCGGCAGCTCGGTGCTGAGCTCGCGCTGGGCGCCCTCCGCCCGCGGCAGGTCAATGATCGAGACGACGTACGGGCTGGTCATCACTCATCCTCCAGGCGGTTGGCCAGGTGGGCGCGGCCGGCCGCGATCTGCTCGAGCAGACCGCCGAGCTCCTCCGACAGCTGGTCAAGCGTGGTGGCCGCATAATCGTCCGCGCCGCGCTTCATGTGCTCGGCCTTCGTCTGCGCCTCGTCCAGAATGCGGGTGGCCTGCGACTTCGCCGCGATCGTGATCTGATCCTGGGCCACCAGGCGCGAGGCCTGCTCGCGGGCCTCCGCCACGATCGTGGCCGCGTCCTGTTCGGCGCGCTCGCGGATCGCATCCGCATCCTGACGCGCCGACTCCGACACCGCCGACGCCTCCTGCAACACCTCGTCCGCCGCGACGATCTGATCGGGCACGATCTCCCGCGCCGTCTCCAGCAGGTCCAGCAACTCTGAGCGGTTGACCATCACCGACGCCGACATCGGCAAAGACTTCGCGTGGGACACAATCTCCACCAGCTCGTCCAGGATCTCGAGCAGCGATTCGCCTTGTTCGTTCATGAATTGACCTTCCTCAGTGCACGCGCAACATTCGGCGTCACCAGATCGTCGATTGTACCCCCGTAAGAGGCTATTTCCTTAACGAAGGAAGATGCTATGTGGCTCAGCGCCGGATCGCCCATAACAAACACGGTCTCAATGTGGGACAGGTGCCGGTTGAGCAGCGCCATGGCCTGTTCGGCGTCGTAATCCGCCGCCCCGCGCAGGCCCTTGACGATCGCCGCCGCCCTGCGCTCGCGCGCAAAGTCCGCAATCAGCCCGGTGGCCGCCTCCACCCGCACCCCGCCGACGCCGGCGAGCGCCTCACGCGCCAGCTCCACGCGCTCGTCGAGGCTGAACAGGTAGGTCTTCTTCGCGTTATGACTCACGGCCACCACGACCTCGTCAAACATCCCCCGCGCCCTCTCAATCACGTCAATGTGGCCAAGAGTGAGCGGATCGAAGGATCCCGGGCAAACCGCTAGTGTCATGGCTCCAGTCTACCCTCCCCCGCCATCACTGCGGACCAGACGCGGGTGTCGCCCCACGTGCGGTCGTCGTCGAGCTCGAGGCCCTCGGGCCAGGCCGGCTCCGGGGAGTGCTTCGAGCGCTCGACCACCACCATCGCGTCCGCGGCCAGGTGCGGCACGAGGAGCTCAAGCACGAGCGCGAGGGCCCCCTCCCCGATGTCATAAGGCGGGTCGAGGAACGCCAGGTCGAAGCGTTCGGAGGGCTCGGTGGCGAGGTACGTTTCGGCCTTCATGGGCACGACGTCGATCTCCAGCCCCGTCGCCTTCGCGTTGGCGCGCGCCACGCCGGCCGCCTGCCGGCTGGCCTCCACGCTCACCACGCTGCGCGCCCCGCGGGACTTCGCCTCGAGCCCGAGTGCCGCCGAGCCCGCGTACAGATCGAGCACGGCGCAGCCCTCGATGTAGCCGTAGTGCTCGAGGCGGGAAAACATCGCCTCCCGCACGCGCTCCGACGTGGGGCGCGTTCCGGACTTGGGCACCTGCAGGTTGCGCCCGCCGGCGGTGCCTGCCACGATTCTGGTCATATCTTCTCCAGGTAGTCGGTGGAATCGGAGCTAGCCGCCTCGATCGCGGCACGCAGGGCGGGGTGGTCGGCGAGCGTGGCGTCGGCCGTCACGAGCGCGCGGGCCGCGGCTCGTGCTACCCCGATGAGCTCTTCGTCCGTGCGCACGCGCACGTATTTCAGCGACGACGACCGCCCGCTTTGCGCCGCCCCCAACACGTTCCCCTCGCTGCGCAGTTCGAGGTCCTTCTCCGCCAGGGCGAAGCCGTCGGTGGTGGAGGCGAAGGCAGCCAGGCGCTCGAAGGCCACCGTGCCGTCCAGTGCGTGGTGGACCGCCAGGCAGATCGACTCCCTCTGGCCGCGCCCCACGCGCCCGCGCAACTGGTGGAGCTGGGACAGGCCGAAGCGTTCGGCGTCGAGAATCACCATCATCGTGGCCTGCGGCACGTCCACGCCCACCTCAATCACCGTGGTGGACACGAGCAGGGGCGCGCGGCCGGAGGCGAAGTCGTCCATCGCTCGGGCCTTGTCCTCGGCATCCATGCGGCCGTGAACCGCACCAATCTCAACCCCCGCGAGCACCGGCTTGGCGCGCACCTGGGCGAGGACCGATTCGACCGAGGCGGGCTCGAAGTCGTCGATGGCGAGCTGCTCGCCCAAGTTGGCGAGGGCATCGGGGCCGGCGTCGCCCGGCGCCTCCTCCTCGGCCGTGGCGGAGATTCGCGGGCAGACGACGTAGACCCGGCCGCCGGCGTCGATCTCCTCACGGGCCCGCTCCCAGACCCGTTCCACCCAGCGTTCGTTCATGGCCGGGACCAGGTTCGTGGCGATCGCTCGGCGCCCCTCGGGCTGCTCGCGCAGGGTCGAGACCTGCAGCTCCCCGAAGGAAGTCATCGCGATCGTTCGCGGTATCGGCGTGGCCGTCATGACGAGGAGGTGGGCACCGGCGGCGAGGCGGTCGCGCTGATCCACCCCGAAGCGGTGCTGCTCATCGATCACCACGAGGCCGAGGAACGGGATCTGGACCATGTCCTCAAACAGGGCGTGGGTGCCAACCACGATCCCAGCCGCGCCCGAGGCGATCGCGGCGAGCGTTGCGCGTTTCTTCGCCGCGGGCAACGAGCCCGTCAGTAGCTCAATCGACGTGGCCTGCGCGGCCGCTCCGAGCTGGCCGGCCATCCCCAGCTCCCCCAGCATCGACTGAAAGGAGGCGTAGTGCTGGGCGGCGAGCACCTCGGTGGGTGCCACGAGGACGGCCTGACGCCCGGCGTCGACCGCCTGGATCATGGCACGCAAGGCGACGACAGTCTTGCCCGATCCGACGTCGCCCTGCAAAAGGCGGCGCATCGGGCTGGCGGTGGCGAGCTCGGCGGCCAGCTCCTGACCTACCGCGCGCTGGCCGGCGGTCAGATCGAAGGGAAGGCGGGCGTCGAATGCCGCGAGGATGCCACCCTCGCGGGGCGCCATCGCGGGCGCCGGGTGTGCGGCGGCGTCGACCGCCCGCTGGGCGAGCAACGCCTGGAGCACGAAGGCCTCCTCGTGCTTGAACCGCGGGATGGCGCTGTGCCACTCCTCCTCGCTGGTCGGCTGGTGAGCCGCGCGCAGCGCCTCGAAGCGGCCAGGCAGCGAGTGATCGGCAAGGTAGTCTTCAGGGAGGGGATCGGGCACGTCGCTCGGGGTCAGCGAGGCAAGCGTGACATCCACGGCCTTGGCGATCTTCCACGAGGGCAGCTTTGCGGCAGCGTGGTAGATCGGGATCGGCTGAGCAATCTTTGCCGGATCGACCTCCGCCTCGTCCTCCACCACCTCATACTCCGGGTGGGAAAGCTGGAGCTGGCCGCGGTAGGAGGTGATCGTGCCGGAAAAGGTGGCGAGCGTGCCGGGGCGCAGCTTGGCGGCGTGAAAGTGCAGCGGACGGGAGGACTTGGCAAAGAAGGTGAGGTTAAGAGTGTGGCGCCCGTCGGAAATCACCACGGATAAGATGTAGCCGCGCCGGGAGTGCATGGGCCGGACCTGGGAATCGACGATCCGGGCCACCACCGTCACCGCTTCTCCCTCTTGCACCGCCTCAATCGGCAGGAGCTCGCCGCGCCGGGCCAGGCGGAAGGGAATGTGATCTAGGAGGTCGCCCACCGTGTGCAGGCCCATTTTGGAAAACGCTGCGCCGGTGCGCGCACCTAAGACCCGCTCGAGCGGGCGCGTGAGAGCCGTCCACGACTCCGCCGTGGTAGCAGCCATTCGATCCGACATCTTTCCTCCAGCTACTAGGTTACCGTGCAGCTGCGAACGAATGGCGGCTCGGCCGTTCCGGCCGAGCCGCGGTAGACGTGCGCAATCCCACTGGCCCGGTACGTTGGAATTTGCATGCGTCGTCGGCTATCATCTTTAAGTTGCTTCAAGGAGCGCGAGAGCGCGCTCTCAACCCAAACGAAGGAGATAACCGTGGCCTCTGTATGTGAAGTCTGCGGCAAGGGCCCTGGTTTCGGTAAGTCTGTGTCGCACTCCCACGTGCGCACCAACCGTCGTTGGAACCCGAACATCCAGCGCATTCGGGCTCTCGTCAATGGGACGCCGAAGCGTCTGAACGTGTGCACCAGCTGCCTCAAGGCCGGCAAGGTGACGCGCAACATCTAGCTCTTAGATGCAAATGAGGCGGGAGATCCCGCCTCATTTTTTATGCCCGCGCTTGCGAGCCTTATGCCGGTGCATGAGCCCCACATGAGTGCTCCGGCCTCATAGCTGTTACGTTAAGCCACCAGATGTCGCATCATTCTGTCGGTTCTTGGCGAGAATCTACGGGATTACCGTTGCGTCTATCGGGTTGTCCTCTACTCCCAAGCAGCACACCGTGGCCCCGCTCCTTATTTTGCGGCGGAGAGGAACTCCTCGATCGAGTCTTCCGACAGCACGCCCACACGATAGTTCGCCACGTTGCCCTCGGCGTCGATCAGGAAGTGAGCCGGCATGCCAAGAACCCCGTATGCGCGCGAAAGATCGTTTGACTCGTCGGCCACTGCGGCGAAGTCATATCCCGCACGCGAAAGATAGCCGCTCACGGTGTTGTCTTGCTCGCCCACGAACGCGACCACAACTTCGACGTCGTCGCGCGCGTCAGCAACGGCCTGCACATCGGGCATCTCCGCGCGGCAACCCTGACACCAGGTCGCCGCGAATAGCAGCCACACCGGCTTGCCATGCAGCGCCTCGAGGGAAACCTCGTTGCCTGCGACGTCGACTGCGGTAAAAGCTGGGGCGGGCTCGCCAACCGTTGGCGCGGGTTGTGCACTGTCGACATCGACCTGGCTGACCTTGCCACTACCCGCAGGGGTGTCATCCTTGCCGAGCAAGCTCTCGCCAAAGCTCGAACCGGAGACGATCCATGCGCCCGCCAAAACAAGTAGCGTCGTCACTATCAGCACCATCATCGTGCCGTATTTCGACTCGCGAATACCGGTGCGCCAATCAGTCGTACTCACATTTCTCCCTTGTAGCAGATCTAAGCGTAGGAGTGCAGGCTATCAAACCACAGGTTACCGAAGAATGTGAACAGGACGGCACTAAAGCCCAGAACTAGGAGCCATGCGGACTTCCGTCCGCGCCAGCCGCGAACCACACGGGCATGGACGTAGGCGCCATAGATCAACCACGTTACTAGCGCCGAGGTTTCCTTCGGATCCCATCCCCAGTAACGGCCCCACGCGATGTTGCCCCATATGGCTCCCAGTACGATCATGATGGTCAACAGCGGGAAGGCGAAGACCACCGATTTGTAGCCGAGCTCCTCGAGGATCTCCGGCCTCGGCCAACCGCGCCAGGTGACCTTCGGTGCGAGCAGATACATGATCGCGGCGCCGAATCCGATGACTGCCGCGCCGTAGGACAGCGCAGCGGTGAACACGTGCAGGGTCAGTAGCGGACTATTCTGGAGTGCCGGCATGAGAGGCTCCTTGGCGAAGTCCAACGAGGTCACGTAAATGAGCATGCCAAGAATGACCGGTAACGTGAACAACGCTAGCGTGCGGATACGGTAGCGGTGCTCGAAGTAGATCTGGAAGGCAAGCATTCCCCATACGAAGGCTGTGGCGAACTCGTATTGGTTGGCCAGCGGAGGTTCACCGGTGGCGATGTAGCGCACAATGACCGAGGCAGTGAGGGTGAGGAAGGCTAGCTTTTCGAGCAGGTTGCCCATGCGCGGAAGCCCCCTGGCCTGCATGGGTTGGACCTGGGTCTCGGTGCTGGTGACGTTCGATTCCACGACGACGGCCGAAGCGGATGTCGGCGCAGCCACAGTCGCAGACTGCTTGGCCGAACTCATATTGCGCGCAACGAAAGTAGCCATGACGTAGATTCCGAAGGCAAGCGCAACAATTAGCGTGCTTGCGAAAAGGAGAATCTGGGAAAACTCAAGCATTAGAGTTCCTTTCCTTGTGTGATGCGTTCGGTGATCTCGGTACCGAATCCATGGAAATAGCGCGAGAACCCGAGGTCACGCTTGTCGTGCGAGGCCAGTCGGAGGACGGAGCCATCGTCGGTGGCGGTCACCCACGCCCACATGCGCTGGTGACGTAGTGCCATGGTCATGATTGATCCAATAATAAGCAACGCGCTACCAAGCCAGACCACCCACGCGCCCGGGTCACTTCGGACGATGAGGCCGGCGTACTGAGCCTCGCGTTCGAATGTGATGTCAAGGCCGGCGACTGTGGCGGGCTGGCCTTGGTCCACCACCTTCATATCCATCGTCTCCTGCGAGCCAGACTCGTAGACCTCAATGCGCGCCTGGCCAGGCGCGAGATCCGGGTTTGTGCGTCCGGACGCTGAGGTGATGACGAAGACCTCGAGGGCCGGGTCCTCCAACTCAACGACGCCGTAGCTGTAGGCCCCGTCACTGGTCGTGTAGCGCAATGGCACGCCCCCGGAGCGGAGTTCGCCCGCATTCCCCGAAATCGAAACCACAGCGGACATACCGAAGGAGGCTTGATGGAACATGACGCCGTCATAGGACAGCGGCGAGTTCACGCGGACGTTCTGATCGGCCACGGTCTGCCCGTCCTTGTAGAGGATGACGTGGGAGACGTAGTCGAGCGGACGGCCGTCTTCGTTGTAGGCATCCTGGAACGAGACGACCTTGGCGCTCAGGCCCGTGTTGTAGCCGACTTCCTGGGTCTCCCCCACAGTGACGAGGAAGAAGTCGTTACGAAAGCCCATGCTCTGGGTGACGAGGAAGCCGATGATGATAAGTATGAACGCTAGGTGGGAAAGCGCGGTTCCAAAGGGCGCCCAGTGGAAGCGATCGAGATAGAAGAACTCGCGCTGGGCGTCGTCGGCGATCACGCGCATGTGGCGCCTCTTGGCCGTAGCCAGCAGCGCATCCGTGGTTGTCTCCGCGTCCGCGCTCAGCCTTGCGCTGTAGCGGAAGCGGGCCGTGTTGAAGAAGTTCTCACTCGCCCGCTTACGCGGCTTGTATGCCGTGCGGTACAGAAGCGGAATGCGGTGAGTGGTGCAACCGATGATACTCAGGCACAGCAGGATCATCATGATCCTGAACAGCCATGAGGAGAACATGTTGAAGAAACCGATCGCCGCCAGAATTCTCGTCCACCCGCCGTATACCGGTGTCAGGTTCGTGAGGAAATCCTCCCACGCCGCCTCATCGGCCACGACGTACGAGTTGGCCTGCGGGAAGACTACACCGATCAGGCTGAGGATCGTCACGATCAGGATGAGAAGTAGACCGATCTTCTTGTTGTAGAAGAGGGCATAAATAGTACGCCACACCTCGGCGCCAGAGATGCGGGCGCCGTCGAGAGCATCCACCTGCTCAGGTTCGTGGGTGGCCGTGTTTTGATCAGACACTTCTTCTCCTCCTACAGCAAGGCCGGAACCAGCGTGGCCAGGCGTGCGAACAGGTTGGTGATCATGAGGAAGCCCATAACAATGAGCAGAGTGCCGGCGAGAAGCTCCACCAGCCTATGGTTACGACGAAAGAATCCGAAGCGTTTGTGAAGGTCAACCGCGCCGATGGCCACGGCCACGATCGGAAGCCCCAAGCCAAGGCAAAAAACTGCCATCATGAGGGCACCTTGCCATGCCGTCTCACTTTGAACAGCAAGGGCAAGGATGCCGCCAAGGATCGGGCCGATGCACGGGGTCCAGCCCGCACCAAAAACCACGCCCATGAGAGCTGAGCGGGCCGTGCCGTTGCGAATCCCCGCCGGTCCCTTGAGATCCCCGCGGATCAGTTGGTCGAGTACGGGAATTGAGATAAGGCGAGCCATGTGCAGGCCCATAACGATCAGGATCGCGCCGCCGCCGATCCGAAGGACGTTCGAGTACTGTCCGAGGACGTTCCCTACCGCCGCGATGGACAGCCAGATCGTCATAAAAATGACCGAGAACCCCACCATAAACGCCACGGCGTGCCATCCGGCGCGGCTACGTGAGACCTCTCCCGGATCTCCCCCAACGATCTGGCCGACGAAGACCGGCACGACCGGGAGGAAACAGGGTGAGGCGAAGGCGATGATCCCAGCCGCGAAGGAAAGGAGGACACTAATCTCCATTTGTCTCGGCGCTCTCGCGGTACTTCATGATGTCGGCGGCCATGTCAGAGTCGGGCGCCAGTTCGAGGACCTTGTCCCACACGCGCGTCAGCTCAGCCTCGTCGACGGGCTCCTCCATGAGATAAACAAATCCAAGGTTGAACCACGGCTCGGCCTTCGTCGGATCGAGTTCAGTGGCCTTCATCCAGCTCTCCTTCGCGCCTTCGAAGTTGTTGAGCGAGTACTTGCACACGCCAGCCATGAGGTGGCTTTCCATATCATCGGGGGCTACTTCGATCGCTTTGTTGAGGGCATCGAGCGCGTTCTGGTACTGACGGGCGTCCACGTAGATCTTGCCCAACTCCTTGAGGGTATCCACATCCTGCGGATTATCCTCGATCTTCTGGTTAAGCTCGGCGACCTTTTCTTCATCAAGGGTCGCCATCTGGCCCATGTCCATCTGAGAAATATCCGGGTGGTTCGCGGGAAGGGTCGGGTTGTCATTCGCCGACGGGCCCAGCCCGGCCTGCCGAACAATGATCACGACGGCGATCGCCAGCAGAACCGTCAACACGAACGTGAGCTTGTTGATTGTTTTCTTCTCTCCCGCAGCCGGCGAGGTCCCTGGGCGGGAGGTAGGCGCCGCCTTGGCCCGAACCGGCTTGGGCGGGGAATCACTTCCGTCGTCCTCCTCGTACGTGTCAATATCGACCACGTCGGCATCGACGACGTCGGGATCGCCCGTCTCTTCGTGGGGGAGATCGTCCTTGGGACCTGATGGCGGCATGCTCACTCTTCTCAATGGTGTGGTGCGGCGCCCTGGGACGCCGCACCACTATCGGGACCTTCGGCTACTGGTTCTTTACTTGGGGCCGGGCCGGTCGACCGGCTTGATGTCATAGCTATCCGGGGTGCGCTGGATGTCAACGTCGACACCCCTGAGTGCTAGCTGGCCGGCGCGGGCGTAGTCGGTAGCGGCGTTGAGCACCGCCAGTGAATACCCTGGCGCATGGAACCCTCGAGAGTTCTCGGAGACGGAGTAGTCAACCATGAACTGCGCCTTGCGCTGGAAGTCATAGGCCTTTTCCAAGGTGGCCTGATCAACGGATCCCTTCATCTGCTCCAGGTCATCAAGCAGGCCCTGCACGGCAGTGAAGGCAACATCCTTAGCATCGCCCCATCGGTTCTGGATTGTCTCAACACGGCCACGCATCTCGTCTTCGGAAGAGTGGTGGCAGGTCAGGCACGCCGCGTTGATGGAGGCGTTGTCTAGCATCGGCGAGCGCACCTGGTGATCGCTGATCTTCGCGGCGCCGTCACGCTTGTAGGGCATATGGCAGTCCGCGCAGGTCACGCCGTTGTCGGCGTGGATGCCCTGTGACCAGGTTTCGAAGTCCGGGTGCTGAGCCTTGATGACTTTGGCTCCCGTCGTGGCATGTTCGAAGTCGGAGAAGCCGATCTCGTCGTAGTACGCGATGGCGTCATCGACGGTCAGACCCTTCGTCCAGGGGAAGGTGAGGGTCTTCCCCTCGCCCTTGAAGTAGTACTCCACATGGCACTGTCCACACACGAAGCTCCGCATTTCCTGGTTGGTGGCATCTCGGTTGACGTCGTAATCCTCGATGCCCTCCAACGCCTTGACTGCGCGGATGCCTTCAATGAACGCGGGGCGGGTGACACGCAGCTTCATGGTCGCCGGATCGTGACAGTCGATACAGCCAATCGGGCCACCCGCGTGTTGCACGACCTCCGAGTAGGGAAGCTTGTTCATCTGTGCCCAGCCATCTGCCGGATCGTCAGGATTAAGGGCGTTAACGACCTCCGGGACCGAGGAATGGCAGTTAAGGCAGGCGCCGGGCTGGTTGAAGTCAGTCATGCGCTTGACGTACTTCTGGTCGTCGAGCATGTAGGCGTGTCCGCGCGGCTCGTTGTACTCGACCGAGAAGGCATAGCCCTTCCAGATGGACACAAGACGCGGTTCGATGGCGAGCTTGGAACGCGTCTTAAATTCGCGTGTGTCTTCGGGGACGGACGGATCGGTGTTGGCCACCTTATTGTTCGGATCCATCTCCGACGTCGCCATATAGCCTTCGTATTGCTTGGGCCAGTTTTCTCCCCACACTGCGGGATCAAACGTGGTGTCGGTAATCTCCGCCACGGGCGACCACGGATGGGCAGCCTCTTGCTTCTTGTCCATAATGTCCATGAACAGCCACGTGATGAACGCGGCGGCAAGGGCTACCACGACGAGGACGACGACGGCGGGCCACGTCTTCTTCGTCGCGGTCGATGCACCAGCACCATCGGGGGGGGGAACTACTTCGAATTCCTCGTTCTCACTATTCTCACCTCGCGTGTCCAACGCCGTCGTGGCACTTGACGCACGACATTTCTTCATTTCTTTCGAGGAAGCCGTGGTTAACCTGGTCCACAAGATCCGCATGGCAATAGCGGCAGGCGTGTTCCACGACTTCTTGATTGTGTGGGCGAATCTTGATGTTCTCAGGGTAGTTACCCACGGTGAACTTCAAGGAGTGCATGAAGCCGTTTTCGGCCTTGTTGATGTACTTGGCAACGAGATTCTCATGCGGAGCATGACAGTCGTTGCACGTGGCAACGTTGGCGTGACTTCCTCGCACATACGCGTTGTACTGTTCGTTCATCGCGTGGCACGAATTGCATGTCTGGGGGTCGTTGCCAAAATAGTTGGTGAAGCCGGCAGCCTGGAGCGTCATCGCCCCCACGCCAATGACCGCACCGACGAGGGCGGCGAGGACGATGCCCTTCCAGCCCGAAAATGTGGAGACGAAAGCTCGCCAGGTGCGCCTCAGCCACCCGGGTTGCTGTTTTTGCCGTGTGCCCATGCCTCGCCTCCATTTCCTTAACACCATCATATGATGTTTGATGTCAGGAGAATTAGAATTATTCACAACAACTACGGGACACTTTGTCTTGAAAAACGAGTTGTGGAGCTTTTTGGGACACTAGTCCCACGATTGTTCGCTAACACGATTGAATCTGGAAGTACCAATGAGAACCCCGGTCCTCGACTTTGACAACCTGCCCTGGCCCCGCGGCGCACTCAAACACGCGGTTTTCGACATCGACGGCACGCTCACGGACGAGCACTCCATCACTTCCGACGTCACGATCGCCGCGTTGCGTGCGCTTGACGACGCCGGCGTGCCGATCGCGTTGGCCACCGGGCGCCTGCTCAACGGGGGCGCGAACCTGGTGCGCCGGGCGGGGATTCACGCGTGGGTGATCGCAGCCGGCGGCGGCGTGGTGTGGAACGGGAAGGATATCGTCTCGGCGCATTACATGGATGTCGAGGAGGTTGAGCAGGTCACGGCGATGGCCCACGGCAACGGCCTGGTCCCCTTCTACTTTGACGAGGAGCGCATCTACGCTGACCGCGCCGCACTGGATGCGATGGGCATGCTCGAGATCAACGAGAACGCGAGCGAGGGCCAGCCCGTGCTCGACCTCGACCAGTTCACCCCCGCCCACGCCACCAAGGTCTCGCTTGCCGCGGCCACGCCCGACCACATGGACGACGTGATCGGCGCGTTCACCAAGCGCTTCCCCACCACCACGCGCTCGCATGCCAACTTCCTCGACATCGTGGCCCCCGGGGTCACGAAGTGGGAGGGGATCGAAAGGGCGCTCGCCGTGCGGGGCCTGCGGGCCGAGGACGGGCTCGGCGTCGGTGATTCGGAGAACGACGTCGCCTGGCTCAGCCGCATCGGCTACCCCGTGGCGGCCGCGCTCGCCAGCCCTGAGGTGCTTGAGACGTGCCGGTGGCGTTTGCCGAAGGTTGACGACGCCGTGGCGCGGCTTCTCCAGGCCGAGGTTGCTCGCCGGGCCAAGGACGACTAGCCTACTCCTCCGTTCCGGCCCCGAAGTGGTCCCAGCCGCCAAACCCTGCCACTTCGCGGTTGCCCACAGTCACGCGCCCGCCGTTGGAGGCGCCCATGACCTCGCCGATGTCGATGAAGCCCTCCGGCAGGGCGACGCCGGGGCGGATCGTGGCGATGAACCCGTGGTCCTCCCCGCCGGTGAGGAGCCATTCGCGCCGGTCGGCGTGGAGCCGACCGGCTGCCCGGCCCAGCGGCCCCAGCTTCCTTTCAAGTGAGCGTGGGTCGAAGTCGATCCACACCCCGGAGGCCTTCGCTAGGCGCCGCGCATCGCGGACGAGGCCATCGGAGAGGTCCATCATTGCCGTCACGCCCCCGGCCATCGCCGCGGCGAGCGCGGCATCGAGCGGCGGCTTGGGCCGCTTGAAGTCGTCCACGAGCCCGGCCACCGCCGCGTCGATGTCCACCCCGGCCTCGAGCAGGGCTAACCCGGCCGCACCGTGCCCGAGGTTCCCGGCGTGAATCACCCGGTCCCCGATCTGGGCGTCGGAGCGGCGCAGGGGCGCGCGCCCCTCCATGTCGCCCAGCACGGTCACGCCAATGACGATCGCCTCCGAGCCCACCAGGTCTCCTCCGTCCACGCCAACCCCCAGTGGCGCACACGCCTCCGCCAACCCGCGCGCAAAGTCCTCCACCCACTCCACCTCGAGCGAGCCGGGCAGGCCGAGCGAGATGACAAGCGTGCGGGGCCGGGCTCCCATGGCCACGGCGTCGGCGAGGTTTTGCATGGCGGCCCGGAAGCCGATGTCGGCCCCGCCTGACCAGTCGCGCCGGAAGTGGTGGCCTTCCACGAGCATGTCGGTGGAGATCGCGGCCGCCCCGGCCATGGCGAGCACGGCACAGTCGTCCCCCGAAGGCACGTCTACCCCTTCGCCGCGCGGCAGAAGGGGTAGGAAGCGTGAGATGAGGTCGTCTTCGGTGGTGTGCGAGATGAGCATGTGCTCACCCTAGCAAACGGCCACGGCCCTACTTGTTATCCTCGATGAACTGGGCAAACGCGGCGATGAAGTTCGCGATGATCTCGCGCGAGGTTTCGTTCGTGATCACGCCATCCTCGAGCTGGCCGGTCCGGGTGGCGTCGATGTAGGCCTCGGGCTGGGTCATGAGCTTCGGGCCGAAGAACAGCAGGGTGCTGCGCAGGTGCGACTGGGCCAGCGCCGTGCCAACCCCAGAGGGCGCCGCACCAGTCACCGCCACGGGCTTACCCGCTAGCGACCACTGCCCCCACGGGCGCGACGACCACTCGATCGCGTTGTGGAGCAGTGCCGAGAACATGCGGTTGTGCTCGGGGGTGATGAACAGGACGCCGTCGGCGGAAGCCAGCAGCTCCTTAAACTTGACGGCCACCTCGGGGTAGGCCGCGTCGTAGTCACGGTTGTAGTGCGGCAGGTCCTTGATCTCGGCCTCGACCATCTCGACGCCCTCCGGCGCGAGTTCCACGAGCGTGTTGGCAAGCTGACGGTTGATGGAGCTCGCCGAAGCGGAGCCGACCAGGTAAACGATCTTCATGTTGGACCTTCCCGTAGGTGTTATTCGCGAACTTCGCGTTACACGTTCAGGTTAAGATCGACTAGTCGAACTTTCAACTATTCTGGTGGTGTGCTCTCTCACAGCGCACGACGCCGCCCAGTCGCCCCGCGCCCGCCGTCCAGCCACCCGCAACGCATGCCCGACGACGCCGTCGTCCGGCCCGTTCCAGCGCCCGGCTAGCGCAGCCCGCGCGGCCGCTCGAGGGCCAGCCCGACGAGCTCGTCGACGAGCTCGCCATAGGACAGCCCGGCCTGGCCCCACAGGGCCGGATACATGGAGAACGGCGTAAAGCCAGGCATCGTGTTGATCTCGTTGACGATCGGCTCGCCGCCGGCAACGAAAAAGTCCACGCGCGTGAGCCCCTCGCACTCGAAGGCATCGAAAGTCCGCACGGCGATCTCTCCCACGCGCCGCGTGGTCTCCTCATCCAGCTCGGCGGGGATCGACATGGTGAGACCGTCGGTGGAAACGTATTTGGAGTCGAAGTCGTAGAAGCCGCCGGCCGGGGCCTCAAGCAGCACCTCGCCCAACACCGAGGCTCGGGCCGGTTCATCCCCACGCCCACCGAGCACAGCGCACTCGACCTCACGCCCGGCAATCCCCTGCTCGATCACCACCTTCGGGTCATGCGCCTGGGCCACCTCCACCGCGGCGGCCACGCCCTCCAGGCGCTCCACCTTGGAGATCCCCAGCGAGGACCCTGCACGCGCCGGCTTGACATACACCGGGAACTCAAGCTCCGCGACCTCCGCGAGCACGGCGTCGCGCTCGGCACGCCAACGGTGAGCGGTGACGGCCACGTACGGCCCCACCGGCAACCCCGCCCCGATCAGCACCTGCTTCATGAAATCCTTGTCCATCCCAGCAGCCGACGCCAATACGCCGCAGCCCACATACGGGATGCCGGCCATCTCGAGCAGGCCCTGGATGGTGCCGTCCTCCCCGAAGGGTCCGTGCAGAACGGGGAAGACGACGTCGACCGCGCCCAGCTCACGCACCTGCCCGCCCCCGACCTCGAGTAGCGACTGGCTACCGTCCCCCGGCGGGATCACGATGCGCCGATCGGAAGGACCCACCTCGGTCAACCCGCGGGACATGTCGAGCGCCTCGGGGTCCGTCTCCCCCGGCACCCAAGTGCCGTCGCGGCGGATGCCGATGCTGACGACGTCGTAACGATCCGGATCGAGCGCCCTCATAACCGCGCCCGCGGTGGCGCACGAAATCGAGTGTTCCCCGGAAATCCCGCCGTAAATGACGGCAATACGAATTCTCTTCACCACTTAAGACTACCCGAGGAGGTTCACAGTGTCGGTGAGCCGCGTTAGTCTGTTAAGCAACATGAAGGAGGAAACGTGAAGACACACCTTTTTGCCGCGGCCGCCGTGTTGGCGCTTGCCGCATGTACGCAGGATCCAGGCGCGTCCGACACCACTCCCGCGCCAACGACGCCGACCCCGTCGGCCACCAAGACCGCAACTCCCGAGTCGACCGAGGAGCCAACGCAAACCGAGACCGAGCCCGAGCAGCCCGCGCTCCCCAGCGCCGAACCGTCGGTGCCCTACTCCCCGGAAAACAAGGCCTCCCAGTCCGAGAACTGGCCGGACATTTCGGCCCAGGCCCTGCCCTACGCCGTCAACTATGGCTACAACTACGTGGACATCATCTACACGTGGGACGGCACGGGCGAACTGAGCTGGTACACGGACGGCTGGGCGGACCAGGCCGTCGAGGAGGGCTCGGGCCTGCCGATCGACGTCCACTCCGACAACGTGCTGCAGATCCACGTGGCTGGCCTACGCCTGCCCGAACCGGACGAGTATGACACGTCCGCCTTCACCCTCAGCCAGACCGAGACCACGGGCATGACCCGGCTCGCAGTTGCCGGCCCGTTCGAAGGACAACACACCGTGACCATTGGCGCCGAGGCACGCCTGCCCTACTCCATCGAGGTCACCAGCCAGCCCAATGCCGACGGCGGCACCGACGCCGTGCTGCGCGTCTACTTCGACGAGTAGGCGGCAGTGAACCGCCGAGCCGACGAGTAAGCGGCAACGAGCGGCGACTCTAAAAATAGGTAGCAACGACCCGCGGACGGCATAGAGCCGCGCGGGCGTCGTCGGGCTAGTACAGCTAGGCGACCCGCTCAACGACGGCGCCCACGGCCGCCAGTTTGCGCATGAAGTGCTCGTACCCGCGGTTGATGATGTCGATGCCCACCACGTGCGATTCGCCCTCGGCCGCGAGGGCGGCGATGAGATGGGAGAAGCCTCCGCGCAGGTCCGGCACCTCAATGTCCGCGGCGTGGAGCTTGGTGGGGCCCTGAATGACGGCGGAGTGGTAGTAGTTCTCCTGGCCGAACCGGCACCCCTTGGAGCCCAGGCACTCGCGGTAGACCTGGATCTTCGCGCCCATCTGGTTGAGCGCCTTGGTGAATCCGAAGCGGTTTTCGTACACGGTTTCGTGGACGATCGACACGCCTTCGGCTTGGGTGAGGGCCACGACCATGGGCTGCTGCCAGTCGGTCATAAAACCGGGGTGCACGTCGGTCTCAAGCGGAATGGATTTGAGTGGCGTGCCGGGGTGCCAGAAGCGGATCCCGTCGTCGAGCACGTCGAACTTGCCGCCCACCTTGCGGAAGACATTGAGGAAGTTCATCATCGATTCCTGCTCGGCCCCGCGCACGGTGATGTCGCCGCCGGTGGCCAGCGCCGCACACGCCCACGAACCCGCCTCGATCCGGTCTGGTAGCGCGGTGTGGGTGTAACCGTGGAGCTCCTCCACGCCCTCGATGTGGATGGTGCGATCGGTGTCCACTGTGATGAGCGCGCCCATCTTTTGCAAGATCGCGATGAGGTCCATGATCTCGGGTTCCACGGCCGCGCCGCGCAGCTCGGTGATGCCGCGCGCCCGCACGGCCGCCAGCAGGGTCTGCTCGGTGGCACCCACGGACGGGTAGGGCAGGTGGACCTTGCGCGCCTTGAGGCCGGAGGGGGCCACGAGGTGGAGGCCGAGCTCCTGGGCGTCACGCGTGGCGCCGAAGTCCTCGAGCACCTTGAGGTGGAAGTCCACCGGCCGATCACCGATATGGCAACCGCCCAGGTCCGGGATGAAGGCCTCCCCCAGCCGGTGCAAGAGCGGGCCGCAGAAGAGGATCGGGATGCGGGAGGAGCCGGCCAGCTCGTCCACCTTCGCCGGGTCCGGCAAGTGCAGCCGGCCCGGGGTGATGGTGAGGACGCCCTCCGCCTGGTCATAATCGACCTTCGCGCCGTGCAGGCGCAATAGCTCCGAGACCACGTCGACGTCGCGAATCAGCGGCACGTTACGCAACACGGACGTCTCCTCCGTGAGTAGCGCCGCCACCATCGCCTTCGACACGAGGTTCTTCGCTCCACGCACGCGGATCTCACCGCGCAGCGGATGCCCGCCTTGGACGCTCAACACTCCAGCCATCACTGTCCTTCCATAACTGGTGCCATCTTAGCCACTGCCACCGACAATTCCTGTGATCTAACGTCCACGGGGAGTCCGCCGGCCGAGGAAAGCTGTGCGTGGCCCGTGTTGGTGTGATGATAGGTGCATGGAGATCAACACCCTGACATTCGGCGACCTACTCGGCATCACCTGGCTCCAAGCGCTCGCGGTGGTGGTGGGCACGGTGGCGATGTATGCGCTGCTGTTGCTCATCTTGCGCGTGATCGGCCAGCGGATGAGCGCGCGCCTGGCCACGCACGACATGGTGGCGATCATTATCCTCGGCGCGATCGCCGGCCGCTCCACGCTCGGCCACACCCCCACCCTGGCAGGCGGCGCGATCGCGCTGGTCACGCTGTTCATCATGCGCTCGATCCTGGGCCGCATACGGCACAACCCGCACGGAGACCTCCTGATCAACACCCCGCCCATCGTGGTCATGGCACGCACCAACATCTTCCCCGACGCCCTGCGCCACGCGCGCGTCACCGAGGCCGAGCTGTGGATGGCGCTGCGCCAGGCCGGCGTGCGTAACGATGACGAAATCGCCGCCGTCGTCCTTGAACCCAACGGGCATTTTTCGGTACTGCGCCGGGGCGTGCCGATCGACCCGCGGATTCTCCAGCACGTCGACGGCGCCGACCGCATCCCGCGCGAGTTCATCGGAGACAAACACTTCGGCGACCTCGACACCGACTAGCCCGGCTGGCCGACCCTAGTCCGACTCGGCGGGCGCCCTCCCACTGAGCGGCAGCCGGCAACGCGCCCCATCTACGCGATCGGCGCGTCCCCGCCCACGGGCCGAGCAGCCTTGACCTCAAACTTGGCCTCGGTCTTGGCAGGAAGCGTCCGCGGCTTCCAGCTGGGGCGATTCGCCTCGTAGGCCGTGATGAGCTCTTCATCGCGCAGGGTGAGCCCGATGTCGTCCAGTCCCTCCATGAGCGTCCAGCGCGTGTAGTCGTCGATGTCGAAGCGGCAGGTGAAGCCTCCGGCGATGACCTGACGGTTCTCCAGGTCAACCGTCACCTCCGTGCCCGGCTCGGTTTCGAGGATCTTCCACAGCTGCTCGATGTCTTCCTGGCCCACGACACCGGCCACTAACCCCTGCTTGCCCGCGTTCCCGCGGAAGATGTCCGCAAAGCGCGGGGCGAGGACGGCCCTGAATCCGTAGTCCTTCAGCGCCCATACCGCGTGCTCGCGCGAGGAACCCGTGCCAAAGTCCGGGCCGGCCACGAGCACCGAGCCGCGCTTGTAGGAATCCTGGTTGAGCACGAACTTCGGGTCCTTGCGCCAGGCATAGAACAGGGCGTCGTCGAAGCCCGTGCGTGCCACGCGCTTGAGGAAGACCGCCGGGATGATCTGATCGGTGTCCACGTTCGAGCGGCGCAGTGGCACCCCCACGCCCGTGTGCGTGATGAACTTGTCCATTTACTTCCCCGCTTCCATGAGGTCTGCCGGCGTGGCGAAGTGCCCCGCGATAGCCGTGGCGGCCGCCACCAGCGGTGAGACCAGGTGGGTGCGCCCACCCTTGCCCTGGCGGCCTTCAAAGTTTCGGTTCGACGTCGACGCCGCTCGCTCGCCTGGCGCCAGCTGGTCGGGGTTCATGCCCAGGCACATCGAGCACCCGGCATTACGCCACTCGGCACCAAAGTCGAGGAAGACCTTATCCAAGCCCTCCTGCTCCGCCTGGAGCCGGACGCGCGCCGAGCCGGGAACCACAAGCACGCGGACGTCGTCGTGCTTCTTCTTGCCCTCGATCACGCCGGCCACGGCCCGCAGATCCTCGATGCGGCCGTTGGTGCACGAGCCGATGAAGACCGTGTCCACGGCGATGTCGCGGATTGGCTTGCCCGGCTCGAGGTCCATGTACTCGAGGGCGCGTTCGGCGGCGGTGCGCTGGGTTTCGTCGGCCATGTCGGCCGGGTCGGGCACGGTGGCCGAGATCGGCACGCCCTGACCGGGGTTGGTGCCCCAGGTGACGTAGGGTTCGAGGTCGTCGGCGTCCAGATCCACCTCGGCGTCGAAGACGGCGTCGTCGTCGGACTTGAGCGTGCGCCAGTAGGCGAGCGCGGCCTCCCATTCCCCGCCCTCGGGGGCGTGCGGACGGCCCTTAATGTAGGCGAACGTCGTGTCGTCGGGGGCGATCATGCCCGCGCGGGCGCCGGCCTCGATCGACATGTTGCAGATCGTCATGCGTGCCTCCATCGACAGCGCGCGGATCGCCTCGCCACGATACTCGAGCACGTAGCCGGCACCCCCGTTGGTGCCGATCTTGGCAATGATGGCAAGGATGATGTCCTTGGCGGTAGTGCCGGGCTTGAGAGCGCCACGCACGTTGATCGCCATCGTCTTAAACGGCGCCACGGGCAGGGTCTGGGTGGCGAGCACATGCTCCACCTGCGAGGTGCCGATGCCGAACGCGAGCGCGCCGAACGCGCCGTGCGTGGAGGTGTGCGAATCGCCGCAGACGATCGTCATGCCCGGCTGCGTGATGCCCAGCTGCGGGCCGACCACGTGAACGATGCCCTGGTCGGCGTCGCCCAGCGAATGGAGGCGGATGCCGAACTCTTCGGCGTTCTTGCGCAACGTGTCGATCTGCGTGCGCGAGGTGGGGTCGGCGATTGGCAGGTCGATGTCGAGGGTGGGGGTGTTGTGGTCCTCGGTTGCGATCGTCAGATCGGGCCGGCGCACCTTCCTCCCCGCCAGGCGTAGGCCCTCGAAGGCCTGGGGGCTCGTAACCTCGTGGCACAGCTGGAGGTCGATGTACAACAGGTCCGGGGCGCCGTTCTCCCCGCGCTTGACGATGTGGTCGTGCCACACCTTTTCAGCCAAAGTTCCGCTCATGCCTTCACTTTAGGGGCATAGGACCATCGATCACTTGCATCTCATCTTGTGAGATGGGAGGATCATTGCATGGACAAGGAAAACGGAAGCGGCGTCGGCGTTCTTGACAAGGCCACGCTCGTACTGAACGCTCTCGAATCGGGCCCACTGACCTTGGCTCAGCTGGTGCAAGCAACGCACCTCGCACGCCCCACAGCCCATCGGCTCGCCGTGGCTCTAGAATATCATCGCTTCGTCGCGCGCGACATGCAGGGGCGCTTCACCCTCGGCCTGCGCCTGTCCGAGCTCGCCTCGGCCGCTGGCGAGGACCGCCTGCTCGCCGCCGCAAACCCCGTGCTCACCGCGCTGCGCGACCACACGGGCGAATCCGCCCAGCTCTACCGCCGCCAGAACGACGTGCGCGTGTGCGTGGCAGCCGCCGACCGCTCGATGGGCCTGCGCGATTCCATCCCCGTGGGCGCCACCCTGTCCATGCTCGCCGGCTCCGGCGCACAGGTACTGCTTGCCTGGGAGGAACCCGACAAGCTCCACCGCGGCCTTCACGGCGCCGAGTTCACCGCCACCATCCTTTCCGCCGTCCGACGCCGCGGCTGGGCCCAGTCCATCGGCGAGCGCGAGCCGGGGGTCGCCTCGATATCGGCGCCCGTGCGCGGGCCGTCGGGGCGCGTGATCGCCGCCGTGTCCATCTCCGGGCCCGTGGAGCGCATGGGCCGCCAGCCCGGGCGCCACCACGCGGCCGCCGTCGTCACCGCCGCGAACCGCCTCACCGAGGTGCTCAAGCGCTCCGAGTTCTAACCATGCGCAAGACACTCCTCGTCACCAATGATTTCCCGCCGCGCGCCGGCGGCATCCAGACCTTCCTCGAGGGCTTCGTCGGCCAACTCGACCCCGACCAGCTCATCGTCTACGCCTCCACTCCCCCGGACGTGGACGGGGTGTCGGGCGTGACGCTCGCCGCGGACTACGACGCAGGCCAGCCGTTCGACGTCGTGCGCTACCCCGGCACGATGATGTTGCCCACGCCCACCGTGCGCCGGAAGATGCAGCAGCTCATCCGCGATCACGACGTGAAAAACGTGTGGTTCGGGGCCGCCGCACCGCTCGGGGTCATGGCAAAGGCCGCTCACGCCGCCGGCGCCGACCGCGTCATTTCCACCACGCACGGCCACGAGATCGGCTGGTCGATGCTGCCGGGTGCCCGCCAGATCCTGCGCAAGGTGTTTCACGACGCCGACCTAGTCACCTACCTGACCGAGGCCACGCTCGCCCGGCTCAAGCCCTTCATGGGCGACACGGACATCATGCAGCTCCACGGCGCGATCGACCCCGAGCTGTTCGCCTTCAACGCCGGCGCCCGCCGCGAGCTGCGCGAGCGCTACGGGCTGGGCGAGGCGCCCGTCGTCGTGTGCATCTCGCGTCTTGTGGAGCGCAAGGGGCAAGACCGCCTCATCGCCGCCTGGCCGGAGGTGATGGCGCGCCACCCGGAGGCGAAGCTGGTGATCGTGGGCAAGGGACCGTACGGGGAGAAACTGCGGCAGATGGCGGCGGACTCCCCCGTGTCAGCCTCGATCGTGTTCACGGGCGAGGTGCAGTATTCGGAGCTCGTGGCGCACTATTCGCTGGGCGACGTGTTCGCCATGCCGTGCCGCACGCGCGGGGCAGGGCTCGACATCGAGGGGCTCGGCATCGTGTATCTGGAGGCCTACGCGGCCGGGCTGCCTGTGGTGGCCGGGGATTCGGGCGGGGCGCCCGAGGCGGTCCAAGACGGGAAAACAGGCCTGGTGGTCAACGGCCGGTCAGTGCACGCGATCGTGGCCGCCCTCGACTACCTGCTCGAAGACCGCGAGCGCTCCGCCGCCATGGGCGCGGCCGGCAAGCGCTGGGTGGATGAGAAATGGCGGTGGTCCGACGTGGCCAAGCCACTGATCGAGGCCCTGTCCTGATGGCGACCATCGGCCTTGCCGCCTGCTCGAACCCCGTTGCGGGGCGGGAGGAGAAGCTGGCCGAACTCGTCGGAGTCTTTGAGGGCGCGGGGTATCGCGTGGATACGCGGTTCGTGGAGCGTTTCGCCGGGCACGAGCAGCGGGTTAGTGGCGGTTCTGGGGGCTCGGGCGGGGGCTCGCGCGTGTGGCGCATCAACCCGCGCGTGCGTGCCGAGTTGCTCACCGAGCTTTTCGCCGACAGTGCTGTCCACGCCATCTTCGACATAACCGGCGGGGACCTGGCCAACGAGGTGCTCGAATGGGTGGACTGGGACGTGGTGAGCGCCAACCCCAAGCCGTTTGCCGGCTACTCGGACGTGAGCGTGGTGGTCAACGCGCTGGTCGTTGCCGGCTCTGGCGCGGGCAGGTTGGGACCGGGTCGGACGGCCACGCTGTGGAACCCGTGGACAGCGCTGAAGCGCGGGGCTGACGACGTGCCTGCGATCCTCGCGCGCAAGCACATTCGCCCGGCATGCGATCGCGAGCTGCCCGACCTGCCGATCATCGGCGGCAACGTACGCTGCCTGGCCAAGCTGGGCGGCACGCGCTGGTGGCCTCGGGCCACCGGGCATCTTGCCCTGCTCGAGGGCATGGCGACCACCCTCGAGGCCGTTACCACCTACACCGAACAGCTACGCCAGCTCGGACTGTTCCGCGGGGCCGAGGGCCTGATCCTGGGCCAGTTCACGGACATCGACGCGGTCGGCCAGCGCGGTATCCTCGCCGACACCCTGCGCGAGATCACAGGCCTGGACGTCTGGCACGCGCCTGAGATCGGACACTCGCGCGACTCCGCGCCGGTCACCATCGGCTAGCCGCGCACCTGTCTGGCCGGCGTCGTGAAGCCGCGATCAGTTGGGGATGAGCTCGACTACGCGCTCGAAGTCGGCCTTCGGCAGGCGCTTTTGGCCGCGGATGGGCTTGCACATGGAATCGGAGGCCTTGTAGACCACGGAGGGCAGGGCGTAGAGTCGGCCCACCTTGGTGGCGGCGAGGGAGGCGAGTTCGAAGGCGCCAGGCCCGGGGTGGTCGGTGAGTGCAACCAGTGAGACGGCGTGCGGGTCGAGGACAAGCGCCTTCGTCTTGCCGTGACCCTTGAGCCGTGCCTCGACGATCTGGCCGGTGATGAGGGAGCCCGCGCCATCATCGTAGGCGCCGATCTTCTTGGGGCCCTTGGCGGGCTTGGCTCGGCGGAAGCGCTGGAACAGGCCTTCGACGACATCGTCGGTGAAGAAAACGTCGAGCAAGAAATCGAGAATCGCACCCATAGACCTATTATGGCAAGCCGGGAACGGCGGTGGTCCGCCCGAAGGTGGACTAGCGGGCTACGGCGTCGTCGAACCCGCCAAGCGGACCGCCGCGCCGCGCTCGCGAAGCTGCGCCACGACGTCGTCGGGCGTGTCAGAGGTGACCACGACGCTGTCGAACTCGGCGGTGTCGGCCACCCGGTAGAGCGCCTTGCGTTCGAACTTGGAGGCCGTGACCGCCAGGTGGGACTGGGCAGCGGAGGTGAGCATGAGGGCCTTGTAAGCGGCGACCTCCGGGTAGGGGTGGTAGACCACGCCGTCCGTGATGGCCGCGGCGGAGATAAAGGCGTGGTCGGCGTGCATCTGTTGGAGGGCCTTCATGCCCTCGGGGCCGTAGTTGGCGTCCAGGTGGCGGTCGTAGCGCCCGCCGAGGGTGACGAGCTCCCAGTCGGGCACGGAGCCCGCGAGCTGGATGATCGACCAGTTGTTCGTAATGACGGTAAGCCCGCCCACGTCGGTGAACTGCTTGAGGATGGAAAACACGGTGGAGGAATCGTCGCAGATGATCGAGGCGCCGCGGGTGATGTACTCCTTGAACTCGCACGCCAGCATGTCCTTCGCCTCTTCCTCCTGGGTGAGGCGGTACTTCATCGAGGTTTCGCTGAGCGACGTGGCGACCGCGGTCACTTCACCGCGCGAGCGGACAATCACGCGGTCATTCTCCAGCTCGGATAGGTCGCGATAGATCGTCATCGAGGAGGCGTCCACCAGCTTCAGCAGGTCCTCAATGCGAACCGTGCCGACGTTGAGCACGTGCTCGGCGAGCAGCTGCTGGCGTTCGTTCTTACTGAGCTGAGCCACGACCATATCCTTCGTATCGGCCGACCAAGACGTGTCACTATAGTATCCCCGCCGGGGCACGACGACGAAAGGTGTGCCGGGAGAGGCCTCCCAGCACACCTTGTCGCCAACCGGCAAGGCGTTCAGCCTGCCGGCGCTGGCGCCGAAGGGTCCCAACCGCAGGATTTAGGGGCGAAGAATGTACTTCGATCCCTTGCCCTGGGCCATGTCCTCCAGCGATTCCACGAGCGCCTCGAGCGGGCGCACCTCGCTACACAGCGACATGCCGTCGAACTTGCCGGTGGACAGCAGCTCGACCGCGATCTTCACGTAGCGCGGTTGGTGGTGGTAGACGCCCTTGAGCGTGTACTCCTTGTAGTGCATGTCCGAGGAATTCACCGAGAACGGCGCACCCTTCGGCGTGCCACCGAACAGTACGGCGGTGCCGCCTGGGCGCAGGCAGTGCACAGTCTGCTCCCACACCTGGGGCAGGCCCACGGCCTCGACAGCGACGTCTGCACCCCGCCCACTGGGGGTGAGCTTCGTGATCTTCGCGGCGCACTCCTCCGGGGTTTCCAGGCCGGTGAGGTTGACGGTGCGAGCACCGGCGGCCTCGGCTTGCGCGAGTCGACCCTCGGAGCGGTCGGCGGCGATCACGCTGGCGCCGCGCAGTTGGGCGAGCTTGATGAACATCTGACCGATCGGGCCGGCGCCGTTGACCACCACCGTGTCGCCCAGCTTGATGCCGGACTCGGAGATGCCGTGCACCACGGTCGAGAGCGGCTCGAGCGGGGCGGCAGCCTCGAAGGAGAGCGTGTCTGGAATCTTGTAGGTGTTGCGCTCTACGATCGCCTTCGGGATGACGATCTGCTCAGCGAACGCGCCGTTGAGGTACTCAAGGTTCTCGCACAGCGATTCGCGCCCGATCGAGCAGGCCCAGCAGTGCCCGCACGGTGCGGTGTTGGCGGCGACCACGCGGTCGCCTGGGGCGAAGTCGGTCACGCCCTCCCCCACCTCAGTCACGACGCCGGCGAACTCGTGGCCGAACCTCGCCGGTAGCGTCGGGAAAAGAGTGGGGTGGCCGCGTCGGTAGGACTTGAGATCGGTGCCGCAGGTCGCGGCGGCCTTAACCTCGACGGCGACTTCGCCGGGCCCAGGTGTGCCCGGTTCGATGTCTTCGAGTCGAAGATCGCCGGGTCCGTAAAACATGTATGCGCGCATATTTTCTCCTTGTTACGGGCGTGCGGGGAGCACGGCCCGAGCTAAAATGTTGGCGTAGTCCGGATCGTCGCCGTAGACGATCTGCTCGGCCGCGTACAGGAGCGGCAGGCGGTCTTTGACGCCGCCGGTCTGCTCCACGAGCCTGATAGCGAGCGGGATAGCGGGAACGCCCTCGACTGTCTGCTCGAGCTCCTCCATAGTCTTGAGCGCTACCTTCGCGCCTTCGCCGCGGCCGATGCGCACGCCGTAGACCTTGTTGCGCCCGGACAGGCCGGTCACCTCGAGGTCGCCCACGCCGGGCAGGCCGTAGGCGGTGGCCTCCTTCGCGCCGAGCGCCACGGACAGGATCGACATCTCGCGCACCGCCTGGGCGAAGGTCGCTGCCTTGAGGTTGTGGTGCGGGTGACCGCTCTTTTCCTCCAGGCCATCGGCGATGCCGAGCATGATGGCGTAGACGTTCTTCATCGGGGCACACAGCTCCACGCCGACCTCGTCGTCCGAGGCCTCGATCGCGTAGTGGTCGGAGCGTGCCTCGCGGGCGTACTTGACGGCGACGTCGTAGTCCCGGCACCCGAAGATCGTGGCCGTGGGCTCGTTCGCCGCGCACTCGTTGGCCTTGACCGGGCCGGCGATCGCCACGATCGGCGGCAGCGTGACCCCGGCGTTCTGTGCCATGCGACGGAGCCCGACGGGCAGGAGCTCAATCGTGCCGTCCTCGGCAGGCAGGAAGCCCTTCGTGGTCAGCCACAGCGCCTTGGCCTTCGAGATGCCCTCGAAGGCAAGCTCGGCCACCTTCGGCACGCCAACGGACGCGACCGACATGACGACGACGTCGACCCCGGCCATCGCCATGTTCAGGTCGCCTGAGCGGAAGGTGCTGACCTTGTCGGAGATCACGACGTCGATGCGCGGGTGCGGCTTGCCGGCCTCGATCGCGTCGATGAGGTGGTCATCAAGCCAGGTCCCCCACAGGTTCACCTCCCAGCCCGCGCGCACGAGCGCGTTGGCGAGTCCGGAGCCCATGGCTCCAGCACCGAGGATTGCAATGGATGGCATGACAGTTTCCTTCCTACTCTTCTTCGTTGGACACTTCGGCGTCCGGGTAGCGGCGCGCGAACTCGTGGAGCTGATCGTTGGTCTCCTTCAGGTCCGCGTACAGGCGGCCCTGGATGTCAGCGAGTTCGGCGTAGATCTTGTGGTTTTCCTCATTCGGCTCGGTGGAGTCGGTGAACTGGGCCATGTGCTTGGCGGCCGTGGCGATCGAGTTGTCGCCAAAGACGCCGGTGGCGGACATGGCCACGATGCCGGCGCCGAGCGCGGAGATTTCGTCTTCCTTGCAGGCTGTCATCGGCAGGCCGATCGCATCGGTCATGATCTGGCGCCACAGCTGGGAGCGGATGCCGCCTCCCATCGCGCGCACGGTGGTGAGCTTGGTGCCGGTGGCCTCCTGCAGAGCGTTGAGCGAGCGCGCCATCTCCATGGCGATCGCCTCGAGCAACGAGCGGTACATCGAGCCACGCCCGTGCGTGCCGCGCCAGCCGACCACAGCGCCGCGGGCGATCGGCTCCCAGTAGGGGCTTTGCACGGCGTTCCAGTAGGGCAGGGTGACGAGGCCGCCAGAACCCACGGGGCGGGCCGCTGCCGCCGCCTCCAGCTCCGGGTCCGGGCCGCCGTTGAGGGCGGGGTTGCCGAACTGCTTGCGGAACCAGGTGGCGAGGAACGCGCCGGAGGACTGGAGAACCTCAAGCACGTAGGTGTCCGGGATGCCGCCGGCGAGCGTGCGGAAAACCTGGCCGTACTGGTAGTCGGTGGCGGTCACGCCCGCGTTTACCGCGGTGCCCATGTTGAGGTAGGCCACGTCCGGGTCCACTGCCGCCGCGCCGACGCCGGCCGCCTGGCCATCGCCCAGGCCCGAGATGACGGGCACTTCCTGGAACAGGCCCCAGAACTCGCGGATGTCCTTCTTGACGTAGCCGATGACCTCGCCGGGCTTGTGGAGGGTGGCCATCTGATCTCGGGTGACGCCGGCGATGTCCATGAGCTTGTCGGAGAAGTCGAGCTTTTCAATGTCGAACAGGCCGAGGGAGTCGGCCGAGGTGACCGAGGACTTCCACTCGCCGGTCAGGCAGTAGACGAGGTAGCCGTGGACGTCCACGATCTTGTCAGCACTCGCCCACAGTTCCGGCTCGTGCTCCTTGACCCAGGCCATCTTGTAGATCGCGGGCGTGACGTCGGCCGGCTTGCCCGACAGCTGGTGAATCTCGGGCGTGCCGTACTTCTGGATCTGGTCGGCCGCGCGGATGTCGAGCCACAGGATACCGTTACGCAGGGGCGTGCCGTCAGCGGTGAAGGGCGCGAAAGATTCGCGCTGGTGGGTGATGCCGATGGCGGCGATCCGACCGCGGTCGGCCATCGATAGCGAGGCCACGGCCTCGGCGATAGCAGCGTTCGTGGAGCTCCACCAGTGCTCGGGATCGTGCTCACCGAATCCCTGGTGCGGGGTGCGAAGGGGGATTTCGCGCTTACCGAGCGCGATGACGTTTCCTTCAACATCGACAACGATGGCCTTCGACGAGGTCGTGGACGAGTCAACTGCGATAACGAGCGGACCATCGGCCGCGTTCAACTTGGTCATTGTGTTCTCCTGATTCTTCTTTGAATCCGACCGGCCGGGACAACCGGCGCTAATTAACAGTATCAACAATGTTGAATGATAAATCCACCATTTGATCTTGTTGAATATATGTGCAGAGCACATGAACGACTGAGAAAAGCGCAACCCCGGCTGCTGGAATCAACAGCCGGGGCTGGCAGGCTCGCTCTTGGATTGACTACTTTCGTTCGGGTTGCTTGCCGTAGCTGGCCATGCCCACCACTGCTTCGGCCATCTGCTCCTCATCAAGCAGTGCGATCGGCGCGCCCGTGGACATCGCCCGCAACTGGATCTCGCAGATGTATTCGAGGATCGGAAGGAGGTTCACGGCCTTGGTCAGGCTCGGGCCGATCGTGATCGCTCCGTGGTTCTTCATCAGGGCGCCCGTGCGGCCGTCCAGTGCGGCGGCCACGTTGTCGGCAAGCTCGTCCGTGCCGAACGCCGCATAGGGCGCCACCCGCACCACTCCCCCGAACATCGCCGAGTAGTAGTGCGACGGCGGAATCTCGTCCACCAATAGGCCAAGCGCGGTGGAGGCGTAGGCGTGGTTGTGAGTGATCGCCTGGGCGTCGGTGGCCTCATACACAGCAATGTGCAGCGGGAGCTCAGAGGACGGCTTGAGATCGCCATCCACGCGATTGCCCGCCATGTCGTAGACCACCACGTCCTTCGCCGTCATGGTCGCATAATCGACGCCCGAGGGCGAGATAACCACATGGTCCCCAATCCGGATCGAGACGTTGCCGGCGGTTCCCACCACCAGGTTTTCCTCCACCATGAACAGGCAGGTATCAACGACTTCTTGGCGTTCCTTTTCGTACAGCATGACAAGCTCCTTGACCTGACCCCGCGCCGATGCGGCGGCCCACACTTCCGTACCCTAACGAAACCAGCACACGCCCGCATATGGGCTTGGAGCGATTGCGGCAAAAGAGCACGTATGAGCGGTGGGGCCGCGGCGGCGTCGTCGTTCGCGCAGACCCCGGGCCCGCCCGTAGAATCGAGCCATGACGAATCCATTGCTTACCCGATCCCCCCTCCCCTACTGCGTTCCCGACTGGGCCGCCATCACGCCCGAGCACATCGTGCCGGCGCTAACCGAGCTCATGACCACCGAGCGCGAGGCGTGGGAGCGCATCGCCACGAACCCCGAGCCGGCCACTGCCGCCAACACCGTAGACGCACTCGAGGAGGCCGGTCTTCCGCTCGCGCTCGCCCTCAACGCCGCCTACACGCTCATGAGCTCGATCGGTGGTGACGAACTCGACGCCGTCCAGACCGAAGTGCTCCCCCTGCTGTCCGAGCACGCGAACGCCTTCCGCCTCGACAAGCGCATCTACAACCGCTTCGCCGCCATCGACCTCACCGGCCTCGACCCCGAAACCGCGCGCTACATCACCGAGGAGCTCGAGGCGTTCACGCGCTCGGGCATCACGCTCGACGACGCCGGCAAGACCCGCCTCCGCGACCTCGACTCGCGCCTATCCGCCCTCGAGGTCGAATTCTCCCAGCGCGTCATCAAGGCGATGGACGACAACGCCGCGGTGCTGAGCGAGGCTGACGTGGACGGCGTCGACGACACGCGGCTGGCCGGCGCCCGCCAGGAGGACGGCACGTACCGCTTCGCGCTCGACAACTTCACCAACCAGACCCTGCAGGTGGCGCTCACCAAGCCAGAGGCACGCGTGGCGGTGCTCGAGGCCTCGCTCAGTCGTGGCCTGGGCGGGCACGCCTCGTCCGACACGCGCCAGCTCGTACTGGACATCACCAGGCTCCGTGCCGAGCGCGCCGAACTGCTCGGCTACCCGCACCATGCGCAGGCCGTGGCCGACGCCGGGATGGCGAAGGATTCGCAGGCGATCGTGGACCTGCTCGGGTCCGTGGCGCCGAAGGCTCTAGCGGCCGTGGAACGCGACCGAGCCAAGCTGGAGGAGCTGGCCGCGGCGGACGGCGTCGGGCTTGGCGCAGCCGACTACACGTACTACCAGGAGAAGCTGCGCGGACAGCTCGGACTCGACGACGAGGCGCTCAAGCCCTACCTCGAGCTGAACAACGTGGTGGAAAACGGCATCTTCTTCGCCGCCGGCAAGCTGTACGGGCTGACCTTCAAGCCGCGCCCAGACATCGCCGGCTGGGTGGACACGTGCAAGACGTGGGAGGTGCTGGACGAGGACGGCGAGGGCATCGCCCTGTTCCAGGCGGACTTCTACCGGCGCAAGGGCAAGTCCGGCGGAGCGTGGATGAACTCGGCTGTGGACGGCTCGAGCCGCGATGGGCTCAAGCCCGTCATCCTCAACAACTGCAACTTCCCCGAGCCCGCCGCCGGCGAGCCGTGCCTGCTGAGCTGGGACAACGTCATCACCGTGTTCCACGAGTTCGGCCACGCCCTGCACGGGATGCTGTCCCTAACGCGCTACCGCTCGCTCGCCGGCACCGAAGTTCCGCGCGACTTCGTGGAGCTGCCCTCGCAGCTGAACGAGATGTGGGCCTACCACCCGCAGGTCATGACCTCCTACGCGCGTCACTTCGAGACGGGCGAGCCGATGCCCGAGCGAATGGCGGCCACGCTGACCAAGGCCGCCACCTTCGGGCAGGCGTTCGACACCACCGAGTTCCTCGCCGCCGCCCTCCTCGACCAGGCCTGGCACCGCCTGCGTGCCGACGAGGTTCCGGATGACGCGGCTGAGTTCGAGGCCTTCGAGGAGCGCGCGCTGCGACAGATGAACATCTTCCACGAGCTCGTGCCCCCGCGCTACCGCTCCGCATATTTCGCGCACACCTTCGGCGGCGGCTACGACGCCGGCTACTACTCGTACATGTGGGCCGAAGTGTTGGTTGCCGATCTGGAGAACTGGTTCAAGGAGCAGGAGGCCGGCGGCCTCACCCGCGACGCCGGGCGCACGCTCGCCGCCGAACTGCTCTCACGCGGCAACTCCCGTGACCCCATGGAGTCCTTCGTGGCCGTCCGCGGGCGGGCCCCGCGCGCCGAGGCGCTGCTCGAGAGGCGCGGGCTGGCGTAGGCCGGGTTGCCGGGGTCGCCGCGTCCACAAACGCTGCACTAAACCGCAAGATGCGATACTTATTTCCCGTTATTTTGTATCGCATCTTGCGGTTTAGTACAGCAGATGCCCTGGCGCGCGGCCGGGAACCGCGCGGCCGCACCCGGCTGCCTAACGCCGATAACGCGCACCGACGACCCCAATTCCTGCCCGGCACCGGCTGCGCTCGACACAACTCGTGAACCTGAGGCCCACTAGGCCCCCAGGGCCACCGGCAGCCAATATATTCACGACTTCTGTCGGGCAGACCGGCGGGACCTTGGTGCGCGACGCCGATAACGCGGCTTATAGGCCAAAACATGTTGGTTTCGGTTTAGTAGGTTTCGTGCCAGGTTCCGCTGTGGTAGAAGTCGGTCCAGTTAGCTACGGTTCCCCACCTGTCGATCTCGGCTTGTGCTTGGGCGCGGTGGCTGGCCTTGTCGAATTGGTCAATGATTTGTTGGTCGGTGATCGTGGTTTTAAGGATGTGTGCTGGGGTGGCAGGGAACTCGGTGTGCAGGTAGCACCACCACAAAACGGTCTTGACCTGGTGATCAAGACTCATGCCACGGTGAGCTCGTAGCACGCAGCGTAGTTGGGTATTAATCCCGCCCTCGATCAGGTTCGACGTCCTGGCAACGGGGTCACCTTCAAGGTCAAGGGCGGGATCGAGGTAGGTAAACAGCGTGCCTTGTTTGACCAGCGTATTGAGGGAGTTCTTGGCCTGGATCAGCCGAGCATGGGTGGCAACCCAACGTCCGTCTGGTAGCCGGGTGCGCTGGGCTAGGAATTCCTTGTAGGTGGTGTTCCAGGTGGCGAGTTTGCTCATCCATGCCACTGCCTGGTCAAAGGTAGTGACCTCGAGCAAGGCCTGAGCAAGACCGTAGAGATCAACACCTGCCTGAGTGCGTGGCCGGGTGGTGGTCTTACGCTTGACCGCGCTATAGGCGTGAAAGACACAGCGTTGGATCCGGGTGGTAGGCCAGGTGGTCTTCACCGCACTGGCGATGCCTTGCCCACCATCACACACGACAACATCTGGGGGCGCGTTCCTAGACATCAGTGCTTGCCAGGCACGCGTGGTCTCGCCCTTGGCCACGTACCAGCCAAGAACATGGGTCTTGGTGCAGGCAATAAGAACCACCAGCTTGTGGAACAGGTAGATCCCGTCAACAAAGACCACATGGTTAACCTCGTCAACCAATGGAGAAACTGGCCATAGATGCCAAAATGGTTCGTTATGCCGTCGTATGGTGCGTCCCTTGGGCCCGTAATCGGCCAGGGTGTATTTGCCGGTGACGAAGTCTAAGAACGCACTGAAATGCCGGGCACGGATATCATTACGCCGAGACTGGCTTGCCCTACACGCAACACAGCGGAACCTTGGCCTACCTTCTCGAGTTGAGCCTCATTTTTGCGTCGTGCCACCACAGATTTTGCATCGAGGATTTCCCATTCCCTAATCCAAGCCGATTCAAACCCCGACCTTACCGCAGAACATCAATCAAAAACCGGGATAAAACCAACACGACCTGGCCAACCAAGAACTCAAGTCACAACGAGTCCAACCCCCACCTTTCGGCTTTGTAGCAACGAAAGACAGCCCAAAAACCAACACAACCTGACCTATAAGTCTCGTATCCTGCGGAACACCCACCTCGAAGGCTTTCCGCAAGGCATGTGGCCCCGATTCTTCGGAATCGGGGCCACATCTTCAGAGAGCGGGTAGCGACCCGCTCAGATGAAACTTAGGCGCGCTTGCGAGCGACCATGACGCCACCCGCGAGAGCGATGGCAGCAGCCGCGCCCATAAGAGAGGCGACGCTCGCACCGGTGTTAGCAAGGGTGCCCTTAGCCTCCTTAGCCTTGGGGGCCTTCGCCTCAGCAACAGGCTTCGTGGCATCAGCAGCAGGCTTCTTGGCTTCGGACTGCGAATTGTCGGGAGCAGTACTCGGGGCATCGGGGGTGACCTCCGGGGCATCGGGGGTGACCTCCGGGGCATCAGGGGTGACGCCAGAGCCAGCGCCGAGACGCGCCTTCGCGTCTGCGCACTTCACCATGTCGTAGTACTCAGTGCCCTCAGCGCAGAACCAAGTGGCATCGAGTTCGGCGTCCTTCTTCTCAAGATCCTTGATCTGTGCAGTGAGGTCAGCGCACTTCACCATGTCGTAGTACTCAGTACCCTCAGCGCAGAAGTACTGGGCATCGAGCTGCGCATCTTCGAGGTCAGCCTTCGTCTGGTCCGGGACCGGAGAGGCGACATCAGCAGCCCCGGCTTCCTTAGCAGCCTCAAGTTTTGCCTTCGCGTCAGCGAGAGCATCCTCGGCATCCGCACACTTCGCCATGTCGTAGTACTCAGACTCTGCAGCGCAGAAGTAATCGACATCAAGCTGCGCGCTCTTCACCGCAGCCTCAGCATCCGTGACCGCATCCGCAGCGAACGCCGCAGGCGTCGACCATGCCATGGCGGCCAGGCCAGCCGCAACGGCTACGCCAAACTTCTTGACAAACATTCTTCCTCCAGTGGTTTCGAATCGCGTTGTATTCGATGAGATTTCGTAGGAAAACTGCGGTTGCGTCCCTTAGTGTGGTGTAACGCTT
>NZ_KV793368.1:0-821 GCF_001808465.1 Trueperella sp. HMSC08H06
TGGTTATGTGGTGACCAACACCAAGGACACCCCGCCGCCTTCACGGCCCCCATTGGTTCGCACAGGTATAGCAGTTGGAGGCCTGGCAGGAGTGGGCGTGGCCCTGCTCGCTGCGGGAATCTGGGCTGTATCCAAACGCCGCCGCGTGTAAGCAAGCGCGGGTGGGTCCGCAAATCTGCGGGCCCACCCGGCTAACATGAACTAGCTTCCTCATTATTTATGCAGCTAGCTCATGCAAAACACAAACACCTCCCAGCTAATGCCTGGGAGGTGTTTCGTTATAGATATCCGGTCACATAAACTCTGTGCGATTAGTGCCCGTCAGAAAAATCCAACGCGCACCAATAAGGACCATCACGTCAGATCAGATCATCGCCTAGACAATCCGCAACCATCCACACCGCGCGATCCTTAAACTCTGGTGAATACCTTTTCGCCATGTTCCTAATACTCTCAAAACAGGTAGGAACAAAACTCACTACGCTTCAAGAGCTCTCGACTCGGCGCACAACAAACTGCAAGCCCTCATCCAAACGTTTACCACGGAGAGGCTACACGACACCCGCAAAGTCCCCGCGATCCGCCCCACGCCGATGCCCGGCAGGGCTACACGCTGGAGACCGGCGAGGAAGATCCACGACCAGATCGAGAGCCGCGAGGAGTTCGTGCGGGGCGCTCGTGCGGCGGCTCGTGGTGGAGGACACCTACGAGGGCCAGACCCGGGGCTATCTCACCGCCTACGAAAACGACATTAAGCGCGCCGACTCGTGGGACGATCTCAAGGCGTTCTCGGTGGGGTTACCCTGTGTTTGTTGACACTT
>NZ_KV793369.1:0-114594 GCF_001808465.1 Trueperella sp. HMSC08H06
GCGTTACACCACACTAAGGGACGCAACCCACTCCAATGCCGGCTCATATTTGTGAATGGCATAGTGAGTGAACGTATCTCGATCGACAAGTCGGAGCCTCACTACCTCATTCGCCCTGGCGGATTCTAAACACACCTTGACCAATTTTACCGTCCGTAGCTCACGTGAGGGCGAAAGACGGCACCCCACCAGCTGCAATGAACCAACTCTCACACGGCAGGAACCAGTAGCGTATTACGGCGGGTCAGTTTGGCCGCGGAGCCAGCAACGATCTGAGACTCGCAAGCTGGACAAGCAGCCCGAATGCCAGGGGCTGAGAAACCCACAGGCGCAGTTTGGCTTGTTGTCAAGCGAAAAGCCCTCCGTCGCCTCTGGCTCTGCGATCAGCATTTTGTATCGTCTTCGGCAGTTACATAACAGGTGGCCCGGAAACCGCGAGAAATTGAGGTTTCCGGGCTTTTTCGTGCCCGGGAATGACTAACCGGATGACCGATGCGGGGCCGGCGGTGGATGCCGGCGGCTGGCCGGTGGGGGCCGGCCTGTGGACCGGCAGGTGGTGGGTTGCCGCTGGATGGCTGCCCGCTGGGTGGCTGGTCCTCGGGGTTGGGGGCGGCACCCAACTCGGCTTTCCCCTTGCTCGATTTGGTGTGATACAGTCCTGCGTGGATCAAGAAGATCAGTCGCAAGCCCTTCGGCAGACTGACTGGCAACCGCGCGTCGCGCACGGTGCCCCCGAAGGAAGATCTGTCCCGGGTGGAATTCGCCTCCGGGAAAGAGCGATCAATGAAGGAGTTCCCCATGCGGAACATCGAAGAAGAAGCAAACCTGCCCACCCCGAAGAAGTGTGGGCGTTTCCTGACGGCTCACGACATCCATTACATCCGGGCGAGGCACAGCTGGACCGCCACGTGGCGGGACGTGGAGAAGGTCGAGATGGATGGAGACTTTATCGTCTTCGTCGTCGACGGGGATACCGTCCGTGGCTGGAACCATGAACCGTCCTATGTGCAGGCGCTGATTGACTCTGGTCGGCGGGTGAAGTGGTGTGAGAGGTACGGGATTCTGAGCTTTGAAGCGCCGGGCGGGGGTAGTTCTCGCTATGTCGGAGTCGACTCCGTTGCGAGCCCGGAGGAATGCACCGGCACTCGCACAGATGGGTTCGTGATCGAGGGAAGGAAGCTCCTCGGAGGCGACGGCCAGGATAGTCGCGCATAGCGCGGCGCCGCCCCGCCCCGGCGATTTGAATTCACTGGACGATTCTGGGGCGATCTTCGTATGTAGAAAGATCGCCCCAGAATCGTCCACCTTGTCTCAACCCGGTTGCCCCCACGTCGCCGCGCCCCGCTTTCGGTCTAGACTTGTAGCGCCCGCCCACGAGCTAAGGAACCCCCATGATCAGCAACGCAGCGTCGTATTCGGTATCCGGCCGCGAGGAAAGGGGCGTGATCGTCGCGCTGCATGGTGTCACCGACAACGCCGCCGCACTGTCCGGCATCTCGCGCCGATGGGGGACCGAGTGGCGCGTCTACCTGGTCGACGCCCTCGGTCACGGCTTGTCGCGCCGGTTTCACGACGACGACCTCGCCGACCCCTTCACCGCTCTCGTCGCGGCGGCCCGGGCGGTCGTCATCGACGCGGCCCGCCACGCGGTGAGCCGGAAGGTGGTGCTGATGGGGCACTCGATGGGTGGGGCGATCGCGGCGGCGATCGCGCGGGAGGTGCCGGACCTGGTACAGGCGCTCGTGCTTGAGGACCCCGCGCTCCTCACCGATACCCAGCGGCAGGCCTACGCTGACACGGCTCGCGAGCGCGTCGTCCACCAAGATGCCGTCACCGCGGATCCGAGCCACGCGATCGCCGAGCTGAAGGCGTCATACCCAGCCTGGCCCGCCGCCGAGTATGGAGCGTGGGCGCAGGGGAAGGCGCAGGTGGACCGGCGCTTTTTGGCCACGGGCGTGGTGAGTGGGCGCGGGCGGGAGCTCCTGGCCGAGCTCGCGGTGCCCACGCTTCTCCTTACGGGCGACGGCGGCGATGTCCTGTTCGGTGCGGCCGGCCTTGCCCAGGCCGAGGCCCTCGCCAATCCGCACCTCAGCACGGCGCTCATCCCCGACGCCACCCACACGGTCCGCCGCGACCGGCCCAAGGAGTTCTACCAGGTCGTGAACGAGTTCCTCGGCCGCCACGGGCAGGACCCGCAGCCGGCCCCTTACATCGCCGACGAGCTGGCCTCCCTCCTCGACACGACGCCGTCACAAGACATGGCCCGCTACCACGTGGTTCGCCGGCAGGGAGAGGACGCCTTCGGCGGCGCGAGTCCGGGTGCGGGCGTGACGGTGGAGACCGTCGTCGTTGGCGCGGTGCCCCTGCGGTGCCTGCGGGGCGACGGGGAGCCGACCGCGGCGGTGCTGTCCATCCACGGCGGCGGATACGTGGCGGGTGAGGCGCGGTTCGACGACGCCCGCAACGCCGATCTGGTCGAACTGTTCGGGGGAGCGGTGGTGGCGAGCCCGGACTACCGGCTTGCCCCGGAGTACCCGTGGCCGGCGGGCGCCACCGACTGCGCCGACGCGCTGCGCTACCTCGCCCAGACTTACCCGGGCTTGCCGCTGTACGTGTTGGGCGACTCCGCCGGCGCCGGCCTGGCACAACAGGCAATCGCCCTGCTGGCAGAAAGCGGCGAGCCGGTGCGGATCGAACGCGCGTTCGTGCTCGAACCGTGCCTGGAGCCGGGGATGGATACGGGGTCGTTCGCCACCTACCGCGACGGGCCGATTTGGACGCGGGAGGCGTCGGCGGCGTCGTGGCGCCACTACCTCGGCGACCCGCGCGTCACCCCGCCCTACGTGCCCTCACGGCGGGCCGCGGCGCTCATGCCGCCCACGTTTATCGTGGTCAACCCGGCCGATCCGCTTCGCGACGAGGGCCTTCGTCTCGCCCAGGACCTCGCCGACGCCGGCGTCCCTGTCGAACTCCACATGTTCCCGGGCACCTTCCACGGGGCGCTGTCGGTGCCGTCCTCGCGCACGTGGCATCGCGTGAAGGAGGCGATGCGGGCCTTCCTCGCGACGCCGATGGGCTAGCGCCCGGTGGCTGGTCGCACGGCTACCGAAAACCCGTAACCTCGCGTTCACATTGGCGCCTTAGCGTGCAATAGCATGGGACGACTGCTCTTTGCGCTGGTTCTGGGTGGCCTGGCCTCATCGCTCGCCTTCGCTACGACCGGCTCGGAAAAATTCTGAACCGTGACTCGCGTGCTGCTCTTCGTGGCAGCGGCGAAGGACATCGTGTCCCTCCTTGACCTGCACGAGGTGGAGACCGGGGCCCTCGTGGCGGTCGCGCACCCGTACGAGGAATACAGCAACATCCACGTCCTCCTTGGCGATGAGGTTCCGCCCGCGTCGCAGGCGTTAAACGCCGACGCCGTGGCCTACGCCGAACCGCTCGAAGAGTGGCGTGCACCGACCAAGTTCCACCGGAGGGGGTGGGTGCTGGTGTTGGCGTTCGTGGTCGGCGCTGTTGGCGCGCCGTTCCTGTCGACGTCGGACCCGGTGCCGTGCCTGAAGTACATGGTCGGCAAGTACGACGGGCGTGTGCAGCAAATCGACGACGGCTACCTCTTCGAAGAAGTGCCCTTGCTTGAGGCGCTCGACGTGCTGGAGGGCGAGCTCGGACACGACCAGGTGATCGAGGTTGCGTTCGCGGACATCAAGCTCGACGCTGACGCGTCCACCGCGCTTGGCGGGGCGCAGATCGATGATGTGGTGGTGCGAGGCGGCAAAGTCATCTCGCGAACAGTCAAAATACGTGAGCCCGGGCTTGATTTCAACGAGGCGGCCTTCAGCTTGGGGACGTGAACTGGTCGCAGATCATCCGAGCCATCCCCGAGGCGAAAAACGTGGCGCGCGAGCTGGGGCTTGCCGACCCGAAGATCGAGAGGGTCTCGGTGGCCCGGCTCCTTCCCATTTCGGTTGCGCTTGAGGTGCGCATGGTGTTCCGAGACGAGACCGGGTCCGAGACGGTGTTCCTCACGCCCAAGGGCGAGGTCACGACGTCGACCGAGTTCGCCCAGCTCGACGACGCCGCCCGCGAAACCTACTACTTCGCCCTCGATCGCTTCGTGCCCGCCGTCCAAGAGACCCTTGACGAGGTGGGTCTGACCGAGATGGTCAGCATCACAGTGTTCCGCGGGCGGCTTAACGTGGAGTCGTTCCGCGAGGAGGGTGGACGCAGCGAGACTGTTGAGGTGACGCACTCTGACGGGCGCGTGGCGCGCATCGCGCCCGCCGATCCCACGAAGGTGGACTCCGGGCGGCGCTTCACGATCAACGACGTCGACTGGGAGGCCACCTTCGCCATGATCGCCGAGGGGCAACGCATCATGGCCGAGGCTGGCGCTGAGGGCACCGAGCCCACCCACATCATCATTGAGCGCGACGACACGGACGTCCCGTATTTCCGGGTGTACTTAAAAAACGAGTACGACGAGGGTGGTTACCTCGAAGTGGACGCGAACGGGTCGATCGTGCGGACCATGCTCCCGTAGGCGCGAGCCAGTATCGCCCGCGTCGCCTGCGTGGCCTCCTCGATGACGTCCTCGCTGCCGCCCGCGTCGATGAGCGTGAAGCCCGTGGAGATGAGCCCGCGGATGAGGGCGGCCACGATCGCCCGCCGTTCGGCTTCAACCTGCGGCAGCGCCTCGGCCACGAGCTCGGCGAGCATGTCGTCCAGCACGGCGTGCCCGCCGCTCTCGCCCTCCAGCTGCGAGCGCCGGATCCCCGCGCCTAGCTGCATAAGCCAGCCGTGCCCGCTGCGGGTGGCCTGGCGCAGGTTCGCCTCCACAAAAGCAACCGTAGCCCGCGCCCCGCGCTCGGCGGTGCCGGCAGCCGCAGTGCCAGTCATCCCCGCGCCCGTGCGCTCAGCCACAGAGCTAGCCTCGGCTTGCTCGGTATCCGACGCCCCGGCCCGCGCCTCGTCCACCACCTCCCGGACGGCCGTGATCCACGCGGGGAAGTGCCGTCCGACCACGCGGGCCCGCAGGTCGTCGATCGAATCGATGTAGCGGTAGAGCGAGTTGCGCTTGATCCCCACGGCGTCGGCCACGGCGCCCGCGGTCAGCTCCGCGCCCGAACTCATGATCGCCTCGGCGACGTCGTAGATCTGCGCGAGGGTCTGCGCGCGGCGGCTCGCGAGCTGTTCGTGGTAGGGGCTATTCACGCCTGCCATTGTGCCATGATCAGCTACCCGGCCGGTACTTGCGACACCCTGTCGCAGGGTGTTTAATGGAGAGGTGCGACACCGTGTCGCATCCTCGACGGCCGCGCCGCCGATCATCGAAAGGTTCATCCATGACCACTACGCGCAGCGCCGCCCACGACGCTCCCGACACGGAAACTCCCGCCGCGTCCGCCACCTCCGGCGCACCAAGCCGCGCCGCCCCAACCCCGCCCAACCGCTGGCTCATCCTCGGCGTGGTCATGTTCGGTGTCTCCCTCATCGTGCTGGACTCCACGGTGGTGGCCGTGTCGATCCCGACGATCATCGCCGACCTCCGCCTCACCCTCACCCAAGCCCAGTGGGTCACCTCCCTGTACTCGGTGATCTTCGCCTCCTTGCTCCTAACCTCGGGCACGCTCGGCGACAGGATCGGCACCAAGCGGGTCTTCCTCGCGGGCCTCGCGGTGTTCGCCGCGTCTTCCCTCCTGGCCGCGCTCGCGACGTCGGCCGCCACCCTCCTCCTCGCTCGCGGCCTGCAAGGCCTGGGTGGCGCGCTCGTGCTACCCTCCACCCTGTCCACGATCAACGCCACCTTCCGCGGCAGCTCCCGCGCGGCCGCCTTCGGCATGTGGGGCGCAGTCATGGCGGCAATGGCCGCGATCGGCCCGCTGCTGGGCGGTTGGATCACCCAGACTTTCTCCTGGGAGTGGATCTTCCTCATCAACCCGCCGATCGCCGCGGTCATCTTCGCCCTCGCCCTGCGCGTGCTGCCCGCCGGGGAGCGCGCCCGCGTCGGGATCGACTGGCGCGGCCCGGCGCTGTCCGCCGCCGCGATGGCCACCCTCGTCTTCGGCCTCATCGAGGCCACCACCTTCGGCTGGGTCCGCATGAAGAACGACGCCGCCCTCGGCCCTCTCACCTGGCGCGCCGGCTGGGTCTCACCCACGCTCGTCGCGATCGCACTCGGGCTGGCCCTGCTCGCCCTCTTCGTCTGGGACCAGGCTCGCCGTGGCCGCGCCGGCCAGGCCGTCCTCCTCGACGTCAGCCTCTTTACCCTCTCCTCCTTCACCAACGGCAACGTCACCGCGATGATGGTGGCGATGGGCGAGTTCGGCGCCCTGTTCGTCCTTCCCCTGTTCCTGATTAACGTGCAGGGATTCGGCGCGATCGAAGCGGGCTGGGTGCTGGCCTCGCTCGCTATCGGCGCGTTTTTCTCCGGGGCAGCCGCGCGGCACGTGGCCGGGCAGATCGGCGCGGCCTGGACGGTCGTCGTCGGGCTGGTACTGGAAGTCGCCGGCATTGCGGTACTCGCCGCGATCTTGCACGCGGACCTGTCGGCGATCACGATGTCGGCGGTGCTGGTCGGCTACGGGCTGGGCATGGGTCTGGCCTCGGCGCAGGTGGCCTCCGTGGTCCTGGCCGACGTGCCGATCGAGCGCTCCGGCATGGGATCCGCCACGCAGACGACGTTCCGCCAGCTCGGCTCCTCGCTCGGCTCGGCGGTGGCGGGCTCCGCGCTCGCGGCCGGCCTCACCGCCCTCCTCCCCGCCAAGCTCGCCGACCTCGGCATCCCCGCCGCCGGCGCCAGCGCCATCACCGACGCCACCGTCACCTCCGCCGGCTCCGCCATGTCTCAGCTCGCCGCCCAGGCCCCCGACCCCGCGGCCCTCCACGCCGCCCTTACCGAATCCTTCGCGACGGCGACCAGCATCTCCCTCGCCGGCTCTGCCGTGGCGCTCGGCGTCGGCCTCGTCTCCGCGCTCATCCTCGCCAGCCGCGCGTCATCCCGCGCCTAAACCCGGGCGCCGAACCATCCCGCCCATGCGCCCATATGACCTCCCAGGCCAGCGCGATAGAATGGAAAAATGTACGCAATCATCACCGTTACCGGCTCGGACCACCCGGGCATCGTCGCAGGAGTGACCACCGCGCTCGCGGAACACAAGGCCAATATCCTCGACATCTCCCAGACTCTCATGGGCGGATTCTTCACCATGATCCTCCGCGTGGAGGTCTCCAACTCGATCGACGAGCTCCAGGCCGCCCTGACCGCCGTCGAACGCGAGCAGTCTACCGTGATCCGGGTCCAGTCCGAGGCCCTGTTCACAGCAATGAACGAACTGTAGGTGCGCCGTGGCTTTCCATTCGAGTCCGCAGTCCATCCTGTCCACGGTGGAGATGATTGAAAAGTACCGCCTGGACATCCGCACGGTCACGATGGGGATCTCGCTCCTGTCCTGCCGCCGGTCCACTATGGCCGCCACGTGCGAAGCGATCTACGAGCGCATCACCACCCAGGCCGCGCGCCTCGTGGAGGTCGCCGAGGGCATCGAGCGCGAGCTTGGCATCCCGATCGTCAACAAGCGCATCTCGGTCACCCCGATCGCGTTGGTGGCGGCGGGGTTGGAGGGCGGCGTCGTCGACATCGCTCACGCCCTCGACCGGGCCGGCAAGGCCGTGGGCGTCAACTTCATCGGCGGCTACTCGGCGCTGGTGGACAAGGGGATGAGCGACGTCGATCGCGCCCTCATCGCCTCCCTCCCGCGGGCCCTGACCGACACGGATGTGGTGTGCGGGTCGGTCAACGTGGCCTCCTCGCGCGCCGGCATCAACATGGAGGCCGTGGCCCTGCTGGGCGAGGTCATCAAGGAGGCCGCCGCGCTCACGGCCGACCGCAGCGCGATCGCCTGCGCCAAGCTCGTGGTCTTCGCCAACGCGGTGGGGGACAACCCGTTCATGGCCGGCGCCTTCCACGGCGTGGAGGAGCCGGACGCCGTGATCAACGTGGGCGTATCCGGCCCCGGCGTCGTCGCCAACGCGATTGAACCCATGCGCGGCGCGCCGCTCAACGAGATCGCGGAGGAGATCAAGAAGGCCGCCTTCAAGATCACGCGCGCCGGCCAGCTCGTGGGTGAATTCGCGGCGGAACGGCTGGGCGTGCCCTTCGGCATCGTCGACCTCTCGCTCGCCCCCACCGCCGAAGTCGGCGACTCCGTGGCCGCGATCCTCGAGGCCATGGGCCTGGAGCGCGTGGGCGCTCACGGCACCACCGCCGCGCTCGCCCTGCTCAACGACGCGGTGAAGAAGGGCGGCATGATGGCTTGCTCGCGCGTGGGCGGGCTGTCCGGCTCGTTCATCCCCGTTTCGGAGGATGCGAACATGATCGACGCCGTCCGCGCCGGCACCCTCTCGATCGAGAAGCTGGAGGCGATGACGGCGATCTGCTCGGTCGGCCTGGACATGGTGGCCATTCCCGGCGACACCCCCGCCGCCGCAATTGCCGGCATGATCGCCGACGAATCCGCAATCGGGGTGATGAACCACAAGACGACAGCCGTGCGCGTCATCCCCGCCCCCGGCACCGCGGAAGGCGACGAGGTGGACTTCGGCGGGCTACTCGGCTACGCGCCCGTCATGCCCGTACGCGCCGTGTCCTCGGCCGAGTTCGTGGCACGCGGCGGATTCATCCCCGCACCCGTCCACGGGATGCGCAACTAACGCGCGCGGCGAACAAGTTTCGAGGGCATTTTTCACGGCGGTAGACTTCCGACGTTAATGCTGGTCAGAGTAGGAAATCAGATGAGACGCAAGCAACAGGTCCAAGTTGATTCGCTTAACGACGACGGCAGCGTGCTTCGTGCCATTCGCCTCGCTGCTTCTTCGGTGCACGGTCCGATCTTCGGGCCGCTCGACCTCGCGCTCGCCCCGGGCACGCTCTGCATTGTGCACGGCACCTCCGGCTCGGGCCGCTCGGCCCTGTTGCTCGCGCTCGCCGGCCGGTTGCGCCGCGTGACCGGCGGGCTTGAGATCGCCGGGTACGACGCCGACACCGAGCTTTCCGCCGTCCTCCAGTGTGCCGCGGTGGGCCGGATCGGGCAGTACGCCGCCCCGGATGACCGCCTCACGGTAGGTGAACTTATCGGTGAGCGCGCGGTCCAGGACGGTATGAGCATCCGCCAGGCCGTCGAGCGCGCGGAGCAGATCGAGGACTTCCTCGGCTACCGAATCGACCGCGGCGCCCTCTACCAAGAGCTCCCGGGTGCGGAGAAGGCGATGCTGTGCGCGGCGCTGGCGATGCTGCGGCCGGCGGCGGTTATCGTCGTGGACGGGGTGGATCACGACGTGCCCGCCCACCACGCCGCCACCCTCTTGGCCTCCCTGCAAAAGCTTGCCACGATGGATAACAACGTCATCGTCGTCAGCGCCTCCAATGCCAACGCGGCGCCCGTCGGCGCGGTCCGCGTTCACCTCGTGCCCACGAAGGTCACGCGCATCCACAAGATTGAGGAGCCGCCCGTCACCATCGACGAGGCCATCGAGGAACCCGAGGTCCTCGCGCCGTTGGACCCGGACCAGGACGAGGTGGTGGTCGCAACCGTCGGAGAGCCGACGCAGGCCGAGCCGACACAGGCCAAGCCGGCGGACGCGGCCGGGGGCGACGTCGTCGTGAACGAGGAGGAAGAATAATGAAGCCGCTGCGCTCCGCGACCCTCGAATTCAAGCACTTCCGGGGCATCCCCGTGATCGCCCTCGTCTTTATCCTCATCGTCCCCGCCCTCTACGGCGGCATCTACCTGCACGCCAACTGGGACCTCTACCACGAGATCGACAAGGTCAAGGTGGCGATCGTCAACTCGGACAAGGCGGTGGACTTCGACGGGCAAACCATCGACGCCGGCTCCCTGTTCGTAGATGCGATCAAAGGCCAGGACGGCTTCGACTGGCAGTTCATGGACGACGAGGCCGAGGCCGAGCGGCGGCTGCGTGAGGGCGAGATCTACATGATCGTCTCCGTGCCTGAGAACTTTTCCGCGAACCTCGTGGCCGCCGGGCGCTTCCAACCCGAACGCGCCACCATCACCTTCCACCGCGACGACGCCAACGGCTTCATCGCCGGCTCCCTCCTGTCCCAGATGCAGGCGCTCATCCAGGAGCAGGTCAACGCCGCGGTGGGCGAGGCGTACTTCTCCACCCTGTTCGGGCAGCTGTCCGTCATCCGCGATGGCATGACCACCGCCGCCGACGGCGCCCGCCAACTCTCCGACGGCCTCACCCAGGCCGCCACCGGCGTATCCACGCTCAACGAGGCGCTCTCCGGACTGGACGTGCCAGGGATGCAGGAGGAGATGGCGCAGCTGTCGGACGCGATGGCCACCCTCGACCGGGGCGCCACCAGCGTGTTGCTTGGCGTGTCCGGCGCCACGGGCTCCGTGGTCGGGCTGGAGAACGTGGCCGACGGCGTGCAGGTGGGCAAAGACAACGTCAAGGCCGCGCTCGGCCCGCTACGCAATTACGTCAACAACAACCTACCCAAGCTCCAGGACGACGCCGTCAACCTCGGCGGGCTCAGCGCCGAACTGTCCGGGAACGCAAACTCGACGATTGGGAAGACGAACTCCGCTCTCGACGCCGTCAACAAGGCCCTCCTCCAAATGGCTGCCAACCCCGACCTGGCAAACGACCCCGCCTTCCTGGCGAAGTTGCAGGAGGACATCGCAGCGTCGTCGTCGTTGCTGGGCGACCTGTCCGCGAACGTGTCCGGGCAGCTGAGGCTGACCTCGAGCCTGCAGGCGAACCTCGACTACAACGCCACGAAGGCGGCCGTGGACGCGGCGGATGCGGCGATGGCGGCGATCGATTCGTCGTTCAACAGCCTCGATGCCGCGCTGCGGAGCTTCGGCTCCTCCGCCGAGGACATCAACGCCGGCGTGGAACAAATCAACCAGGGTAAGACCCAGCTCACCACCCTCATCTCGGGGCTGAGTGGCAAGCTGCCCGAGGCTGTGGCGGGGCTGGAGCAGCTGGTCAGCGGCGTGTCCCAGCTCGACCTTGCGATGCAGCAGCTCGACACCGGCGCCGCGACCCTGGCCGACGGGCTCGAGCAGGGCGTGGCGCAGATCCCCGCGCTCACGGACTCCGAAGTGGATCACCTTGCTGAGATCATGTCCTCCCCGGTCAGCATCAGCGTGATCACCGACAACGACGCGGAGACCTACGGGCGCGGCCTGGCCCCATTCTTCTTCTCGATCGCCCTGTGGGTGTCCTCCGTGACCTTCTTCCTCGTGATGCGCACGATGCCCGGGCGGCTCGTGCTCTCCCGCGCCAGCAATTTCGCCCCGATGATGCACGGGTTTGCGCCATTCGCGGTGATGGGCGTGGCCTCCTCGCTCATCATGGGCCTGGGCGTGTGGGGCCTGCTCGGCCTACACCCGGTGCACCCGTGGCGGTTCATCCTGCTGCTGATCGTGGCGGCGCTAGCCTTCATGGCGCTGGGCTATCTGGTAAGGCTGTGGCTGGGCTCGCCGCAGAGCGCCGTGTTCCTCGTGGCGTTGATCTTGCAGCTGCCGGCCTCGGGCGGCACGTTCCCCACGGAGATGCTCAACTCCTTCTACCGCGGGCTGTCGTCCATCTCACCGATGCGGTACTCGGTAGATGCCTTCCGCGTGGCGATCTCCGGCGGCACGGCCACCCAGTACTGGGGGTCGGTGGGGGTGCTCGCGCTGATCGCCGTGGTGTCGCTGGCGTTGCTGTACTGGCTGGTCGGGCGCCGGCGCGTGCTACGCATGCGCGACCTGCACCCGCCCATGATCACCGGCGAATCCACCGGCGACTTCGCCTTCTCCGTCCGCCCCCGCTAACCGGGGCTTTGAGAGGATTGGAAGGATTGAAAGGACTGACATGATCGTTGGAGCCTACGCGGCGATGCCCGCCACCCGCGCCGAACAAGAAGCCTTCCTCGACGCGCTCGCCCCCATCGCCACCGGCCTGGAGATCCCGTGGCGCACCGACGCCCTCGACCCCGACCCCGCCTGGCTCGCCCGCCAGCTCGCCGGCCGTTTCACGGACTCGGTGGTGACCGCGATCCCCGACACGATGCGGATGCTCGGCTCCTGGCCCGGGTTCGGGTTGGGGAGTCCCGATGACGCTGCCCGGACCGCCGCGCTTACTCAAGCGCGCCAGATCCTGGGCGCCGTTGAGTCGCTGAATGATGCCGCCGGGGGAGTGGTGCGGCGGGTGGAGCTACACTCCGCGCCGAGCCATACGGCCGATGCCGGGGCGCTGGTGGCCTCGCTCGGCGACCTGCTGCCCGAGGCCGAGCGGATCGGCGTGGAGATCGTGATCGAGCACTGCGACGCCCGCGGCCGCGCGGGGGCCGGGGAGAAGAACTTCCTCAGCCTGGAGGAAGAGATCGAGGTGGCCCGGCAAGTCGGTGTGAAGATCGCGCTGAACTGGGGGCGCTCGGTGATCGAGTCCCAGGATCCCGGCCGGCCCGAGGCGCAGGCGGCGCTGTTGGCCGAGCACGGGTTGCTCGCCGGGCTCATGTGCTCGGGCGCGGGAGGGGCGGACACCGCGTACGGCGCCGGCTGGGCTGACACCCACCTGCCCCTCAGCGTGGATGAGCCCTCAAGCCTGCTCACCCCGCGGCGCGTCCGCGATTTCATTGCGGCCGGGGGCGGCACCGAAGACTACCGCGGGGTCAAGATCCAGGTCCCCGCCGACGCCGGGGTCGAGGCGCGGGTGGCCATGATCGCGCGTGTGGCGGAGGCCTGGGCGGGCTTGGGTAGGCTGATCCCATGAACGAGCAATGGCTGACGTGGGCCACCGAAATCCAAGCAATCGCCCAGACGGGCCTGGCCTACGCCACGGACGTCTTCGACAGGGAGCGGTATACGCGCCTGCGGGAGATCTCGGCGGAGATCCTCGCCTCCTACACCGACGTGCCGGTGGAGAAGGTGGCTGAGCTTTTCTGCAACGAGGACGGCTACCAAACCCCGAAGCTAGACACCCGGGCTGTGATCGTGCGCGAGGGCAAGATCCTGCTGGTGCAGGAGGCCTCCGGCCGATGGGCGATGCCCGGCGGGTGGGCCGACATCGGCCTGACCCTGGGGCAGAACGTGGCCAAGGAAACCAAGGAAGAGGCCGGCCTGGACGTGGTGCCCCGGCGTGTGCTCGCCGTCCAGGACCGAGCCAAGCATAACCAGCCCGAGCTGCCGTGGAGCATCTGGAAGATCTTTGTGGCCTGCGACGTGATGGGCGGCCAGTTTGAGCCGAATGTAGAAACGATCGACTCGGGCTACTTCGGCTTGGACGAGCTTCCCCCGCTCCACGAGGGCAAAACCACCCGCGCGCAGGTAGAGATGTGCCTGGCGGGAGTGGCCGCGGGTGCGGGCGCGGACGTCGTTTTTGATTAGTGAATCGCGGGAATGAAATCCGCCCGTGGTCGGCTACAGGGTGCGAACGTGGTGGGCGCGCGCCCGTAGAATGCATGCGTTCCCCGAACGACCTCGCGTTTGACCGAAGGAGAAGAATGACCCGAATCGACATTGCCAAGGCAACCCCGGATGTCTACAAGGCTCTCAACGCCGCTTCGATGAAGTCGCGCGAGGCGTGGGAGGCGGCAGGCCTCACCGCGGAGGAGGTCGAGCTGGCGAAAGTGCGCGTCTCGCAGATCAACGGCTGCGTGGCGTGCCTCGGCGTCCACGTCCCCGCCCTGCGCGAGGCCGGTATGGACCAGCGCCACATCGACGTCCTGCCCGCGTGGCGTGACGCCGGCTCCCCGTTCACGCCCAAGCAGCGTGCGATCCTCGAGCTGGCTGAGGCTCTCACCACCCTGGAGCGCCCCGAGGCGCGCGACGCCGTGATCGCCGCCGCCCTCGAGTATTTCACCCCGGAGCAGGTCTCGGCCCTGGAGTGGTCGATTATCCTCATCGGCGCCTACAACCGGATTTCGATCGCGTCGGGCCACCGCCTGCGCTAACCCCCCGGCCCAGACCGCGCCTGGTAGCCGGCCGCGCCCGGCCAGCCCGGCCGGCAGGGCCAACCCTGTCCCTTCGCGGGACGAGGCCAGTCAGGTCACGCACAAGCCCGGTTAGGCCACGCGCTGGCCGTTACCGATAGCCCACTTCCTCGGGTGTCTTGCCCAGGCGGGCGGCGATCCGGTCCTGCGCCTCGGGAGTGGCGGTGGCGTGCACCCAGGGGATGTAGGGGGGGGTGTCGGAGTAGACCTCCTGCGTGAGTGGGTTCCGCCGGTACTTGAACACGCGGTAGAAGTGGTAGATGGACAGCGCCGCGTTCGCTGCCAGGGCGAGTGCGGCGATGAGGAACATCGCGTGCGGGTTCTGGCTGTGCCGGTGGGCGAACATGGAATCGTGCATGAAGTGCGGGAAGGTGAGCACGATCGCGGACCAGAACGTGAGGGTGTAGGCCCGGTACTGGATCCACTGGCCGCGCCCGAACCACATGAGTGCGGGGATCGTGCAGGCCAGCAGGAGTGCCACGCCGGAGTACCACGCGCGGTCCGAGAGGCAGTTGTAGACGTAGGCAACGTTCCACAGGTCGTAGGCGATGATCCACCACACGGTGAGGTCGCCCCAGATGATGCCCTTGTCCTTATTCTTGGACACGTAGATGCCGATCCAACCGGAGATCATCAGCAGGTTGAGGATCCCGGCCACGCCGTTCATGATGTTCCAGGGCCCGCCCCACGTCCACTGGCCGGTCACGGGATCGGCGCCGTGGATGAAGTAGCACTGGAAGTCGCGGATGACCGCCTCCACAATGTTGACGGCCAGCAGCAGCGGCGGGATGAGCAGGTACCACTTGTTGGTCTGCAGTTTCTTCACGTACTGCAGGGCCACCAAGCTGAGTGATCCGGCGAGCGCCGAGTATTGCTTGACGATCGCGAACCACCCGGCGGCCTCCGTGCCTTGGGTGGAGGTGGGCCACACGAAAATTGTGAGCGTGACCGGGATGACGATGAACACGGCGAGCGCCACGTACTTGCTACGTTGCGCGAGCCACGCCGTGAAGGCGAGCCCCGCGATGACCACGAGGAGCATCGCGTAGTCCCACCACTCGCCCACCTCGAAGAAGAACAGGGTGGGGTAATCGGGAATTGGGGGATTCATGGCTATTTACCCTCGCTCGGCGTCTTCTTGCCCCAGCGCTTGAGGTAGGTGCGTTCCATCTTCTGGCGGATCTGCTCGTCCCAGGAGAATTCGGGCTCTTCCCAGTCCACGAAGTACTCTTCGTCGACGACGTCGGCCCAGGGCGTGTCCGGGCCCGTGGGCGGCCAATTTGGATTGTCGGTGACAGGTTCGCGGATGTCGAGCACGGAGGGCCGCTGGCGTCCGTACTGGAACCATTGCGTGTAGGTGTTGTCGAAGAGCGGGGTGCCGTCGTATCGGCCGGCCGGGGTGCCGGTGTTGATGATCCCGCCGCCGAAGACCTTGCGCATGGCCTTGCCGCCCAGGGTTTCCTTCTTGCGGAACTCGGCTACGCGCTTGATGTAGATGTTTTGCAGGTGGGCCATGACGCCGCCGATGAGCTCGATGTTGGTCCAATTGATAGCGGAGATGATCTTGCCGTTGGGCTCGAATCCGATGCGCCAGTGGTTGATGAGGCGGGGGCGCTCGCCCTTGAGTGGCATGAGGTAGAAGCACCAGGCTGCGGCGAAGTGTTTCATGCCGGGGAAGCGGAAGGCATACGATCCGGGGGCCATGGGCGCGGACTTCGTGTCTACCCATTCCACGAGGTACTTTCCGGGTACGACGTCGGTCCACTCCATCGACATCCCGTGGAAGTCGAATGCGGCGTTGTCGCCGGGCATGAGCGAATCGGGCTGCTGGTATTCTTCCTGGATTTCGTAGGAGTTGTAGAAGGGGAGCCGGGCGAAGACGCGTTCGAGCAGGTCCGAGCTGAATGAGCCGGTGCGGTTGGCGCCGATTTGCTTGATGATGCGGTAGACGGCGTAGGCGGGCGCGTCGATGTCGATCGCGTAGGTTGAGGAGCGGCCGTTGGTGTAGTGGGCGTCGATGAGGTCGTCGGCCGGGTAGTACCAGGCGTTTTCCTCGGGGGTGGCTTTGCCGGTGAGCTGGCTGAATGTGATCATGCCGCCCAGGCCGGCGAGCCCGATCGGCGCAAGGATCTTCAATGCGGACTTCGCTTGCATTGTGCTTCTTCCTTCGTTGGAATCTGTTGCGAACGACGACGACGGGCCGGGCCGACGTCGTCGTCGGACGCCACGAATGCCACCGCACGCATTTTGGTTGAAGAAGAGCTTACTGTGACCTCGTGCACATTTGTGGGGACTGAGGTCCTTAAAGCGTGCCTGTGAGCTGGGTATACGCTAATGCCACTGTTTCTAGGCGTCAATGGCGACGCCGCGGGGCTGCGCAAGGGCGCGCGGCGGTAGGAGAAATGACGTGGACTCGCTCTTTTTGTGGGAGATAGGAACTCCCATTGTGTACGTGACATGGCTGGTGGTGTTCGTCGCGCAGGTGGCGATCGCGGAGGTGCATCGCAGGTGGCCGTGGACGGTGTTTGTGCTGTGGACGGTGGGTGGCGTGCTCGCGATGCCGTTCGCGATCAAGTATGCGATCCCGATCGTGGGCTGGTTCCCGTTCGGCAAGTTCGCGATCATGGTGGCCACCGCCACGATGACCGGCTATCTGCTGTGGTACGGCAAGCGCAACCCGCTCAAGGCCCACCGTTACGCGATCTGGTTTGGTGTGGCGCTTTGGCTGGGGTTGGCCCTCAACATCATGGAGGCCAACATCCGCGACATCACAATTTTCTTCGAGGCCGACACGTATAACGCCTGCGCCGCCGACCCGGCCTGCCTGCAGGCGATCAACGACGGCTCGGCCCGCGACATGCTGGCCGGCCTGCCCGAGGCCCGCGGGATCACGGCCACCCTCCACAGTCCCGAGTGGTACCAGGCGCTCGCCGCGAACTTCGAAGCGAACAACGTGGGCATCGACCCGGCCACCGGCTTCCGCACGATTGGCGGGTACTGGAACATCATCACCGCGATTGCGGGCCTGCTCAACATCATCGCGATCACGGGTCTGGGCAAGATCATGATCACCTCGCCGGGCATGAAGAAGGCCAACGGCAAGGACAAGGTGCGCGGGCTGATCTGGGTTGACATGGTCTGGCCGTGGGTCATCGCCTATGACCTGTGGAACCACGCCTTCCTCTACAACTCCCTGTCCGACTACACGTGGTACGCCACGCTCGCCCTGCTGTTGGCGTGCACGATCCCAGCGTTCACGTGGGCGCGCGGGCAGTGGATCTGGTTCCGCTGCTTCACCCTCATGTTCTGGATCGCGGTGAACAACCTGCTCGCCGAGTTCTTCGTGCCGCCGGGGAAGATGCACAACTTCTCCACGATGGACCCGTTCGCCAACGAGGTGTGCGCGTGGGCGGCGCTGATTTCCAACGTGGCGTTGTTCGTCTACTGGATTTACAAGATGGTTAAAACTGGCCGTCACCCGCTACGCGACGGCCTGTACCACGAGCACAAGGAGTTCCGCGACATCGTCAAGGACAATTTCGACGACGCCGACAAGTACTTCCTGGTCGACACGATCAAGGAAACCCCGGCCGAGCTGGGCTTCGAGCCCGAATCGCCAACCCCTCCCGCGCACGGCTGGGTGGGCTGGATGCCCTGGTGGAAGGAAGACAAGCGCTACCCCAAGCCGCGCACGCCGATGTCTGCCGACCCGCGCCTCATTGAGAAGGGCGTTAAGGCCGACCCCCGTTGGGACGTGAAGAAGTAACTGCACGCTCAGCAGGCGAGGGCCCCGGGATCGCTCCCGGGGCCCTCGCCCTGTTGCCTACGTGTGGCCTACCGCTCGACGATGATCACCCGCAGGTTGCGCGGCCCGTGCACCCCGTCCACGCGCACCAGCTCGATATCCGAGGTGGCCGACGGGCCCGCGATCCACGTGGTGGGCCGGGTGGGGTTCTCGCCCAGCACGGCCACGGCCTCGGGGAGGGTGGCCTTGATGGCGTCGGCTTCGAGCACGACGACGTGCGTGTCCGGCACCAGCGTGATCGCGCGCCGGCCCTGATCGGGCTGGCCGTCAAGCATGATCGTGCCCGAGTTAGCCACGGCCACGCGCGAGGCGGTGAGGACGGCGTCGATGGAATCAAGCTCGGCCTTGGAAAGCGCCGGCTCGTCCACGCGAACCTCCCGGCCCTTGCCGGCGGCCTCCTGCCACTCGGCGGGCAGGCCGGCGGGCACTACCACGCTCGAGCAGTCGTCGAGCAGCTCGTCGATCGCGGCGGCGATCCCGTCCGGACTCACGCGCTTGACCACCGCGGTGTAGTCGATAAGGGCCTCTTCCATCTCGTCGATGACGACCGCGCGCGAGGCGTCGGTGCCGAAGCGGTAGTCGCGCGGGATCTCCGGGGTGGGGATCGGGCCGACGTTACGGATGCGGTTCAAAATCACGTCCTTGGCGCTCATCGCGCACCTCCTTCATGGCCGCCACAGCAGCCCTCCGAGCCTTTGCCACCGCAGCAGCCCTCTTCGTGCCACCAATCGCGGAAGGATTGTGCGGGCGGGGCGGGGATGTCGCGGGCGCGGGTCCAGTCCTTGGCCACCGGCAGGGGCAGGTAGCCGATCTTGCGATCCTTGCCGGCGGCCACACGGCCGGTGGCCACGGCCTTGCCGGCCGCCTCCATGGCCTTGCCCGATCTCATGATCTTGGACGTGGCCTTCATGCCGATGTCCCACTTGTCGGGGATGCCGCCCCGGTTGGCTTCGGCGTACTTGTGGCGCAGGTGGACCAGGATGTCGGGGATGTTGATCTTGACCGGGCACACGTCGTAGCACGCCCCACACAGGGTCGAGGCGAACGGGAGTGTGGAGGCCGGGTCCTTGCGGTCCGTGGCGCCCAGCAGCTGCGGGGTGAGGATCGCGCCGATCGGCCCGGGGTAGACCGAATTGTAGGCGTGCCCGCCCGTCACGCGGTACACGGGGCAGATGTTCATGCAGGCCGCGCAGCGGATGCATTTGAGGGCTTCACGGCCCACCGGGTCGTGCAGCACGTTGGTGCGCCCGTTGTCCATGAGGATGAGGTGGAACTCCTGCGGGCCGTCGCCCTCCGTGACGCCCGTCCAGAAGGAGGTGTAGGGGTTCATGCGCTCGCCGGTGGCGGAGCGGGGCAGGAGCTGGGAGAACACCTCGATGTCCTGGAAGTGCGGCACCAGCTTTTCGATGCCCATGACCGTGATGAGGGTTTCGGGCAGGGTGAGGCACATGCGGCCGTTGCCCTCGGATTCGTAGATCGCCACGGTCCCGGTCTCGGCCACGCCGATGTTCGCGCCCGAGATCGCCACCTTCGCGGAGAGGAACTTCTTGCGCAGGTGGGCGCGGGCCGCCATGGCGAGCACGCGCGGCTCGTGGGTGAGCTCCCCGGCGTCGTCCATGCGCGCCTCGAAGATCGCCTTGACCTCGGCGCGGTTGCGGTGGATCGCGGGCACGACGACGTGCGAGGGCATGTCCTCCGACAGCTGGACGATCATCTCGGCCAGGTCGGTCTCCCACGCCTGGATCCCGCGCTCGCCCAGGTATTCGTTGAGGTTGATCTCCTGCGTGGCCATGGACTTGACCTTGACCACCTCGTCCACGCCCTTCGCCTTGACCAGGTCGTAGACGATGCGGTTGGCCTCATCGGCGTCGCGCGCCCAGTGCACGACGCCGCCCTTGGCGGTCACGTTCGCCTCGAACTGTTCGAGCAGCTCGACCCAGTTCGCGGCCACGGTGCGCTTGATGTTCGACGCCGATTCGCGCAGCGCCTCCCAGTCGGGCATTTCCTCCACGCGCGTGTTGCGCTTGGTGCGGATCTTGCCGGTGGCATACCCGAGGTTGCGCCGCATCTGCGTGTTGCGCAGGGTTTCCTCTGAGCCTTCACGGAAGGACTGACCCCAGCGGAGCGGGTCGTTGGGAATGGGGTGGCCGGGCACCCAGCCGAGCTCGGTTTCGGCGATGTCCTTTTCGGCCCAGTCGGCGGGGTTGAGCCCCAGCTTCGAGCCCAGTTCCTTGATGTTCAACATTAGGCACCTACCTTCGTGGTTGTGGCCGGGGCGATGAACGGGTCATCCTGGCTGCCGGCGAGCACCTCGGCCAGGTGCATGGCGCGGATTCCGGAGCGTGTGCGGGACAGGCCGCCGGCGATGTTCATGAGGCACGAGTAGTCGCCGGCCACGAGGATTTCGGCGCCGGTGGACTTGATGTTGGCCATCTTGTCGGTGAGCATGGCCGAGGACACGTCGGGGTTCTTCACCGAGAACGTGCCGCCGAAGCCGCAGCACACGTCGGCGTCGGGAAGCGGGACGTAGTCGATGCCCTCCACGGCCTGGATGAGCTGGAGCGGCTTGTCGCCCACCTTTGCCACGCGCAGCGAGTGGCAGGTGGTGTGGTAGGTGACGCGGTGGGGGAAGTAGGCCCCGACGTCGACCATGCCGAGCACGTCCACGATGAGTTCGGGCAGGTCGTACGTCTTCTCGGCGATCTTCTCGGCCTTGGTGGCGAGGTCCGTGTGGCCGAGTTCGCGGGCCACCATCGCCTGCTGGGTGCGGATCGAGCCGGTGCACGAGCCGGAGGGGGCCACGATCGCGTCCCACTCGCCGTCGAGCACGGGGGCGAACGTGCGCACGTGATTCTCAATGAGGGGCAGGGCCTCGGGGTAGTAGCCGGTGTTGATGTGCATCTGGCCGCAACATGCCTGATCCTCGGGGAAGACGACCTCGTGGCCGAGGCGGCGGAGGAGATGCACCGTTGCTTGCGCGGCCTGCGGGAACATGAGGTCGTTCATGCAGGTGGAGAAAAGCGCGATTCTCATGGTGAACCTTTCTATGCGATGAGGAATCCGAGGATTCCGTTGGAGGCGAGGACCGTGATGAGGCCCAGCAGGACGATGAGGGTAAGAGAGTAGGGGGCGGCCTTGCGCAAGATTTCCGACTCGGAGCCCTCGGACTTCACGGCGCCTGCCGCGATCGCGAGGTTCTGGGGGCTGACGATTTTGCCGATGCCGCCGCCGATCTCGTTGACGCCGAGGAGGAGGCGGGTGGGCAGGTCGGCCGCCTGGGCGGCGGTGGCCTGCAGGTTTCCGAACAGGGCGCCGGCCGAGGTGGCCGAGCCGGTCACGGCGGTGCCGATCCAGCCGAGCATGGGGGAGAGGAAGGCGAAGGCGGCGCCCGTGCCGGCCAGCCACGCGCCGATCGCCACGGTCTGGCCGGAGAAGTTCATGACGTAGGCCAGGGCCATGACCAGGCAGATCGTGAGGATCGCGATGCGCAGGTTGACCACGGTGGTGACGAGCGTGCGCATGCCGGTGGCAAACGGCAGCTCGAAACGTCCCTCCGAGCGCGAGTACGCGATCGCCACCACCAGACCGGTGAAGAAGAGCATCGTGCCGGGCGAGGACAGCCAGGGCAGGGTGAAGGTCACCGACGTGTTCTGCTGGCCGTTCAGCCCCATGACGTCGGCCAGGCCCGGCCAGACGAAGGAGATGTCGGTGGAGGCCAGGGCGGCCGGCACGTCCACCCCGATGCGCCACAGCTTGGCCACCGCGAAGACGATGACCACCAGCCAGTACGGCAGGAGGCCGAGCATGATCCGGCTGCCCGAAAGTTGCTCGGTGGGCGCGGGGGAACGCAAGTCCTCGGGCGTCGTCGGCGTCCAAAAACGTAGCAGCGCGGCGAGCGCGGCGAAGGAGAGCAGGGAGCCGACCACGGCGGCGAGCTCGTAGGACAGGAAGTTGGAGGTGAGCCCCACGCCGGCGGCCATGCCGGCCCAGGCGACGATCGCGGCGAGCCAGCCGTCCCTGATCCCGCGCATGCCGTCCATGATGAACAGCATGAGGAAGGGGACGATGATGAGCAGGATCGGGGTGATGCGGCCCATGGTGGCGCCCACCAGGTTCGGGTCTTCGCCGCCGAGTTTGGCCACGGTGGTGACCGGGATCGCCATCGCGCCGAACCCGACGTTGAGAGCGTTGCCTACCATGACGGCGAGCGCGGCGCGGATCGGGGGCAGGCCGAGCGCCCACATCATCGTGCAGGCGATCGCCACGGGGGCGCCGAAGCCGGCCAGGCCCTCGAGTAGGCCGCAGAACGCGTAGCCGATGAGGAGGCCCTGGATGCGCTTGTCTCCTTTGCCCACGGCCGAGAAGACGGCCTGGACGTCAGCGGCGCGGCCGGAGCGGTCGGTGAGGTTGTACAGCCACACGGCCATCACCACGATGTAGATGATCGGGATGAGGCCGAAGGCCGCGCCTTCAACGGCGGACATGCCCGCCATCGCCGCCGGCATGTCGAAGCCGACCGTGGCCACGATCAGCGCCACCACAAGGGCGCCGAGCGCGCACCAGTGTGTGGGGATGGAAAACACCCCGAGCGCGACGAAGAAGAATACGAGGGGCAGGAGGCTAACAAGAGCAGTGATCAGCGACGACCCGGCGATCGCCGTGGTCGAAGGCTGAAAGAGTGTAAGCGCAATCATAAACATCCTTGTTGTCGATTTCTTCTCCCTACCTTAGTGAAACACTTCGCGCGCACATAGCCAGGATCTGGGAAAATGTCCGTCTTTACGTCAGAGTTTGCTTGCGCAAATCGTGAGGTCTGAGGAGGGCGGTCCCGCGGCTGTACCACGGTATGACGGGCGCGCAGAGGGTCGAGTCATAGGATTGTCCTATGCATACATCGATGGACGTGGACCTACCGTGTCAGCCCGTGCGCGCCAGCCAAGAGGCAGTCGCGCGCTTCTTCACCTTCCTCCTTCAGGTGGTGGCCGTGTGGAATATCGTGGGCCTGCTGGTTGAGCGCATCGCTCCCGGCACCGCGGCCGCGATCTCCGACTTCTTTTGGCTGACGAACATCTACTCCGACCCCTCCCTCATCTGGGGCCTCATCAACGCCATGCTGGCCTCCGGCTTCATGCGCCGCCAGCGCGCCGCGATGATTGGCTTCCTCGTCGTCTTCCAGGTGACCACCCTCGCCCTTGCCGTGGCGGTCATCCCAATGTGGCACGACCTTGCCGAGCTGGGCGTGGAGCGCCTGGAATACTTCCTCTTTGTCGCCGCCACACTCTTCGCACTCGCGTCGATCATCGTGCTGCTGTGGGCGCGCGCGGCGTTCCCGGGGCGGCTCGTACGCGGGGCATGGTGGCGGGCGCTCGCGGTCGGCCTCGGCGGGCTTGGCCTGGGATACGGGTACGGCTTCCTCAGCGCCGTCATGGTCCACCACATGCCCTACCTCGACGCGGCGAAGTGGGCGGCCGCCGCGATCGTTAGCGCCGACCCGACCGGCCACCCCTACGACGTCTCCTACGACGCCGGCTGGTGGACCTTCCTCATCGTCGAGATCATCGTGGTCGCCGGCCTGCTTGGCGCGATCTCCACCTTCTTTCGCGCCGACGCCCGCCAGGTGGCCCGCCAGGTTGATTCGGAGGTCACCGCGCGCACGATACTCCTTCACGATGACGACGCCGACTCCCTGTCCTACTTCGCCACCCGCGACGACCGCCGGCTCACCACCAGCCCCAACGGCCGGGCGGCGATCTCGTGGAAGGTGACCAACGGCGTGGCGTTGGCGGGCGGCGACCCGCTGGGTGATCGGCGCTCGTGGCCGGAGGCGATTGCCACCTGGCAGTTGGTGGCCCGCCGCTACAGTTGGGTGCCCGCCGTTATTTCCGCCTCCGAAGAGGGCGCCCGCGCCTACCAGGACGCCGGCATGCACCTCATCGCGATGGGGGATGAGTCGGTCATCTACCCCGCCGACTTCTCCCTGTCGAAGAACAAGCCCGTCCGCCGCGCGATCGCCGGCCCGCGCAATGCGGGCTACACCGTGAAGATCCGCCGCCAGGAGGAGATCGACGCCGCCGAGCTGGCCGAGCTGGCCGCCTGCGCCGAGCGTTGGCGCGTGGGCGACGAGCGCGGCTTCTCCATGGCGCTCGGCCGGCTGGGCGACCCGCGCGACCCCCGCATCCTCGTCGTCACCGCCCACGACGCCGGGGGCGAGGTCCGCTCCCTTCTCACGTTCGTACCGTGGGGCAAGCGCGGGGTGTCGCTGGACCTCATGCGCCGCTCGCCGGACGCGGCCTCCGGCGTCAACGAGCTCATGATGACCGAGCTCATGCAGAACGCCGAAAACCTTGCGATTGACCGTATCTCGCTCAACTTCGCCATGTTCCGCTCGGCCTTCGAGGTCAGCGAGCGCGTGGGCGCCACCCCGTTGCAGCGCCTCAACTACCGCATCCTCATGCTGGCCTCGCGCTGGTGGCAGTTGCACTCGCTGTACGAGTCGAACGCCAAGTACAACCCGGTGTGGAAGCGCCGCCTCATGTGTTACAGCTCGGCCCAGCAACTCACCCGCACCCTCATCGCGTGCGGGCGGGCCGAAGGCTTCGTGCCCGACGTCCCCCAGGCCTTCCGCCGCCGCAACGCCGCCCAGGAGTCGGCAACGTATGTGGGCGACGTTGTGGCGCGCATGCAACCTATCCTCGACGAGCTGCTCAACCCGCCTGCGATCGAGCCCAAGCGCAACGAGCAGCAGCGCGTGCGAATCGCCAAGCTCGCCACCCTTGAGGCGGCCGGCATGGATGCCTACCCGCCCGCCGTCCCGCACACGGCCTCGATCGCGCAGGTCAAGCGGGGTCCGGTTGCGTCCGGGCCTGGCGCGGACGCAACGGGCGCTGTTGACGCGACGGGCGCGGACGGCGTCGTGGGCGAGATCTCGATCGTGGGGCGCATCCTGCGCATCCGCGACCACGGCGGCATCATTTTCGCCGATCTGCGCGAGGGCACCGACGAGCTGCAGATCAGCCTCGAGCGCTCAAGCGCGGCCGACATGGCGCTGTGGCGTGCGGGCGTGGACCGTGGGGACGTGGTGTCCGTGACCGGGCGCCTCGGCGTCTCCCGTACCGGCGAGCCCACCTTCGCAGTGGAGTCTTGGACCATGGCGGCGAAGTCGCTGGTGGCGCCGCCGGACAAGTTCCGCGGCGTGGCCGACCCCGAGGCCCGCCTGCGCAACCGCCACATGTACCTGGCCACCGACGCGGGGGCGTGGACGCGCCTGTACACGAGGTCGGCGGCGGTGAAGGCCGTGCGCGACTTCCTGGCCGTCCGGGACTACATCGAGGTCGAGACCCCGATCCTCCAACGCGTGCACGGCGGCGCGAACGCCCGTCCGTTCGCCACCCACATCAACGCTTACGACCTCAACCTCACCATGCGTATCGCCCCCGAACTGTTCCTCAAGCGGCTGTGCGTGGCGGGCGTGGAGCGTGTGTTCGAACTCGGACGCAACTTCCGCAATGAGGGCGCCGACTCCACGCACAACCCCGAGTTCACGTCGCTCGAGGCATACGAGGCCTACGGCGATTACCTCACGATGCGCGACCTCACCCGCGAGCTCATCATCGCCGCCGCCACCGCGGTGCACGGCTCGCCGCGCGTGCCGCGCCCGGGCGGCGGCTGGCTCGATATCTCCGGCCCGTGGCGCTCAATCACGGTTCACGACGCCGTCTCCGAGGCCTGTGGCCAGCGCGTCACCGCCGAGACGAGCGCGGAGGAGCTGCGTGAGCTGTGCAAGAAGTTCGACATCGAGGTGGGCCTGCACGCTACGCCCGGCGCGATGGTGACCGAGCTGTACGACGAGCTGGTGGAGTCCCAGACCGAGGAGCCGACCTTCTACCTCGACTTCCCCGTGGAGACCTCGCCGCTCACCGCCCCGCACCGCTCCGTTCCCGGGCTGGCCGAGCGCTGGGACCTCGTGGCCTTCGGCATGGAGCTCGGCACCGCGTACACCGAGCTGACCGACCCGATCGACCAGCGCGACCGCCTCACCCGCCAGTCCCTGCTGGCTGCCGCCGGGGACGCCGAGGCGATGGAGGTTGACGAGGAGTTCTTGAGCGCCCTCGAGTTCGGCATGCGGCCCACCGGCGGGCTCGGGATTGGCATCGACCGGCTGACGATGTTCCTGGTGGACGGCACGATCCGCGACACGCTGGCGTTCCCGTTCGTCAAACCCGCCCAGTAGGGTGCCGGTGCCGGTGCCGGCGGGTCAGTTGGCGGGCGGCTGGCGAGTAGATGGGCCGGCCAGGATCAACTCCGCCACCTCGGCCGGGTGCGTGAGCGGGAACAGGTGGTTCCAGCCGCGTGCCTCGATGAGCTCGCTGCCGATCTGGCGCGCGAAAGCGCGCTGGGCCGAGCGATGCGAGCTCGCCCCCGGGTGGGGGAGAGCGCACACGTGCAACGTGGGCGGAAGCGGGTGCTTCAGCTTCTGAGAGATCCGATCCTGCAGGCGGGCAAGCTCGGCGAGCTGGAAGGTGATGGCCTCGAGGCCGGCGGGCGTGCCGTAGCGCGCCTGCCGCTCGACCCCGGAAATCGGGTCCTTCCCCGTCAGGGCAAGCATGGCCGCCGCGCGGGCCAGCGCTCCGAGCGGGGCGGCGAACCGGGGAACGCGTACGTGGGAGCTGGCCTCGCCGAGGGTGGTGGGGTCGAGCAGGGTGAGAGAGTCTGCGCCGTCCAGGGCTAAGGAGAGGGCGGCGAGCCCGCCGAGCGAGTGGCCGATAAGGTCGAGCCGCTCGGTGCCGCGGTCGGGGAGTCCGAGGGCGCGCGGCAGATCCTCCGAGGTGAGGGGCACGGCCCACTGGTCGGCCACGATGACGCGCCCGCGAAGGAGCGCGGCGAGCGGCGCGTAGTCACGCGGAGCGAGAGCCAGTCCGGGCAGGATCACCCACATGTCCACCTCCCATCCGCGCCGCAATCATCAGCATGAGGACGACGGACGCCGCCACCTGCACGCGCTGCGCGATCCCCACCGGCCACCCGGCAGCGATCGTCACGAGCTCCACGCCCATCGCCCCCACCACCACGGCCCCCACGGCCCGCATCACCCGCGTGCCGGCGAGCAGCGCGCCCACCGCCACCGCGACCAGTCCGAGCCCCGCCAGCGACGACGTCACCGTATGGGCGAGGTGGCTGAACGACGTGCCGGCCTCGAGTTGTGCCCGGCACGAGGGCACGGATTCGGCACAGTCCATGGGGAAGGCGGCGTCCAACACGGTGGCGACTCCGGACAGCGCCATCCCGCCCGGCACCAGTGCTACGAGCACCCGCTCCGGCACAAGCCCGGCCAGCCGGCCGCCAACCCCGGCACCGCCCGCCGCGCCCGGTAGTCCGCCGCGCGCTCCCGCCAGCCCCGCATCCAGCTCACCCGCGTGACCTGACCCCCAGCGCACCCCGGGCAGGAGGTCGCGCGCCGCGCCACGGCGTCGTGACCACAAGTAAAACCCGACGGCCGCGAACGCCACCCCCGCAGCCGCATCCATCGAGCGCACGAGCGCGGAGGACGCCTGGTCCGCCGCCGACAGCTCGGACAAATACGACACCGTGGGGGAGAGCGGGTAGCCGAGGGCGGCCTCGGTCAGAACGCTGGCATAGGCCAGCGCTCCCAGGGTCAAGGCGATCGCGGCAATCAACACGCATCAAACCTAGCGCGCCGCGCCGTGATCCCCATCAGCCCACCGGATGAAGCGAGGGCACGATGAGGGAGAACAGGTCCTTGGGGTCGTCGGGTTCGGCGACCAGCTCGATGTCGTCGAAGTAGCTGGTGCCGGCCACGGAGTCGCGCGTGTAGCGCAGGGCGGAGAAGTCGCTCATGGCGAAGCCAACGGAGTCGAACAGGGTGATCTCGTCTGCCGACGTCCGCCCGGGCGCCTTACCCGCCAGGACGTCGGCGAACTCGGTCACGGAGAAGTCCGGGGCCATCTGCTGGATCTCGCCCTCGATGCGGGTTTGCGGGGTGAATTCCACGAACACAGTGGAGCGCTCAAGGATCGCGGCTTCGAGCTCGGTTTTGCCCGGACAGTCCCCGCCGATCGCGTTGAGGTGCACGCCGGGTCGCACCTGCGCATCCGACAGGATGGTGTTGTTGGCCTTGTCGGCGGTGCAGACGGTGATGACGTCGGCCCCGGCCACGGCGTCGTCCACGCTGTCGCACACCGTGATCGTAAAGCCCAGCGGGGCGAGGTTGCGGTGGAATTTTTCCATGGCGTGCGGGTCGATGTCGTAGATGCGCAGCTCCTCCAGGCCGAGCGCGGCGCGCATGCCGAGCGCCTGGAATTCCGACTGCGAACCCGAGCCGATGAGGGCGTGGACGTGCGAGTCCGGGCGGGCCAGCGTGCGTGCCACGAGCGCGGAGCACGCGGCCGTGCGCAGGGCGGTGAGCAGGGTCATCTCGGCGAGGAAGGTCGGATAGCCGTTGTCGACGTCGGAGAGCACGCCGAACGCCGTGACCGTCTGGAAGCCGCGCGCTGGGTTGGACGGGTGGCCGTTGACGTACTTGAACGAGTACTCCTCCGAGTTCGACGTGGGCATCAGCTCGATCACCCCGATCGGGGAGTGGCTGGCCACGCGCGGGATCTTCTCGAACGAGTCCCAGTTGAGGAAGTCGGCTTCGAGGTAGTCCATCATCCCGGAGATGATCTTCTCCACGCCGGTGCTGAAGATCCAGCGCGACATGTTCGTCACGTCAACGAAGGTGGTCATGGGTGATCCTTTCGCGTTGTTCATCACATCGTAGCGCGCCGCCGGGGGCGTGGCTAGGCGGTCCGCCCGCGGGCTCGGCGGTGGTGGCGGGGGCCTTTTTCACGACGCCGTGGCGCGGCTTTTCCGGGCTTTCTCCCGATGCCGCGCGGGGGCTTTGGGTGCGGGTCGCGGCCGGCGGGGTGGGCGCCTTACATGACCGGTTGCCGCGCGCATGTCGCTAAGCTGATCGGCCCTCCGTTCGACGCGCCGGCGGAGAGTGCGTAGGCTGAAACGGTCCAGATGGCAACGAGAGTGCGAGGAGGTTGCCATGAGCAAGCGCGGGCTCCTCATCGGGTGCGTGGCCCTCGGTGTCGCTATGCTCCTCGCCGTTGCCATCGGCCCGATCCTCACCCCGCCAGCCGACGTCGCCGCCGCCCTCTCCCGTGCCATCACCGGCGCTGATGCCCCCGCCTCCGACGCCCTCATCACCCACATCCGCCTCCCACGCGTGCTCATGGCCGCGCTCGTGGGCGGGGCGCTCGCGGTGGCCGGGGCTGCCATGCAGGCCGTGTTCCGCAACCCGCTCGCCGAGCCGGGGATCACCGGGGTGGGGACGGGAGCGGCCGCGGTCGCGGTGGTCGTCATCGTGTCCGGGGCCTCGCTCGCGCATCCGGCCCTGCTGCCGCTCGGCGCGTTCGCCGGGGCGTTGGCCGCCACTGGGCTCGTGCAGCTGGTGGGAGCGCGCGGCCCGCGGGCGTCCACGGCCACGATCCTGCTGGTGGGCGTGGCTCTCAACTCCTTCCTCGGCGCTATCATCGCCGCCACGATCGCCAACGCCCCCGACGCCGAAAACGCCCGCTCGGCCATCTTCTGGCTGAACGGCGACCTCGCCGGGCGCACGATGTCCGACGTCGCGCTGGTAGTGGCGCCCGTGGTGATCGGCGCGATCGGCGTGGGCCTACACGCCCGCGAGCTCAACATGCTCTCCCTCGGCGCCTCGACGGCCCAGAGCTCGGGGGTGGCGGTGCGGCGGGTGTCGCACACGGTGCTGGCCTTCGCGGCGCTCGCCACCGCCGGTGCCGTGGCTACCACGGGCGTGATCTCGTTCGTCGGGCTGGTGGTGCCCCACCTCATTCGTCTGGCGCGCGGGGAGAACTACCGGATGCTCATCCCCGCGTCCTTCATCTTCGGCGCGGTGTTCCTCATCGTCGCCGACACCGTAGCCCGCATGATCTTCACCCCCGTGGTGCTGCAGACCGGGGTGGTGACGGCACTGGTGGGCGCGCCGATGCTGCTCTTCCTCGTGCTGAGGGAGGGGCACCGATGAGCGGGGCGAGCGCCGGGCAGCCGGTTGCTGGGCGCGCGGCGGCCGCGGTCAGCCTGCGCGGCCTTCGGGCCGGCTACGGCGACCGGCCCGTGCTGGACATCGCCCACCTCGAGCTCGGCGCCGGCCGGATCGTGGGTCTCATCGGTCCGAACGGCGCGGGCAAGTCCACGCTGGTCAAGGCCATCCTGGGGCTGGTGCCGGCTGAGGGTGTGGTGGAGGTCGGCGGGGAGAGCCTTGCCCGACTCTCTGCGCGCCGGCGGGCCGAGCTCGTGGCCTACCTCGCCCAGGAATCCCTGCGCGGCTCGGCCTTCACCGGCCGCGAGGTGGTGGAGATGGGCCGGTATGCCGCCCTCCCGCGCTTCGGTTCGCTTTCCGCCGACGACGACGCCCGTGTCGCGTCCGCCCTTGCCGCCACCGGCGCGCTGGCCTGGGCCGAGCGCCCCACCCGGCAGACCTCGGGAGGTGAACGCCAGCTCACCGGCCTGGCCCGCGCTCTCGCACAGGACGCGCCCCTGCTCTTGCTGGATGAGCCGGTCTCCGCGCTCGACCTGTCCCACGCCGTGGCCGTGCTCAAGGTGCTACGGCCCTGGGTGGCGGCCGACCGGCGTCGGACCGTGATCGCCGTCCTGCACGATCTCACGCTCGCCGCCCGGTTCTGTGACGAGCTAGTCCTCCTCCAGCCCCGGCTGGGAGGGGCGCGGGTGCGGGCCCGCGGCACGCCAGGCGAGGTGCTCACTCCCGAGGCGATCAAGGAGATCTACGGCACGCCCGTGGACGTCCGGCCCTCCCCGGTCACCGGCACGCTCGTCGTCACCCCGCTCTAGCACCGCTCACGCAGTCTCCGCGAAGCCCCTGATCACATGCCCTCCTATCAATTTTCGACTCACGAAAGGTCAACATCATGAAGAAACTCCTTGCAGCCGCAGCCGTCCTGGCCCTCGCAGCGTGCTCCCACGCGCCGGCGAGTTCGGGGGAGGCCGGGCCGTCGGCGTCGGGAAGTGCCGAGACCACAACCCAAACCGATGAGCCTACGGACACCGTGACGGAGACCAGCGCCTACACGCGCATCGTGGCCACCAGCCCCGAGACCAGCGACATGGCCCTCATGCTCGCTGGGCCGGAGAACGTGGCGGTGATTTCGGCGTCGGCGGCGTCGCCGATGGGGCAGAACCCGGAGCTCGCGCGGCAGGTGACCGAGCGGCTCGAGACGGGCATCAACCCCGACGCCGAACAGATCCTGTCCTACAACCCGGACCTGGTGGTGATGACGGCGCGCTTCGAGTCGGAGAGCGGGGTGGCCGAGCAGCTGCGCGCAGCCGGCGTGGAGGTGCTCGACTTCGACGGCCACGAGTTCGACACCCCGGAGCTGTACGCGGCGGCGGTGGAGAAGATGGGCGAGAAACTGGGGATGCCGGTCACGGCCGCGGGGCTGACGAACGATTTCCTGGGGCGGATCGCGCAGATCGACGCCGAGGTGGCGCAGGTTGAGAGCAAGAAGAGCCCGGCGGTGCTCGAGCTCATCGCGCGCGGGGGCAAGGTCATGGCGATGGGCGTGAACAACGTGGTGCCCGGCCTGGCGATCCGCGCGGGCGCCACCGACGCCGGCGCGGCCGCCGGCATCACTCGTACCATGCCGATCGACGCCGAAACCCTGCTCAAGGCCAGCCCCGACATCTTGTTCGTGGAGGATTTCATGGGCGCCGGACTTGAGCCCTTCGAGGATCTGCTGGGCAACCCGGCGCTGGCCGACGTGCCCGCGATCAGGGACGGGCGCGTGGTGCTACTGCCGATGAACGAGGCCTCCTCCACGGCCGGCCTGCAGATGGACAAGGGCTACGCCACGATCGCTACCGAGGTGCAAAAGTAAAGGTGAGGGGTTAGTCCTCTTCAGGGAGCACCTTCTCCTGCGGGATGTCGGGAAGCTCGGTCATCTCCTCGTCGCCCTGGCGGAGCGTGCGGTAGACCGACCAGGCGATCGCCATGAGCGGGATCGCAATCACCGCGCCCACCAGGCCGCCGGCGAAGCCACCTGCCGCCACGCCGATCGCCACCACGATCGGGTGAAGCGCCACCTGGCGGCCCATGATAAGCGGCTGGAGGAGGTGCCCTTCGATCTGGCCAATGCCCGCGATGCCCACGCCCACGACGATGAACTTGACCAGGCCGCCCGACGCCAGCGCTACGATCATCGCCACCACCATCGCCGCCGGTGCGCCGACCAGCGGAATGAACGTGCCGATCAACACCAGGACGGCGAGCGGGGCTGACAGCGGCACGCCCACGATTGACAAGAAGATGAAGGCCAGGATCCCGTTGATGATCGAAATGATGACGGTGCCGCGGGCGTACCCGGAGAAGGCCACCCAGCCGGCCGTCGCGCCCAGGTGGCTGCGGTAGCGGTTGCGCGCCGGGAGCAGGTTCAAGAACCACAGCCACATCTGAGGGCCCTGGGCAAGGAAAAAGAAGGTGACGAACAGCGACAGAGCCAGGATCGTCATGACGACGGCGAAGTTCGAGGCGTTGGCCAGCACGGTCTGCGCGATGGTGCCCGCGTTGGACTGGATCCAATCCGTGCCCGTGGACACGGCGTTCGAGATCGCCTCGGACAGGTCCTGGCGGGACAGGTGCCAAGGCAGGTTGTCGCGGGTGAAGAAGTCGAGGATGGAGTTCACGCCGTCCTGAAACTGATTGGCCAGCGAGTCCCATTCGTTGGCCACCGAGTAGACCACGTAGCTGACCATCCCGCCGAACACAATGAAGCCAAACAGCATGGCGAGCGCGGTGGCGGCCGTGCGGGGCATGTACTTCGACAGCCACGACACGATCGGGTAGAGCACGGCGGTGAGCACGAAGGACAGGAAGACGCCCAGGAACACCTCGGTGACCGCGCCCAAGATCCACGCGATCGCCACGATCACGATCCCCAGGCCGATCAGCATCCAGGAGGCGAGCCCATACTTGGCCAGCCAGTGCGGCACGCCCAGCGCCGAGTTCATCGCCGCCGGGGGCGCCACCATGCCACCCCACGTGCCAGTGGATTTCCCCGCGGCGATCGCGGCCACCTGTGCCTCATCCGTAGCCACCTGCGCCTTCTCGGTTGACGCCTTTTTGCGCCCACAAATCCAATTCATCATGCCTTCGAGCCTACTCGCTTGTGCCGGTGGGCACGACCCGTCCCGCCGCCCCGCCTGGCGGGAGAGAAATCGCATAGTCTGCGCCCAATACTGGAATATATGCGGAATTTATTCAAAGAATGGAGGTATGGAAGAAAAGAATCAGGACGTAAACTGGAGCGAACCGCTCGACGCTAACTCATCAGCCACCTCGGAGCTCGCCGCGCTCCTGTCAGTGGAAAAGGAAATCAACGCGGCAGACATTCAAGAAAAACCAGTCGAACTCGCCTCCGAAACCGCCGACGGCTCCATCAGCTGGCCCGTGGTCATCCCCGCGATGGCACTGGTGATCGCGGTGGTCGCCTGGGGACTCGGCGCCCCGGACAACTTCGAAAACGCTGCCTCGGCCATGTTCAGCTGGGTACTTGAGAACCTGGGGTGGGCGTTCGTCTTGTTCTCCACGGTGTTCGTGGTATTCGTCGTCGTGATCGCCGCCTCGAAATTCGGCTCGATCCGGCTTGGCGCCGCGAACGAGCAACCGGAATTCTCCAACACGTCGTGGGTGGCGATGATGTTCGCCGCCGGCATGGGGATCGGCCTCATGTTCTACGGCGCCTCCGAGCCGCTCGCTTTCTACCGCGACGGCGTGCCCGGCCACGAGCCCAACGAAGTGGGCACCGCGATGGCCACCGCGATGTTCCACTGGACCCTGCACCCGTGGGCCATGTACGCGATCGTGGGCCTCGCGATCGCCTACTCGACCTACCGGATCGGGCGCAAGCAGCTGATCTCCGCCGCCTTCACTCCGCTGATCGGGGAGAAGCACGCGAACGGCGCGCTGGGTCAGGCCATCGACTCCCTGTCCGTCTTTGCCACTGTGTTCGGCACCGCCTGCTCGCTCGGGCTGGGCGCCCTGCAGATCCGGGCGGGCCTGACCGCGGCCGGTATCGTGGAGAATCCGGGGACCGGGCTGATCGTGGCGATCGTGTCCGTGCTGACCCTGGCCTTCCTGCTCTCCGCAATGTCTGGCGTTGGGCGTGGCATCCGCTACCTGTCGAACGCGAACATGGTCTTCGCCTCGATCCTCGCGGTCGCCGTCTTCATCCTTGGCCCCACGATCGCCCAGCTCAACCTTTTGCCCGGCTCGGTGGGCGCCTACCTGTCGCGCTTCTTCGAGATGGCCGGCCGCACCGCCGAATCCGCTAACGGCACTGCCGGCGATTGGCTGTCCGGGTGGACGATCTTCTACTGGGCCTGGTGGATCTCGTGGTCGCCGTTCGTAGGCATGTTTATTGCGCGGATCTCGCGCGGGCGCACGGTGCGCGAGTTTTGCATGGGTGTTATGTTCATCCCTGCCGGCCTGTCCACGGTGTGGTTCGCGATCTTCGGTGGGTCCGCGATCTCGATGGAGCTCGCCGGCGAGTCGATCTACGGCGATGGCAACGTGGAGTCGCAGCTGTTCAACCTGTTGCACTCGCTACCGGGTGGGTTCGTGCTTGGGTTGGTTGCGGTGTTGTTGCTCGCCACCTTCTTCATCACCTCCGCCGACTCCGCCTCCACGGTCATGGCCTCCATCTCCCAGGGCGGGAAGTCCACGCCTACCCCGTGGTTGTCCGGCCTGTGGGGTCTACTGACCGCGGCCATCGGGCTCACCCTGCTCGTGTCCGGCGGCGACAGTGCCCTCGGCAACATCCAATCGGTGACCATCGTGGCGGCCACCCCGTTCCTCTTCGTGGTGGTGGCGCTCATGTTCGCCCTGGTCAAGGACCTGCGCAACGATGTCGTCTACCTCGACCAGCGCTCCCAGGAGGCCTTCCAGCGCCAGCTCGCGATCGAGCGCCGCCACCGGCGCGAGCGCGAGGAGGAGAAGCGGCTCAACCGGGCGCTGCGCCACGCGATGAGCCGCCGGGGGCACCGGGAGCACAGCAACACTGAGTAGTTCGCGCTGAGCCTGTAACTAACTGGTGAGTCTGGGCGTTGCTGAAAACGGGGCTTTCGGGCTCAGATTCACCAGTTAGCCACGCCGGGGCGTTTGCTGCCCCGCCACGTGGCCCGCAGGGCGGGCCAGCGGGAGTGGGTATGATGTGCGGGAACCGACTGAAGGCGGAAGTGACATGACCTCAACCCTTGACCAGCTGATCTTGGACGTGGCGGCGGCCGAAGCGCCGGGCGCCGCGTCCGTGGCGATCCTCGACGACCCCGCCGCCACCCTCCTGCGTAGCGCCCTTGATACCGCCGAGCGGGTGTGGGTGGCCTCGCGCACGGTGATGCAGGCGCGCGAGGCGGATCGGATGGCTCGTGAGCTGGGCGCCCGCGATCGCGTGCGGATCGCGGGCGCGGACGGTCCCCTGCGTCTCGATGAGTTCTTTACGGAAAAGATTGACGTGGCGCTCGGCCACACCCCGAAGTCGCTGGAGGAGGTTGCCTATCTCGCCGGGTCCGTGCCCGCCGGCGCCCTTATCTTCGGGGCGAATAACAAGCATATGGATCGCGGGCACAACGCCACGCTCGCCCGCTATTTCACTGACGTCCACGCCTCCCGCGGCCGCGGCAAGTTCCGTTGCCTTGTGGGCGCCGGCCGCACGGGCCAGGGCTACGAGCCGGCATCCCGTGAAACGGAGGCTGGGACGATCGTGGGCGTGGGCGGGGTGTTCTCTGGCGCGGAGGTCGACCACAGCGGCCAGCTACTGGCCGACACCGCCCTGGCCGAGCTTCGTGCCGAGCGCCGCAAGGCGAAGCTCGCCGCAAACCCGTGGGATTCCTGGGAGGCGCCGAGCGAGGTCGATACCGGCCGCAGCGTCGTCGACCTCGGATGCGGCAACGGAACCGTTGCCCGCATCGTGCTTGCCACCCTGCCCGACGCCACCGTGCTCGCCACGGACGCCGATGCCGACGCCGTCGTCTCCGCCAGCCTCACCCTCGCCGAGTTCGGAGACCGCGCCCGCGTGACCTGGGACGACGCCGCCGGGCAGGAGCCGACCGGGAGCTCCGACGTCGTGCTCCTCAACCCGCCCTTCCACGCGGGCGCGGCGCTGGACGCCACGCTCGTCCAGGACCTGCTCGACGCGGCCGCGCGCCTCCTGCGCCCCGGCGGGCGTCTCTACATGGTCCACAACAACCATCTGCGCTACCGCCCGGAGGTGGAGCGGCGGGTGGGCCGCACGCGCCAGCTGGCCCGGAACGCGAAGTTCACGGTGCTGCGGGCAGACGTGTCGTTCGGTTCGCAGGTTTAGGCCTTGACGTACCCGTAGCCCTCGGACTGGAGCTTGGCGATCTCCACGATGCCGGCGGGGACCACCTTGACGTATTCGGGGATGAGCTCTTCCTTGACTTGCCGCTCGCCGAGCGCGATCTGGCACACCACGAAGGACACGCCTTCGGCTTCGAGGCCGCGGATGCGGGCCATGCGGTTGGGGTCGGCTTCGAGTTGGGAGAAGGAGCGGACGGCCCCGCCGTTGGCGACCACCACTGCGCGGTGGCGGTCGTCGGCGCGGATGAAGTTGCGTACGGAGCGCAGGGTGAACGGCCAGCGGTCGTTCTCGTTGATGTGGAAGACGAGCTTGTAATCGGACATTCTTTTCCCCTTCGATAATCCCGGCGTGTGCCGGTTGTCACCTGATTATTCTTCTGGTGCTCACACTACAATGTCCGCGGAGTATTTTCACGTCAAGATAAAGCCTTACCCTATCGGTTCTAGCGGGTGCCCGTGCGTCCGCCTGCCCGGCCCTCGTGTTCACGACGCCCGAGCCGCCCTGTCCGCCTGCGGGATCGCCTTGCCTTCACCCACCCCACAAGCGGCCTGGCTGCCGTGACGCAAAAGCTTTCGAGGTGGTGCCGTGGCGAATCAACACGCGTTCGCCTTGCTGGCGGCTCGCAACCCGGTCATGAAGGTGCTGGGCGCGGTGCTCGGGATCGTACTGACCGGCGTCGTCCTGTACTGGGTGTGGTTCGCCCTTGCGACGTCGACCAGAGCAGTGGCGACCAGACGGCGTTTGTGTGCGACCCCGTCAGCCAGACCGGCGGGAAGAACGGCATCCTTCTGGTCGGCGACGGCATGGACGACCAGGAGATCACCGCGGCCCGCAACTACGCGGTGAGCAACGGAAACAGATCGCCATCCTCCCCAAGGTGAGAGCATCTAGAACCAATCCTTGACGATTGCTGTGTGATCTTATGCTCACTAACAAAACGCCCGTAGGGGAGTACCCCTCAACGCCTTGCTGTTCAATTGTTGGCCGCCTCGGATAAGCGAAATCCGCGCAGTGTCGAAAGCAAGAAAAGTGCAGTATCCTAGATGCGAATGCTGTTAACTCCTTTACAAACCTGCCGACCCTGAGCCTGCGAGGCCGGCGGTGGAGAGTGTTCTTGCGCGCCGCCCATCCTCCGGCTGCCGCAGAAGGCATATAGAAGATTGGAAGGACTTAGGGATGGATTTATCTAAAGCTTCGACACCGGGAAGGCGCTTTTTGCGTGCCCCGAGTGCTGCACTGACAGCCCTCGCCTTAACTCTGGGCGCATCTGCCGGATCCAGCCTCGTGACGGCCTCACCGGCGTCCGCGTCAACCTTCACCGGCGGCATCCGAGACACGTCCGGCGCGGTGGAGAAGGACGCCCAGAAGGCTTCCGACCTCCCGGCTGGATCGTGCGTTGTCTCTGAAAGCACTCCGGACGGCAGCCAGGCGGGTTTCACGTGGAAGACGTTGGAGCCAAGCGCAACGAGCCCCTCGAAAACCCTATGGGGCGTGAGTGTGTCTTTTGATAACTCGAAAGACCGCACATTCGCTGATTGGAGCTTCACCAATTCGGGTCTACTTGGCGGTGTTCTGGATGCCGGCGAGCTGCCCTCCATGGAAGTCGGTCAGGCCTTCCTTGACAAGAACGTCACCCACAAGGCTGACGAGAACATTGAGATTACTGCGTCCGTCCGCCAACGAAACGTTAATATCTATGCAGAGCTGACCGAGGAGAAAATCAAACAGTTCGCCTCGGCCACTGCCGATAACCCTGTGCGTTACGGTTGGCAAAGTAACTACAAGAAAGAGAACCCGACCGGACCGTATGCCTCGCAAGGTAACAGTGCTGGATTCAGCGCTATCGTAAACCCGTGGCCGAGCGAGAACATCGAATGTAACCCGATCACGGTGTCGTGGGAGTCTTTCGAGAAGCACGTTATCGTCCCTGGTGTGGAAACCAAGGTCGGTAAGATCAACGTTCCTGCTGTCAAGGGCGAAGGCACGGACGATTCGATGTCTCGCATGGTCGTGGAGGCCTACGACGGCAACGGTAAGTTCATCGGCACCACCGACCCGGCAGCGTCCGGCGGTACGCAGAACCTGCGTATCGACGAAAAGACCGGCGAGATCTACTTCACCTGGCCCGAGTATCGCGGTACCGACTTGGCCACTGACAAGAACGTGAGCTTCTCCGTTCTGGCTAAGCCACGTACCGTGGACCAGCTCCAGGCTGCTGACAAGAACAACAATCTCTATGGCGAAGGCAAAGTCTTCGACAGCTCTAATTCGCTGACTCGCTACAACAAGGCGAACGTCATCGACTCGAAGGCCTTCTCCCTGGATGACACGGAGTACCACTCCCCGAAGTACGACAAGACCGAGGCTTCGATCATCTCCGGCGTCGATAGCGCTACCGGCCCGATTGCGACCGAGCCGCAGAAGGTCACCTTCACCCAGACCGCTGACCTGATTAAGGAACTGGCAAAGAAGAAGGGCGACGGCGGCTTCGAAGCTAAGGTCACCCTCGACGAGAGGTACGTCTACGAGGGCTGGACCGTGGAGATGGACGAGGACTACAACGTCACCGTCACCGCCCCGGAGAATCCGCGTCCGGGCACCTTCGCGCGCCCTGTTATTACAGTGGAGTACTCCAACGGCTCCACTGACAAGCTTGAACTGCTCGTCGTTGTTGACCCGAACAACACCCAGGTCACCGACCTCGTACGCCCGGGTCTGACGAAGGGCACGATTGGCGACGAGCTGACCGCCCAGGTGGGCACGAAATCCATCATGAAGGGCTACAAGCCGGTTCACCCGGCTAAGTTCGAGATCGATGAGTCCACCGTTCCTGAAGGCTGGACTGTCACTATCGATGAGACCGGCAAGGTCACTGCGAAGGCCGACGACACCGTGGCGCCGGGCACCATCATCACCCCGAAGGTGAAGGCAACCTACCCGGACCAGACCACGGACGAAATCGAGACCCAGTTCCAGGCGATCGTTGACATCAAGATCCCGACCTACGGCACGGTGACCAATAAGCCAAGCGCCAAGGTCACTCTCAAGCCTGAGGTTCCAGAGCGCGGCCTGAGTGGTAACACGACCGATGAGGCGCCGAAGCGCTTCACGTTCAAGGACGGTAAGACCGAGTACACCGTCGAAGATGAGAGCGGTAAGTGGACCGTCAAGATTGATGAGACCACTGGTGAAATCACCACGACCATTCCTCGGACCGCTCCAGAGGGCTACATCCTGAACGTGCCGGTTCTTGCCTACTACGACAACGTTGACAAGCCGCAAGAGGTCAAGGGCACCGTGGTCGTTCTGAAAGGCGATATCAACGCGTCATACGACGTGCAGACCACCGGCCCGAACCAGGCTGTGAACCACAACGTTCAGGACGCCCCTAAGGGGTCGAAGTTCTCGTTCGGTAAGGATGAGAACGACCAACCGATCACCGAGCAGGAGGTTGACGGCTGGAAGTACAAGGTCGACCCGAACACCGGTGTCGTCACTTCTACCCCTCCGGCAGATGCCAAGCCGGGTGACAGCAAGACCATCAACGTCACTGTTGAAACCCCAGACGGTTCAACTCCGTTGGTGCCTGTCACCACCGTGGTGAAGCTAACCAACAGCTGGGAAGCTGAGCCGACCTACCCTGTAGAAACGGTCTACCCGGGCGAGACCGCGACGCTACCAGTTGCTCTGGAAAAGCCAGACAACGTCAACGTCGCAAAGGAAAACCCCTACAAGCTGGGTGAGATTCCGGCCGGCTGGGATGTCCGCATTGACGAGAACGGCCAGGTAACCGCAACCGCACCTGCGGATGCAAAGCCGGGCGACCAGGTCAAGATTCCCGTCACCGTTTCCTACGAAGACGGTTCCACGGATACCGCTTACGCAGTGGTGAACGTTGTTGACGTTCCTACCCGTGAAGTTCCGTTCAAGGTCGAATACAAGTACGACGACACCATCCCTGCCGGCGAGTACAAGGTTGAGACCAAGGGCGAGCCGGGCTCAGAAAAGCAGAACAAGGACGGCAGCTGGGAGCAGACCAAGGCGCCGGTGAACGAGGTCGTCATCGTCGGCACTAAGCCTGCTAAGAGCGCCAAGGAAGTCACGTGGACGGTTCCGATCCCGTACCCGACCGAGGTTCGCGAGAACCCGGACCTGAAGCCTGGTGAAACCCGGGTTGTTCAGGAAGGTGAGAACGGCGAGAAGACCTATACCGCTAAGTTCACGGCCGAGGGCGATAAGGCTGAGGTAGCCGAGGAGAAGACCACCAAGGAGCCTGTCAAGCGGATCGTTGAGTACGGCCCCGGCCTAGCTCCGAGCGAGCTGGTGACCAAGGTCGAGAAGCCTGTTCCGTTCGAAACCGAGATCGTCTTTGACAACACCCTGGAAGAAGGTCAGCAGAAGGTTGATCAGAAGGGTGAACTCGGTACCGAGGTTGTGACTTCGACTCAGAAGATCGTGGACGGCAAGCCCTCGGGTGACCCGGAAGTGACGACTGAGCGCACCAAGGAACCGGTCAAGCAGATCATCCGCGTCGGCACCAAGACCACCACTGAAGGCACTCACACCAGTGAGTACACCAAGGACGTGCCGTTCGAGACAGAGGTCATCTTCGACGACACGATGGAAGCCGGGAAGCAGGAAACTGTTCAGGAAGGCAAGCTTGGTAAGGACAAGGTCACCACTACCCTGACCATCGAGAACTCGAAGGTTGTGGACTCCAAGACCGAAACCGAGCGTGTGACCGAGCCGGTCAAGCAGATCATCAAGGTCGGCACGAAGGGCAAGCCCGCCTCCACCGAGATCGAGTGGACTGAGAAGACTCCGTTCGACGTCGAGGTGCGCGTCAACCCTGACCTGCAGCCTGGTGAAACCAAGGTTGTCCAGGAAGGTAAGCAGGGCGAGGTCAAGCACGCCGTCAAGGTGAACGCCGAAAACGGTGAGATCTCCACGGAGGACACCTCCGAAAAGATCAGCGATCCGGTTAAGCACATCGTCGAGGTTGGTCCGGCCAAGAACCAGACCGAGCTGACCGATAAGCACACCGAAAAGATCCCGTTCGACACGGTCATCGAGTACGACCCGAACCTCGAAGTCGGCAAGATCGTTGAAGACCAGCCTGGCGCTTTCGGCGAAAAGGAAATCACCAAGACCTGGAAGCTCGAAAACGGCAAGCCGGTCGGTGACCCGGAGACCACCGAGAAGGTCGTGACCGAACCGCAGCCGCGCAAGCTGCGCGTAGGCGCCAAGTGCAACTGCGAACAGCCGACCCCGGACCCATCCGAGGACCCGAGCGAAGAGCCGACCCCGGACCCGACCGACGATCCGTCAGACGAGCCTACGCAGGACCCGTCCGAGGATCCGGGTGACAAGCCCAGCAACCCGACTGAACCCGGCACGCCCGGCGACGAGCCGAGCCAGCCTTCCACGCCCGGTGACAAGCCGAGTGATGGAGCTCAGACTCCTGGCACCTCGGGTGGGCACGGTAGCAACCCGGCGGGCTCGAGCAGCTCTGGTAGCTGGTCTCTGCCGCACACCGGCGCCAGCGTCGCAGCGGCACTCGTTGCAGCAGCTATGCTGATCACCGGCGGCGTGGGACTGCTCGCAGTGCGCAGGCGCCCCTCGAAGCGCTGAGCTGTAGAACAGTCACTGCGCTGAGTCGCTGACTAACACAAAAGCGGCGAGGCCACGGGAGAGATCCCGTGGCCTCGACGCTTTTTGTATACGAATTTGTGTGGCGCGTTCAAAGCTGTCTCCTGCAGTGGGTTCAGGCTGCTCGTAAGGCTGGGTTGCCGTCGCCTGGTGAGGGGGACATGAGCCTGGACAACGTCCGGCTTCGTGCCGCGGGCAGAGCGTCAGAGCCGTGCGGGACATGGCACTCATTTGAACGCGCGAAGAGCATGCATGACGCGCGTGATTGCAGCTATGGAGTGTGGAAAATGTGGCAGGCCCTGCACCGTAATGGCATCGCGGTTAGTTGAGAACAGACTGCTAGACTGATGTGCATAGCTGGAGTATCGGGTAGAGGCAAGGGCACATCACCGGTGACAACTCGTAGCTCGAAGAGATTAGATATGTGTCCTGATCTGGTCGGCCGCGACTTCCACCCAGGACGCTTTAGGCTCTTCTCACTTGGTGGTGTATTGGGTCTATGGCTGGGGCCGGGCCGACGGCGACCGGCCGGCGTGCGGGCAAGCCCACCCAGACGACGACCGGCCGGCCTGCTCAGGTGCCCGCTTCTCCTCCAGTAACATGGCAAGCAGCATGTCGGCGTTGGTGCCGGAGTCGAAGTAGAATGTGGGTTGAGTGATGAATAAGCAGGAGCTTGCTTCCAGGATTTGGAAGTCTGCGAATCGTATGCGCTCGAAGATCGAGGCGAATGAATATAAGGACTACATTCTTGGCTTCATTTTCTACAAGTTCCTGTCTGAAGAGCAGGTGGCGCGGCTGAGGCGGGACGGGCTGGATGACTTGACGGCGCTGACGGAGGACGACGTCGAGATCGTCGAGTACACCCGAGACCTGTGTGGCTACTTCATTTCTTACGAGAACCTGTTTGGCACGTGGCTGGCCAAGGGCAATGATTTCGGCATCGATAACGTTCGCGACGCGCTCTCCGCGTTTAGCCGCAACATTGACCCGGCTCGCAAGAAGGTCTTCAACGGCATTTTTGACACGCTTCAGTCGGGTCTTTCGAAGTTGGGTACGGATGCCCGCGCCCAGTCGAAGGCGGCGCGTGACCTCATCTACCTCATCCAGGACATCCCGATGGGGGGCAAGCAGGACTATGACGTGCTGGGCTTCATCTACGAGTACCTCATCTCGAATTTCGCGGCGAACGCGGGTAAGAAGGCGGGCGAGTTCTACACGCCGCACGAGGTGTCGTTGCTGATGAGTGAGATTGTGGCCTGGCACTTGCGGGACCGCGAGAACATCGAGATTTATGATCCGACCTCCGGATCTGGTTCACTGCTCATCAACATCGGCGCGGCCGTGGCTCGCCGAAATGGGAGCAAGGACAACATCAAGTTCTTTGCGCAGGAGCTGAAGCAGAACACGTACAACCTCACCCGTATGAACTTGGTGATGCGCGGGATTCTGCCGGACAACATCGAGGTCCGTAATGGTGACACGTTGGATGCGGACTGGCCGTGGTTTGAGTCGGAGGAGAATAAGGAGGAAACCTATAACCCGCTGTTTGTGGACGCGGTGGTGTCGAATCCTCCGTATTCTCAGCAGTGGGAGCCGGAGGACAAGGAGCTCGACCCGCGCTTTGCGAACTATGGTGTGGCCCCGAAGTCGAAGGCGGATTACGCGTTCCTGCTCCACGATCTTTTCCACTTGAAGCCTGACGGCATCATGACGATCATTTTGCCGCACGGCGTGCTTTTCCGTGGCGGTGAGGAGGGCAAGATCCGCCAGAACCTGCTGGAGCGCGGCCATGTCCAGGCGGTGATCGGCTTGCCGGCGAACATTTTCTATGGCACGGGTATTCCCACGATCATCATGGTGTTGCGCAAGGCGAGGACGGAACGCGATGTCCTGATCGTGGATGCCTCGAAGAACTTCGTCAAGGCTGGAAAGCAGAACGTGTTGCGTGCTTCGGATATCCAGCGGATTACGGACACGGTGGCGGGATGCCGCGAGGTGGACAAGTTCAGCCGCTTGGTTTCACTCGAGGAGATCCGCGCTAACGACTACAACCTCAACATCCCTCGCTACGTCGATTCCTCGGAGCCGGCGGAACCATGGAACCTGCACGCCCTACTTTTCGGTGGCATTCCGGCGGATGAGTTGGGCAGGCTGGCGCCGTTCTGGGAGGCGTGGCCGGGTCTGCGGGAGAAGCTGTTTGACGTGAGCGGGGACGCGATCGCGGCCCGGGATGTCGACGTTGAGGAGGTTGTGTCCAACGACGACGCCGTGGCCGCTTTTCGTTCGGGCTTCGGCCAGGCTGTGGGTTCCTTCCCAGCCCACATCAAGAAGCGCCTCATTGACGCGCGGATGGGTGTCAACGCGCTCGCGGAGCAGGGGATGTTCGCGGCGTTGCTCGAGGAGTCGCTGGATGGCATCCCGCTTATCGACTACTACGATGCGTTCCAGGTTCTCGACGAGGCATGGGATGAGATGGGCCAGGATCTTGAGATCATCCAGACCGAGGGGGACTCGGCGATCACTGCCGTGGCGCCGAACATGGTGGTGCGGAAGAAGAACGGTAAGGAAGTGGAGGTCCAAGAGGGATTCGTGGGAAGGATCCTGCCGTTCGAACTCATCCAGCGCAGGCTGCTGAGCGACGAGCTGGGCGAGCTGGATGATTTGAAGCGCAGGGCTGCCGAGGCCGGGGAGGAGCTGACTACTTTGTTTGAGAGTCTACCCGAGGACGCTCCAGACAACCTATTCAACGAGGCCAAGTCTGCGTTTGCGCGCAAGGGTGTAGTCGATTACCTCAAGGCTGCGGGCGTGAAGCCGCGCGCGGTGCCGGAGGACTTCCCGGAGGAGTCGGCGGAGAGGATCGCCCTGCAGGCGAAGGCGTTGCTGGAGTCGAAGAGTGGGCTCGATAGGGAAGTCAAGGCTGCATCGCGAAAGCTTGAGGACGACACGAAGGAGCGGTTGGAAGGCTTGAGCGTGGAGGAGGGCCTGGTGCTCCTCCATGACAAGTGGAGCTCGCCTCTCATGGATGGTCTGGCCGGCCTGGCTGAGGCTAAGGTTGCCGAATGTGTGGCGGCTGTGCGTGCGCTCGCGAAGAAGTACGAGTCCACCTTCGCGGACGTCTCCCAGGAGATCGCCGACACCGAGCGTGAGCTCTCCGCGTTGCTCGGCGACCTCACGGGTAGCGACGCCGACATGGAAGCCATCGGCGAGCTCGAGCGCCTGCTCGGGGGTGAATAAATGCCTGAAGAAAGGAATGTCCCGCAGATCCGTTTCAAGGGGTTCACGGATCCTTGGGAACAGCGTCAGCTGGGTGAGGTTTGCACGTTCCGGAAGGGGCAGGGCTACAGTAAAGCGGATGTTTCCGACAAAGGCACACCGATTCTTCTGTACGGGCGACTGTATACTCACTATCAAACCTGTATTCGAGGTATTGATACCTATGCGGATGAACGTGCGGATTCGGTGATCTCTCGAGGAGGAGAAGTCCTTGTTCCGGCATCCGGTGAGAGTGCAGAAGAAATCGCGGTCGCCGCATCGTTGGATAGACCAGGAGTCATTCTTGGCGGTGATCTCAATGTCGCAACTCCGTCGGGTGTCTTGAAACCAGAGTTTCTTGCTTATGGAATCACCTACGGTCCTGCACATCAAGATCTTGCGATGCGTGCTCAGGGTAAATCAGTAGTTCATGTCCATAATTCAGATATCGCTGAAGTTCAAATCTGCTATCCGGTTCCTGACGAGCAGAATCTGTTTTCGACCCTGTTTATACGTCTGGACTCTCTCATCGCCCTTCATCAGCGTAAGCTCGACAAGTTGACGAAGGTCAAAAAGTCTCTATTGGAAAAAATGTTCCCGAAGCCCGGTTCGGATGTTCCGGAGATCCGATTTGCTGGATTTACGGACCCTTGGGAACAGCGTCAGCTGGGTGAGATTGCCTCGATTGTTGGTGGTGGCACGCCTGATACTACTAACCCCAAGTACTGGGATGGAGACATTGATTGGTATTCGCCCGGTGAGCTGGAGGGCAAAGTTTTTCTTTCTGGCAGTTCGAGAAGGATTAGCCGAGAGGGCCTAGATAACTCGTCTGCGAGACTGCTACCGGCGGGCCGTACGGTATTGTTTACGAGTCGTGCAAGCATTGGGCTTACTGCTCTGCTGACGAGACCAGCGTGTACGAACCAAGGATTTCAATCGATTGTCGTAAACCCAGATGCTGATACCTATTTCGTCTTCTCAATGACTCGGAAGATTAAGGCGTACGCAGAGGAAAAAGCTGCTGGCTCGACCTTCTTGGAAGTGTCTGGTAGGCAGTTGGTCATGATGGATCTGTCACTTCCCGGGCCAAAGGAGCAGGCTCGGGTTAGCTCAGTTTTTGCGGGGCTCGACCGCCTCATCGCCCTTCATCAGCGTAAGTTGGACATGCTCGGGAACGTTAAGAAGTCCCTGCTCGAGAAGATGTTTGTCTGAGATTGCGAGCTGAAGTCCGTAATGGAGGTCAACGTGGATTGGGAACGCGCCATGGAGGAAGCTCTTCATTCCTGCGAAATGGCGGACGCATACGTGTCCACGCGGTTCCGAGAGGATTCGGATGAATGCGTCAAGGGCGAGATCTCGATCGGGGAGCTGGTGACACGGACGGGGTGTCAGTGGATTCCGGAAGGCTTGCAGGCCGATGAGTGACAAGCTCGGGGCTCCGTGGATCGGTGGAGAGGTTGGGGTTACGCCTCGTGTCATTGACGCGGAAGGCCTCCCGGCAGGTATGGAGGGACTCGGGTGGCCTTAGGTAAAGACCTGCCCTTCGCATCGTCGGCATGTTGTGTTGAAAATGAGCTAGATTCAGTATTTGTCTCGCTTGGCCGGATGGAGGGCGCATGATTATCGGCACTTCGGTCGCAAAGTGCCGGCCCACTTGGGAACAGTGTGAGCTGGGGCATCTTGGACATGCTCAATCGGGATTTGGTTTTCCTGAGGTAGAGCAAGGCGGGACTCGAGGCCTGCCATTCTTCAAGGTGTCTGACATGAATATTGAGGGAAACGAGACCGAGCTACGTGGTTGCAAGAACTATGTGACGCCGGGACAAATCGTGAAAAATCGCTGGCAGCCGATTATGGACGTGCCTGCAATCTTCTTTGCGAAGGTGGGGGCAGCTGTCATGCTCGAAAGGAAGAGGCTGGTCACCGAGCCATTTTTGCTTGATAACAATACGATGGCCTTCTCCTTGGCCGGTCGTGTTCACGTACGTTTCGCGCAGGCCCTTTTCTCCGGTATCAAGCTCACGAGCCTGATACAAATTGGTGCCCTGCCGTCTTTCAATGCTGCTGATCTTGAAGGACTGACAGTTCGTGTGCCGACTGATATCAACGAACAGAGGAGCATAGGTGAGTTGTTGCACGCTGTCGACCGCCTCATCGCCCTTCATCAGCGTAAGTATTCGCACTCCAAAAACCGACTTTCAACCCTGCGTCCGCTACAAGTAAAGGAAGTCTCATGACGTTTGAACGTGAATCGGACTTTGAAGAGGCCGTCATCGAGGTCCTGAAGCAGAACGGCTGGAACGATTCGGGCGGCGTGCTGAAGAATCCGACTGAAGAGGATCTCATCCGGAACTGGGCCGATATCCTGTTCGCTAACAATAAGCACAGGGATCGGCTCAATGGCGTGCCGCTCACGGATAGCGAGATGGCCCAGATCCTCGACAAGGTCCAGGAACTCCGCACCCCCTACGCGCTCAACGCGTTCATCAACGGCAAGACGGTGTCGATCAAGCGCGACAACCCGGATGATCCCGAACACTTTGGCAAGGAGATCAGCCTCAAGATCTACGATCGGCAGGAAATCGCTGCGGGTGACAGCCGGTACCAGATCGCCCAGCAGCCCAGATACCCCGCACACAACCGCATTCGCAACGACCGCCGGGGAGACCTGTGCCTACTGATCAATGGCATGCCGGTCATCCACATTGAGCTCAAGCGCAGCGGGGTGGCAGTTAGCCAGGCCACGAATCAGATCGAAAAGTACTCCCACGAAGGGGTATTCACGGGCATCTTCCAGCTCGTCCAGGTGTTCGTGGCGATGACCCCCACCGAGCTGAAATATTTCGCGAACGCCGGCCCGGACAGGTTTAACCCCGCCTACTTCTTCCATTGGGCGGACGTGAACAACGAGCCGATGTGCGCGGGAGGCGACACCACGTCGCACCCGTGGAAACGCGTCACGGAAAAATTGCTCTCCATCCCGATGGCCCACCAGCTCATCGGCTTCTACACCGTGGCTGACGCCGCGGACGGTTCCCTCAAGGTGATGCGAAGCTACCAGTACTACGCGGCAAGTGCGATCTCGAACGTCGTGCGCAACCACGACTGGAAGACGCCGCCGCTCGCCGGCCAGAGCGGCCACCTTGGCGGCTATATCTGGCACACCACGGGCTCGGGCAAGACTATGACGAGCTTCAAGTCCGCCCAGCTCATCGCCGATTCTGGTGACGCCGACAAGGTCGTCTTCCTCATGGACCGCATCGAACTAGGCACCCAGTCCCTGAGGGAGTATCGGGCTTTCGCTGACGACGCTGACGACATCCAGGGCACCAGAAGTGCCCTTGAACTCAGGGAGAAGCTCCTCAGCTCGAGCCCGTCGGAGAAGCTCATCGTGACCTCGATCCAGAAGATGAGCAAATTGAAGATCGACGGCGACATGCTCCGGCAGCACGACGTTGAGAAGCTGGCACGGAAGCGAATCGTGTTCGTCGTCGACGAGGCACACCGTTCGACGTTCGGTGAGATGCTGCAGACGATCAAGCAAACGTTCCCAAACGCCCTCTACTTTGGGTTCACTGGCACGCCGATTCTTGCCGAGAACAAGAAGAAGGACACGACCACGTCGATGGTCTTCGGCTCCGAGCTACACAGGTACAGCATCGCGGACGGGATTCGCGATGGCAACGTGCTCGGCTTCGACGTCTACCAGGTGACCACGTTCAAGGACGCGGACGTGCGCAAAGCGGTGGCACTGGAGAAGGCGAAGGCATCGAACGTCGACGAAGCGCTGGCTGACACGCGCAAGAAGGAGGTTTTCTACCGCTACATCAATGAGGTGCCGATGGGGCCGTCACAGGACGAGCTCGGCCGATCCCGAGAATCGATCGAAGGGCACCTCAGCCAGGCCCAATACGGGGACGACACGGCACACAAGGACATGGTCGTGTCAGACATCCTCGACCAGTTCCAGATCCTCAGCCATGGCGGGAAGTTCCACGCGATCCTCGCCACCAGCTCCATCCCTGAGGCGATCACCTACTACCGCAAGTTCAAGGAACAGGCACCACACCTCAGTGTGACCGCTCTCTTTGATCCGAATGTGGACAACTCCGACGGCGCGATCGTCAAGGGAGATGCGCTCGTGGAGATCATCGAGGACTACAACGTTCGCTATCGCAAGAGCTTCACGATCCCTACGTGGGCGCTGATGAAGAAGGACATCGCGGCACGCCTTGCACACAAGACTCCCTACGTCACGATCGATAGGGATCGGGACGAGCGGATCGACCTCCTCATCGTGGTTGATCAGATGCTCACCGGCTTCGATTCGAAGTGGGTCAACACGCTCTACCTTGACAAGATCATCCTGTTCGAGAGCATCATCCAAGCCTTCAGCCGCACCAACCGCGTGTTCGGGCCGGACAAGCCGTTCGGGACCGTACGCTACTACCGCAAGCCGCACACGATGAAACGCAACATCGAGGCGGCGGTAAAGTTGTATTCAGGAGAAAAGCCGCTCGACATCTTCGTCCAAAAACTCCCCGAGAACATCGACCTCATGAACGAGCAGGCGGCGGCCATCCGCAACCTCTTCGAGGTTGCCGGCGTGGCCGACCTCAGCCGCCTGCCCGACACCGACGAAGAACGCAAGATGTTCGCCAAGATGTTCATCGAGTTTGACCGGGCCCTTGAGGCCGCCCGGATCCAGGGCTTCACCTGGGACACGTCCACCTACGAGTTCATCGACGACGACGAGCGCCAGGTCACCCGCACGGTCGCCATCGACGAGCGAACCTACCGCATTATGGTCCAGCGCTATAAGGAGCTCTTCTCGGCGGGCGGATCCGCGGACACCTCCGTGCCCTACGACCTGGCCGGCCACACCATCGAAAACGACACGGAACGCATCGACGCGGACTACATGGAGCTTCGATTCACCAAGTGGCTCCGGGCGCTCAATTCCGGTGACCCGAACCTAGGGGCGATCGCCAACGAACTCCATCGCTCGTTTGCCGCACTGAGTCAGGAAGACCAACGCCACGCACAGACCCTGATTCATGACATCGAGTACGGGCGTGCCGTCGTGGAGGAAGGTCAGACCCTGCGCGACTGCATCAACGCCTACGCCAAGCGAACCGAGAACGCGCAGGTGGCGCAGGTGGTCGACGGTTTCGGGGTGGACAGGTCGGCCCTCGAAGAGCTTCTCCGCCTGAGGCTGACCGAGAACAACCTCAACGAGTTCGGGCGCTTCGACGAGTTGGCCACCACGATCGATGCCAGCCGCGCTATCCAGTTCCTCAGCGAGCACGGCTCGAGTTACGCCAGCGTCTTCCGGGCAAAGATGAGGGTGCGGACCCTTCTCAAGGACTTCGTCCTCGAAGGCGGCTTCGACCTCGAGGAGCGGATAAGAATGGAGGGTTAACAACACCTTTTGCTTTCTTCATCAGCGTAAACGATCAACTGAAGAAAGAGGCGATGACACGTGCAGATCTCCAATGATAGAAACGCTCTGTTTGCTACCTACTACGCGGAATGGGTGCAGATCTACAAGGAGGGCGCAATCCGTGAGGTCACGATGGACAAGTACCGCTTGTCTCAGGCGTGGCTCAAGCGGCTCGCGCCTGACCTCCTGCTCAAGGACCTCAACCGCATCCGCTACCAACAGCTCATCAACGCGTATGCCGAACACCACGAGCGCCAGACCACGATGGACTTCCACCACCAGTTGAAGGGCGCGATCCTCGACGCCGTGGACGAAGGTTTTATCCCGCGCGACCCCACGCGCAAAGTCATCATCAAGGGCAGGACTCCGCGTCAGAAGAAGATCAAGTACCTCAACCAGTTCGAGCTCCACTCGGTGCTAGCCAACCTGGAGCTCGGCCCGGAGCCGAGCTGGGACTGGCTCATCCTCCTCATTGCCAAGACAGGTCTGCGCTTCAGCGAGGCCCTCGGCCTCACCCCGAACGATTTTGACCTCGCTCACCAGAGCCTCTCCGTCAACAAGACGTGGGACTACAAGCGCAAAGGCGGGTTCGTCCCCACTAAGAACGCCTCGTCGGTCAGGAAGGTTCAGCTCGACTGGCAGTTGGTTATGCAGCTGTCAGGGCTAGTGAAGGATCTTCCTGCCGACGAGCCGATCTTCGTCAAGGGCTCGGTCTACAATTCCACGGCCAACGCTGCGCTTGCTCGCCACTGTGAGGCGGTGGGTGTTCCCGTCATCACGATCCACGGCCTGCGCCACACGCATGCCTCGCTGCTCCTCTTCGCGGGTGTGTCGATCGCGAGCGTATCGCGCCGCCTCGGGCACGCGAGCATGACGACGACGCAGGAGACTTACCTCCACGTCATCAAGGAACTGGAAAACCAGGACATCGACATCGTCATGCGTTCGTTGGCCTCCCTAGCGTGGCGACTGCAAGGCGTCTGGTTGGGCCGGCGTCGGCCGGCCCAACCAGGCCCCTACAGCACCGCGAGCGCCTGCGCGATGTCTTCGAGGATGTCGTCCACGTGCTCCAGCCCGATCGAGATCCGCACCAGCCCCGGCGTGATGCCGGCGGCTGCCAGCTCGCTATCGGTCAGCTGCCTGTGCGTGCTCGACGCGGGGTGCAGTACGCAGCTGCGCGAGTCGGCCACGTGGACCTCGCGGGTAACCAGCTTGAGCGCGTCCATGAAGCGGGTGCCGCGCTCGCGGTCGCCCAGGTCCACGCAGATCACGCCCGAGTACCCGCCAGACAGGTACTTGTTCGCCAGCTTGTGGTAGGCGAAGGACTCGAGGCCGGGGTAGCGGACCTCCCCAACCTCCTCGCGCCCCTCAAGGAACCGCGCCACGGCGAGCGCGTTCTCGCTGTGCCGGGCCATTCGCAGGCCCAGCGTTTCGAGGGACAAGTTGAGCAAGAACGCCGAGTGCGCCGCCGGGTAGGCACCAAAGTCGCGCTGGAGCTGGGTGCGGGCCTTGACCATGTAGGGCGCCGCCGCATAGTCCTTCGTGTACACCACCCCGTGGTATGACTCGTCCGGCTCGGTGAAGTCGGGAAAGCGCCCGTTCGTGTAGTCAAACTTCCCGGCGTCGACGATCATGCCGCCCACCTGCACCGCGTGCCCGTCCATGTACTTGGACGTGGAGTGGATGACGACGTCGGCGCCCCACTTAATCGGCTTGCACAGCGCGGGGGTGGCGAACGTCGAGTCGACGATCAGCGGCACGCCGGCCCCGTGCGCCACGCGGGCAAACTTCTCGATGTCGAGCACCGACAGCAGCGGGTTCGCGATCGTCTCACCGAACAGGGCCTTCGTGTTGGGCTTGATCGCCGCCGCGATCTCCTCCTCCGGCACGCTCGGGTCCACCCAGATAACCTCGATGCCGAACTTCGCCAGCGTGACCGAGAACAGGTTCGCCGTGCCGCCATACACCTCGATCGACGACACAAGTGAATCACCTGCCGAGCACAGGTTGAGGACCGCCATGAGGGTGGCAGCCTGACCGGACGACGTCGCCATTGCTGCCACTCCTCCTTCCAGCGCCGCGACCTTTTCCTCCACCGCCATGACGGTGGGGTTCGCGAAGCGCGAGTAGATCAGCGCGTGCGTGGGCTCGTCAAAGACGCCCGCGATCGAGTTGGCCGAATCGAACGTGTACGTGGTCGACTGCACGATCGGCAGCTGGCGCGGGTCGCCGTCGCCGGGCTGATAACCTGCGTGAATGTATTTGGTGTCGTCCTTCATGGGGCTCTCCTTTTTTCACGACGCCGTCGCCACGGCGCCCTTGATGCTCCACCTTAGTCCCGGGTCGGTTTTAGTTCTGCGCCGTGCACCATGTGGACGGGGGAGTGTCAGGGTCAGTCCGACAGAAGTCGTGAAAATACCGGCTACCGATTTCTATAGAAGCCAGGTCCACGCCAGGTTCACGAGTTGTGCCGCGGATCCCGGCAGACACCGGCTGCCGGGCCCGCCGCGACCGCTTCTAGACCCAGCTGGGTAGCCACATGTGGAGCTTCCAGAACCAGCGCGGAATCGGAGTGCCCCACCACAGGGGCATCCAGAACAGGGCGGCCACCACGATCAGGCCCACGACCACCGCGATGAGCACCCACGCCTTGCGCGTCCGCGGCAGGGGGCTCACCACCGAGGGCAGCATCTCGTGAGGGCCTGAGGCGAGCGGGGCGACGGTGTCGTCGGTGACCTTGATCAGGCGCAGGGGAGGGAGGGTGCGCGCGGCCCAGCCGACCCCGTACGCGAGCGCGAGCGCCACAAACGGAAGGAAGGCCACGGCATAGAACTGGTAGATCGTGCGGTCGAGGTAGAAGAACCACGGCACGTACATCGCCAGATAACCGGACAGGATCGCCCAGGCGCGCCAGTCGCGGCGGATGGCCGCAGCGATCACCACGATGAGCGCCAGTGCGGCGAGCCACCACACGAACGGGTTGCCCACCGAGGTGATGGCCATGACGCAGTCGTCGCTGGGGCAGGAGCCGGCGGGGACGTCGTCACCGGCGCGCCAGAAGAAGGACACCGGGCGGAACTGGATGATCCACGCCCACGGCTGGCTCTGGTACGTGTGTGGGGAGGACAGGCCCCGGTGGAACTCCATCGTGGCCTGGTGCCAGTGGAGGAAGGAGTTCACCACCCCGGGCGCCCACGGCAACGGCAACTGCGCGGTGTGCTCCACGGCCCACTGGCGATCCCAACCGGAGGGGGAGGCGAACCAGGAGAACCAGGACGCGACGTAGGTGACGATCGCCGTGGGCACCAGCTGGAAGAACGCCGGCACCCCCTCGCGCCACAGCCCCGCCCCGATCCACAGGCGCGCCCCGATCGCACGGCGGGCGGCCAGGCCCCAGAAGAAAACGAGCAAGCCGAAGACCGCCAGCGCATACGCCCCTGACCACTTCACCCCGCACGCGAGCCCCACGAACACGCCCGCGAGGATGAGCCACGGCCGGAAGGCGACGTGGGGGCCCCAGACGTCGTCCACGCGGCCCGGGGAGCCGGTGGGCCAGGCCACGCGGGCGGCGAGGCGCTCGCGGGCGTAGTCGCGGTCGCGCAGGATCGCCCAAAAGCCGGCGAGCACGAAGAACGTCACCATGTTGTCCAGCAGGCCCGTGCGGGAGAGGGTGATCCCCATGCCGTCCAGCGCCATCGCCAGGCCGGCGATCGCGGCGAGCGGCACCGAGCGGAACAGGTGCAACGCCACCCGCACGAGGATCGCCACCGCAATCACACCCAGGATCGCGGTGGTGGCGCGCCAGCCGAAGCCGTTGTCGTCGCCGAAAAGCCGCATCCCCACGCCCATCAGCCACTTGCCGAACGGCGGGTGGACCCAACGGTCGGGGGCGGTTTCCATGGCGGACAGGTCCCCGTTCACGAACAGCGCGTTCTGGTCCTCGCCCTCCCAATTGCGCTCATACCCGAAGTTGAGCAGGGAAAAGGCGCCCTTGACGTAGTAGGTCTCGTCGAACACCATCGCGTGCGGGTGGGTTAGGCGCGGCAGGCGCGCTAGCGCCGCGATGAGCGTGGCCAGGGCCGTGACAATCCACCCCTGCAGCCGCAGCTGCGCGGGCAGGCTCGCCCCCTTCGGCAGCAGGCCGAGCAGGCCCCGAAGCTCGTTCTCACGGCGAAGGTGTGCATGCATGGTGTCCACGGCCAAAGTCTACGCAAAGGCACGGCGGGCTTCGAACGACGCCGGAGCTCGGCTTGCGTACTGGTGGCGCGGGGTGGGCGCGGGGCGGGCGCTGGGCGGGCGGGGGCCGGGCGTCGTCGCCTGGCGCTGGATGTGGCGTCCGCTTTCGGGGCGGGCCGGATTCTGGGAAACTGGGTGCATGGTTGAGATGACCGAAGAGCGATTCGAAGAGCTTGTAGCCGACGCCCTGGACGAGATCCCGGACGAGTTCGCGCAACGGCTGGAAAACCTCGTGTTCCTTGTGGCCGACGAGCCGAACGAGGAGCAACTCAAAGAATCCCAGGGGGAGGACCTGCTCGGGCTGTATGAGGGGATCGCGCTCACCGACGGCGACTTCTTCGGCTACGCCGAACCCAACCGCATCTGGATCTTCCGCGGGCCCACCCTGCGCATGTGTGAGACGGAGGACGAGGTGGCCGAGGAGGTCATGGTGACTGTCTTCCATGAGGTGGCACACCACTTCGGCATCGAGGAGGACCTGCTGTGGGAGACCGGCTGGGCGTAGCGCGGGCGCGGGGCCGGCGGGTGCGTGGGGCGCGGCGCAGGCAAGGCCGGCGAAACTGGGCATAAAAAATGCGGACCTCTTTGTCCGCCTCTTTCATCCGGTTGCCCGGCCTAGTGTTTTTGCTTAGCGACCGAAGATTTCAGCCTGGACTGACTGCTCGAGTGCACGCGCTTCGGTGATGTAAGCGTTGGAGCGCTCGTCCTTGTTGCTTGCAAAGATCTTCCATGAAATTGCCATGGTGTTTCTCCCTATTTAATTGTTGAGGTGAAGCCAAAATCTTCGACTTCCCGACCTTTCGGTCACTTCCAAGTATAGCCCCGCGATGCAACGGTGTGAAAAAACTTGCCCGGTCTCACACTGCGCGAAATCCGGCGTTATAGGGTGGAGCCATGATCGTGCTAGCTGCAACGCCTCTTGGCAACGACGACGACGCCTCGCCCCGCCTCCGCGCCGAGCTCGAGGGCGCCGACCTCATCGCCGCCGAGGACACCCGCCGCCTCCTGAATCTCGCCGGCCGTCTCGGCATCACCCTGCACGGCAAGGTGGTGCCCTACCACGAGCACAACGAGTCGGAGGTGGCCCCGCAGCTCATCGAGGCGTCGCGAGAGGGCCGGCGAGTGGTGGTGGTGAGCGATGCCGGCATGCCTTCGGTGTCCGACCCGGGCTACCGGCTGGTTTCCCTCGCCGCCGCGGAGGGCGTGCCCGTCACGGTGGTGCCCGGGCCGTCCGCAGTCCTCACGGCCCTCGCTCTGTCCGGGCTCGCCTCTGACCGATTCACCTTCGAGGGTTTCCCGCCGCGCAAGGAGGGGGAGCGGCGCCGCTACTTCGAGTCACTCGCCGCCGAGCCCCGCACGATGATCTTCTTCGAGTCCCCGCGCCGGCTTGTTGCCACCCTCACCGCGATGCGTGACGAGCTCGGCCCGGACCGCCGGGCCGCCGTCTGCCGCGAGCTGACCAAGATCTACGAGGAGGTCAAACGGGCCACGCTCGCCGCGCTCGCCGACTGGGCGGAGGGTGTGCGTGGGGAGATCACGATCGTGGTGGAGGGTGCACCTGCCCACGTCACGGCCGACGCTAGCGCCCACGTCCCCGAAGTCCTGGCGTTGCACGAGGCCGGGCTCCGCCTCAAGGACGCCGCCGCTCACGTTGCCGCCCGCGAGGGCCTATCGAAGAATGAGCTGGCCAAGCTCGCCCTGGCCGCCAAGCAGTAATCCCGTGGGTCCTGCCGGCAAGAGGACCCGCCCTAGCCACTGAGACCAGCCGTTTATGGCTGGAAATCGATGTCTGAGAAGTCGAAATCGTCGTCGTCGGCGTCGCCGGAGAAGTCCACGTCCTCCAGGTCAAGGTCAAAATCGGATAAATCGTAGTCGGAGAGGTCCTCGCCGAGCTGGACCTGGTTGGCCAGCGTGTCGAGCTCCTCGTCCTCCCCGTCGGAAGTCAGCTCGGCGTCGGAGTCCTCGTCGTATTCGTCGCGTACGAAGTCGTCCCGGTCGAGCGCGGCCCCGCGGCGGGGTTCGTCGTCGCGGTAGTCGGCGGCGCCCCACTCGTCGTCTTCGAGGTCATCGGCCAGGCCGTCGCCGTCCAGGTCGTTGTTCTCCAGGTCGTCCCAGTCCTCGCGAGACCAGGCAGACTCGTCGTCGTCCCAGTCGTCCTTGTTCCAGGCTTCCACGCTGTTGCCTTCGCCGTCGTCGTAGCCGGGGATCGGTGTGTCCTCGCCCTCCTCGTAGAAGCCGAAGGCCTCACTCGAGGAGATCTGCTCGATGCCCGCCTCGTCCATTTCCGCGCGGGCCGCCTCGCCCAGCTCCTCGCTGACCGGCACGGTCAGGTCCGAGAACACGCGCACGGGCCACCCGGCGCGTAGCGCGTCGAGCGCGGTTTCTTTCACGCAGTGCGACTCGGCGATGCCGACCACGTCGATCGCCCCGACCTCCGCCTCCCGCAGGATCCGCTCCAGGGTGTCCCCGTCCTTGTTCACGCCCTCGAACCCGGAGTAGGCCGCGGCGTATTCGCCCTTCTTCACCGAATCATCGAAGGGGAGGGAGGCAACGGCGTCGTGAAGCTCGGCTTCGGGCGTGCCGGCAACCCCGTGCGGGGGCCAGGTGTCCACGAAGTCGGGGGTGTCGGAGAAGTGCGTTCCCGGGTCGACGTGCCAGTCCTGGGTGGTGACGATGAGGTCGTATTCGTCGGCGTGGTCGGTGACGAAGTCGGCGATGCGTTCGGCGCAGGCGTTGCCGCCCACCACGCCTAGCGCCCCGCCCTCGCAGAAGGTCGGCTGGACGTCAACGATGATGAGAGCACGATTTTCGGACATTGTTCCTCCTCAGTATGACCCGATTCTACCCGCTTCCCCCCCCCCGTGCCCGTCGCCCGGCCCTCACCGTGAACGACGACGCCGTCCGCGCCTGTCACGCCCGCGGCTCGGCGTGCGGCCGCACCGAGGCGACGCACGCGGGTCGCTCGCGCCACATCGGCTCGGGGCCGGTTTCGCTGATCCGCGCGCAAAGGTTACCCTTGAAGCATGTCTAGGATCCTTTCAGCTGTTGCTTGGCCGTATGCAAACGGGCCACGCCACATCGGCCATGTTGCCGGGTTTGGTGTGCCCTCGGATGTATTCTCGCGTTACATGCGAATGCGTGGCCATGACGTGCTGATGGTGTCGGGCACGGACGAGCACGGCACCCCGATTCTGGTGGCTGCCGACAAGGAGGGCGTGACCCCGCAGGAGCTGGCGGACAAGAACAACCGCATCATTGTGGAGGACCTGGTCAAGCTGGGCCTGTCCTACGACCTGTTCACGCGCACCACCACCGGCAATCACGAGCACGTGGTGCAGGACCTGTTCCGTGGCTGCCGCGACAACGGTTACATGCTGGTGGAGACAACGCCGGTGGCGATCGACCCGAAGACGGGCAACACCCTGCCGGACCGCTACATTGAGGGTACGTGCCCAATCTGCGGCGCCGCGGGCGCGCGCGGCGACCAGTGCGACAACTGCGGCAACCAGCTCGACCCGCAGGACCTCATCGACCCGATCTCGAAGGTGTCCGGCCTGGCGCCCGAGTTTAAGGAGACCGAGCACTACTTCCTTGACCTGCCCGCGCTGGCCGACTCGCTACGCACGTGGCTCGACGGCGTGGAGGAGGACGGCAAGTGGCGCCCGAACGTCATTGCGTTCTCCAAGCATTTGCTCGACGACGTCCGCCCGCGCGCGATGTCGCGCGACATTTCGTGGGGCATCCCGGTTCCGGGGTGGGAGGATAAGCCGAACAAGCGGTTGTACGTGTGGTTTGACGCCGTCGTCGGCTACCTGTCCGCGTCGATTGAGTGGGCGAGGCGCCGTGAGGCGGCTGGCACGGGCTCGGCGGAGGACTGGAAGCTGTGGTGGACGGACCCGGAGGCTCTGTCCTATTACTTCATGGGTAAGGACAACATTGTTTTCCACTCGCAGATTTGGCCGGCGGAGCTGCTGGCCTACAACGGCGAGGGTGCGAAGGGCGGGGAGCCGGGCGGCATGGGCCGTCTCAACCTGCCCACCCAGGTGGTGGCCTCGGAGTTCCTCACGATGGAGGGTAAGAAGTTCTCCTCGTCGAAGAATGTGGTGATCTACGTGCGTGACGTGCTCGAGCGCTACCAGCCCGACGCTCTGCGCTACTTCATCTCGATCGCCGGGCCGGAGAATCAGGACGCGGACTTCACGTGGTCGGAGTTCCTGCGCCGGAATAATTCGGAGCTGGTGGCCGGCTGGGGCAACCTGGTCAACCGCACGGCGGCGATGATCGCGAAGAACTTCGGCGAGATCCCGGCCCCGGGCGAACTGGAGGACATCGATCGTGAGTTGCTGGACGCCGTCGGCGCCGGCTTTGACACGGTGGGCGATCTGATCGCGAACCATTCGCAGCGCGCGGCCCTGGCCGAGATCATGCGCCTGGTGGGGGAGGCGAACGCCTACGTGGCGCGCACCGAGCCGTTCAAGCTCAAGGCTCCCGAGCAGCGTGAGCGTCTGGCCACCGTGCTCAACACGCTCATCCAGGCCGTTTCGGACCTCAACACGATGATGTGCGTCTTCCTGCCGCACTCGTCGAACACAATCGACGCCGTGCTCGGCGGGGCTGGCGACATCGCGCCGATGCCGCAGATTGTGGAGGCCACGGACCTCGACACCGGCCACCCGTACCCGATCATCACTGGCGACTACGCGGGTGTTCGCGCATGGGAGCACCGCGCCGTGGTGCCGGGCACCCCGATCGCGAAGCCGAAGCCGGCGTTCGTCAAACTCGACGAGTCGATCGTGGCTGAGGAGCTCGAGCGCCTGGGGATCGAGTAGTGGGCGATTCGGCGTCGAAGAAGGACCGGCGGCGGGCGTTCCCGGACATCCCGGCCCCGCTCGCGGTCCCGATTGTCGACAACCACACCCACATCTACCCCGACCCCGCGCCCGACCCCGGCCAGGTTACCCCTCTCCAGCGCCTCAATAACGCCGGGGTATGGAAGCCGCCGATCCTGCTGGAGAACCTGCGGGAGGGCATGGCGCGTGCGGGCGTGCGGGCCGCGATCACGTCGGGGTGCGAGTACCCCGCGCTCGAGTGGACGGTCGAGCTCTCCCGCACCTGCCCCGAGATCTGGGCGGCGCTCGCGATCCACCCCAACGAGGCCGCGATGCACGCGGGCGTGCGCGAGGTGGCACCCGACGGGCTCGAACCGCGCGTCGAGGAACACCATGCGATCTCGCTTGAGGACGCGATCGGGCGGGTCGCCGCACTGTGCGCCGACGACGCCGTGGTGGCAGTCGGCGAGACCGGCCTGGACTACTTCCGCACCGGCGAAGAGGGCAAGACCGCACAGAAGCGCTCGTTCAGGGAGCACATCGCGCTCGCGAAGGAGCTGGGCAAGCCGCTCCAGATCCACGATCGCGACGCGCATGCCGACGTTGTCGACATCTTGAAGCGCGACGGCGCGCCCGAGCGCACGGTGTTCCATTGTTTTTCCGGCGATGCCGACCTCGCGGCCGTGTGCCGCGAGTACGGTTGGTATGCCTCGTTTGCCGGGCCGGTGACGTACCCTGCTAACGCGTACTTGCGCGAGGCCTTCGAGGCGCTGCCGGACGAGCTGGTGCTCGTGGAAACGGACGCTCCCTACTTGACGCCGGCGCCGTACCGCGGGCAGCCGAACGCGGCGTGGGCAGTGGCTTACACCGCCGCCCACCTGGCTGAACTTCGGCTCATGCCGCTGACGGACTTTTGCGCGAAGCTGGATGCGACGACGCGCGAGGTTTACGGGATCTGACACCCAGCCTTCGCCCGCACAGGACTGGTGGTCGAGTAAGATCTCGCACTTTCTGCTTGCGGTTGATAACAATTTGATTACAATCGATTTCGTTGATGTAACTTTCGCTGGGCGCACACCCGTGCGCGTGGACTGGAGACGTTTTGACAGATCACTCGACCAATCGTGGCGTGGCCTTTGATGCCTCACTTCTGGCTACTCCTCCGAAGCCGGGTTCGCGCCGCGCCCGCCGCATGGCCGAACGTGTAGCCGGCCAGGCCGCCCAGCATGGTTCCGCTTTCGCCCAGACACCTGACACGGCGGAGATCCCGGCCGTCACCCGAGTGGTGACCTCCGGCGCGATGCCGTACGCCGAGCACATGAACTTCCACCTGGTCACCTCCCGTGCGGCTCACGCCCCCGCGCGTAAGCCGCGCCGTTACACGAAGGCGATGCACGTGGCCGGTGCTGCCTCCCTGGCCGTTTTCGCGGCCGGGGGCACGGTTGGTTTCCCGGCGCTGACCGCCCCGCAGGTGGAGCAGGCCGTGGCGGCCGTCGTTGACGCTCCGGAGGAGGCCCCGAGTGCGACGGCCGGCACCGTCTCCTTCGATGTCACCGTGGATGGGCAGACCACCCGCGTCGTCGCCTCCGAGGGCGACACGTACGCCGCGGCGCTGGCGAACGCCGACATCTCGATCGCGGCGCGCGACGAGGTCTCCGTCTCCCTGTCCGACACCGTGACCACCGCCCCGATCACGATCGCCCGCGTCACGAACACCACGGTTTCTGAGGAGTACACCATCGCGTTCGAGACCGAGCGCGTGGAGACCGCCGAGCTTCCCAAGGGCGAGGAAGAGGTTGCCACGGCTGGCGTGGAGGGCAAGGGCACGCGCACATACCAGGTCACCTCGCGCGACGGCGCGGAGAGCGCCCGCATGCTCCTCGTCGAGACCGTCACCGCTGAGCCCGTCAACGAAGTCATCAAGGTCGGCACCCGCGAAGAGATCCAGCCGGAGCAGGCCGCGACGTCGGCCGCCGCCTCCGCGCCCGCGTCCGCCCCGGTCCCGGCCGGCTCCTCACGCGAGATCGCTCAGGGCATGCTCGCCTCCTACGGTTGGGGCATGGACCAGTGGGCGTGCCTTGACGCGCTGTGGCAGCGCGAGTCGGGCTGGAACTCCCAGGCAGCGAACCCGTCCTCGGGCGCGTACGGCATCCCGCAGGCGCTGCCCGGTTCGAAGATGGCCTCCGCCGGCGCCGACTGGCAGACCAACCCCGCCACCCAGATCTCCTGGGGCCTGGGCTACATCGCTGGCCGCTACGGCAGCCCGTGCGGGGCGTGGGGCCACTCCCAGGCGCGCGGCTGGTACTAAATGCTGCTCGGGCCCGTTCAGATTCACGAGCTCGTTGACCGCCTCGGCATCCGGCCAACCAAGACCCTCGGGCAGAACTTCGTTCACGACGCCGGCACCGTGCGTCGCATCGTTCGCGACGCCGGCGTGGCGGCTGGCGACCAAGTGCTCGAGGTCGGCCCCGGGCTCGGCTCGCTGACATTGGCAATCCTCGAGGCGGGCGCCTACCTGTCCGCCGTGGAGATCGACCCGCCGCTGGCCGCCGTGCTCCCCGAGACGGTCGCGTCCTTCATGTCCGACGCCGCCGGCCGCTTCGCCGTGCTCCGCGAGGACGCGCTCAAGGTTCGTCGCGGGGATCTGGCTGTGCCGCCCGAATACGCCGAGGCCCACCCGGGCGCTTTCGAGCCCACGCACCTGGTGGCCAACCTGCCTTACAACGTGGCCGTGCCCGTCATCCTCACCCTGCTTGAGGAGCTGCCCTCGCTGCGGTCCGTGACTGTCATGGTCCAGCTCGAGGTGGCCGATCGCCTGGCCGCCGCTCCGGGCTCGCGCGTCTACGGCGTGCCCTCGGCAAAGGCTAGCTGGTATGGGGACGTGCGGCGCGGGGCGAAGATCTCCCGCAACGTCTTCTGGCCGGTCCCGAACGTCGACTCTGCCCTCGTCCACCTCGAACGCCCCGCCGTGCCGCGCTTCCCCGAGGAACTCCGGGCCGGAGCGTTCGCCGTCGTCGACGCCGCCTTCGCCCAGCGCCGCAAGACCCTGCGCTCGGCCCTCGGCACGTGGGCTGGTAGCCCGGCGCAGGCCGAGTCGATCTTGCGCATCGCCGGCGTGGATCCCGCGTTGCGCGGGGAGCGCCTCGCGATCGAGGACTTCGTCAAGATCGCTCGCGCCGCCCGCTAGGCCCGCCGCCGGCGAGAACCGCTAGAATACGACACGTGCAACGAGTCTTAGTTTCCGCCCCCGCAAAAGTGAACCTGGCCCTGCGCGTCGGCGGCCCGCGTCCCGACGGCTTTCACCCCCTCGACACGGTCTTCGAAGCGATCGACATCTTCGACGACGTCGAGGTACGGCCCGCGCCCGAGCTCACCGTGTCCATCTCTGGGCTGGGGGAGGACCTACCGACCGATGAGTCGAACCTGGCTATCCGCGCCGGCCGTGCTCTGCAGTCCCGCGCGCGCGAGGTGGGCTTGGACTGCCCGGCCGGCGCCAACATCCGCATCACCAAGCGCATCCCCGTGGCCGGGGGGATGGCCGGGGGTTCCGCCGACGCCGCCGCCACCCTCGTGGCCCTCAACGAGCTGTGGGGGCTCGGGCTGAGCGCCGAGGAGCTGCGGGCGATTGGCGGGGAACTGGGCTCGGACGTGCCGTTCGCGCTCATGGGTGGCCTGGCCCACGGCGTCGGGCGCGGGGAAGAACTTGCGCCGCTGCGGGCCGGGGCGATGCATGCGTGGGTGCTGCTCACGCGCGAGCACGGCCTGTCCACGCCCGCCGTTTTCCGCCAGTTCGACGCGATGTACCCAGGTGCGGGCGAGCCCGCCGACACCGCCGAATTGCGTGCCGCTCTCGCCGGCCCCGCGATCGACACCGTGGCCGCCCTCCTCGCCAACGACCTCCAGGCCCCCGCCTGCGCGCTTCGCCCCGAGATCGGCGCGGAGATTGAGCTTATCGAAGCCGCCGGCCGCGCTGTCGTCCTCTCCGGGTCCGGACCCACGATCGCCGTGCTTACCTCGCCCGAGCAGGCCGAGGAGCTCGCTGCGCAGATGCGCGCCGACTTCCCCTACGACGTCCACATCGCCTACGGCCCCACCGCCGGCGCACACGTCAGGATGGCCGAGTAGTGGCGCACATCCTGGGCATGGAGGAGGTCGGAGTCTCGCTCGGGTCCCGGCCGATCGTCGGCGGCCTCAACCTCTCCCTCGAAGACGGCAACCGCATCGGCATCGTGGGCCCGAATGGTGGCGGCAAGACTACCGTGCTGCGCCTCCTCACCCGTGCCCTCGAGCCCGACACCGGCCGCGTCACCGTCCGCGGCGGCACCCGCTTCGCCGTGCTTTCTCAGCGTGACGGCCTCGACCCCGACCTCACTGTCCGCGATGCCATTCACGGGGATGCCGCGACCTTCGAGTGGGCCTCGGACGCGCGCGTTCGCGAGCTCCATGCGGGCCTCATTCCGGAGGTCGACCTCGACCGGCCACTCGGCCAACTCTCCGGCGGGCAGCGCCGGCGCGTGGCCCTGGCGGCGACGCTGGTGCGGGATGCCGACGTCGTCGTGCTCGACGAGCCCACCAACCACCTGGACATCGAGGGCGTGACCTACCTGGCCGCCTACCTGAACGAGCGTTTCGCGCGCGGGGAGGGTGCGCTAGTCGTCGTCACGCATGACCGCTGGTTCCTTGACGCCGTCTGCACGCGGCTGTGGGAGGTGGTGCCCGGCAACGACGGCGCCGGCGGGCGCGCGCCCGTGCCCGGACACGTGGAAACCTATGAGGGCGGGTATGGCGCCTACATCCTCCAGCGTGCCGAGCGGCAGCGTCTTGCGGCCCAGGCGGCCGAAAAGCGGGCGAACCTGCTGCGCAAGGAGCTGGCTTGGCTGCGCCGGGGCGCGCCCGCTCGCACGTCCAAGCCCAAGTTCCGCATCGAGGCGGCCAACGAGCTCATCGCGAACGAGCCGCCGCCGCGTGACACCGTGGAGCTGACCAAGATGGCCACCACGCGCCTGGGCAAGAAGGTGGTGGACCTTGAGGACGTGACCTTCGCCTGGCCCGGGCGGGTTGAGCCCGTCTTGCGGGACGTCACGCTGCGGCTCGCGCCCGGCGAGCGCGTGGGGATCCTCGGACGCAACGGCGCCGGAAAGTCCTCTCTGCTCGGACTGATCGCGGGCGCGCTCGAGCCGACCGAGGGCGCGGTCAAGCGCGGCAAGACGGTGGAGCTGGCGGTGCTCAGCCAGGACACGAAAGAGCTCGACGAGGTCGCTCACCGCCGGGTGGTCGAGTCCGTGGCGGACGTGGCCACCCACATGATGGTGGGCGGCAAGGAGGTCTCCGCCTCGCAGCTGGTGGAGCGGCTCGGCTTCACCCGCGAGCGTGCGTGGACTCCCGTGGCCGACCTGTCGGGTGGTGAACGACGCCGCCTGCAGTTCCTCCGCCTGCTCATGCGCGAGCCCAACGTGCTCCTGCTCGACGAACCCACCAACGACCTGGACACCGACACCCTTGCCGCAATTGAGGACCTGCTCGACACGTGGCCAGGCACCCTGGTGGTTGTCTCGCACGACCGCTATCTGCTCGAACGGACCACCGACCACCAGGTCGCCGTGATGGGTGGGCAGGTGCGCGACCTGCCCGGTGGCGTGGATCAGTACCTCCAGCTCTCCGAGGCGGCCGAGGCGGGCGCGGCTAGTGGCTTGGGCGCGGGTGGGGCGACGGCGTCGTCGGACATGGCACCGGCGGGCGCAGCTCCGCTAAAGAACGCGGCCAAGGAGCGCGAGGCGCGCAAGGACATGGAGCGCGCCGAGCGGAAGATGGGGCGCGTGCGGGACAAGATCGAGAAGCTGGGTGTGGCGCAGGGCGAGGTCGCGGCGACCGTGGGGGAGACGGGCGACTACGAGCGCCTGGCCGCCCTCGGCAAGGAAATCGTGGCGCTGAAGGACGAGCTCGAGGGCCTGGAGTTGGAGTGGCTCGAGGCGGGGGAGCGCGCCGAATACTACGGGTGACTTCACGTTTATCTCGATGTGAAGTAAACTCTCGGCATGGACAAGCACGATGAGGTGGACCGCGTTGTAGCGGCCTGGCGCGCCCAACGCCCCGACTTTGATGTCGAGCCCCTGGAGATTTTTTCCCGGCTCTTGCGGGTGAACCGGCACTTTACGAAGGTGCGCAAAGCGGTCTACGCGCGCCACGGGCTCGAGACCTGGGAGTTTGAGATGCTCGCCGCCCTGCGCCGCGACCCCGCCCACGTACTCACGGCCGGTCAGCTCATGAAAGACACGTTCGTCTCCTCCGGCACGATCACCAACCGGATCGACCGCATGCAAGCCCGCGGGCTGGTCAAGCGCAAGTCAGCTCCCGACGACGGGCGCGTGGTCAAGGTGGCCGCCACGAAGAAGGGACTCACGGCTGTCGACGAGGCGATGGCCGACCTGCTTGAGATCGAGCACGATATCCTGGCCCAGTTCGCCGACGAACAAAACGAGCGGGCAGCCGGCTACCTGCGCGACATGCTGCTCACCCTCGTAGACCTGAAGATCAAGCCCGCGGAGCCGGCCGGCAAGTAGGCGCGGCCCCGCGCGGCCTGCCGCCGGGCCACGGCGTGCATCTGCTGCACTAAACCGCAAGATGCTGCACTAAATTACCGTAAATTAGTGCAGCATCTTGCGGTTTTGTATAGCATCTGCGGAAATCCGGGGCTTCCGCCACGGCGGGGCAGGGCCGCCGCCTTACTGGCCGCGGAAGCCCTGGGCCAGGGAGAGTCGCTTGCCCGTGTGCAGGATCGAGTTGGAGTAGATCTTGCCGGCCACCATCGCCACCAGCGGGATCGCCACCAGGCCCAACCCGGCCGCGAGCACCATCTCACCCACCGGCACCGCGCCGTAGGCCTGGCGCACCGGGATCATGAACGGGCTGATGCCGGGAATCATGGACATTACCTTCGTCCACACCGAATCCGGCGCGGAGGGCACCATGAACAGGGCGAGGTAGAACGGGATGAGCATGCCGAGCGTCAGCGGCGTGGTGACCGCGCCCAGGTCCTCCTGGCGCGAGGCCAGTGAGGCGAAGGCGCCCATGAGCATCGCGTAGAAGAAGAAGCCTAGGATCAGCCACACGAGCATCCAGCCCAGGTAACTGCCGATGTTGATCGAGAAGTTGACGCCGGCAATCTGGAGGCCGATGTAGATCGACGCGCCAAGGATAGCGAATTGTACGAGCAAGAACGCGCCAATGCCGAGGATCTTGCCGAGCAGGAGCGTGCGCGGGCGTACCGAGGTCAGCAGGATCTCCACCACGCGCGAGGACTTTTCCTGCACCACGCCGTTGGCGATCGTGGTCATGCCCATCATGATCATCATGAACAGGATCAAGATGCCCGCGAGCGAGGTGAAGTAGCCGACCGGGTCGGTCGCCATGAGGAAGCCCGAGTCGAAGGAGACGAACGTGGGCATCACGGCCACGGAGGCGGCCAGCTCGCCGTAGTCGGCGTCGGTCAGCGTTACGCCCTTCGATTCGACCAGGTAGGCGGTGGCGGCCAGGTTCGTCACGTTCGTGACCACCGGATCCACGCCCTCAGCCGCGTTGCCGGGCACCATCAGGCTGGGATCGCCCGGTGTGCCCGTGAGCACGGCCGCGTTGGGTTCGTCCGCCTCGTGCCGGGCTTCGAGGTAGGACTTGGCGCCACCCGAGTCGATCGGCTCGGTCGCGATCGAGCCCGCCCCTACCTTCTCCAGGTAGGGCGCGTAGTCGCTCATTTGCTCCTCCACGGCGATGGTCACCGTGTCGGGGTCGGCCGGATCGGAGCCGGAGTCGTCGTTCAAAAAGTAGCGGGCGGCAAAGCTACCAAGAAGGATGAGAGCCGCCATGACCGCGATCGAGATAACCATGGCCTTCGAGCGTGCCATCGTGGTGAATTCGCGCTTCATGATGTGAACGAGCATTACTTCTTACCTCCAAACAGGCCAAGGAGGCCCTTCTTCGGTTTCGTCTCTTCGGGCTGCGGTTCGGGCACCTGGACGATGTTGCCAAACAGGTCGGTGAGCGTGGGTCGCACGTGCGTAAACCCGTGGACCGCGCCGGCGCCCATCGCCGCCTGCAGCACCTGCTGGTCGGTGACCGCTCCCGTCAGCCGCACGCGCACGTGGTTCCGCTCCACCTCGGGAGTAAGACCAAGCCCGCGAATGGCGCCAGCCGTGGCGGTGGCGTCGGGAACCTCGAGCTCAAGGAGCGTGTCGGAGCCGGAAGAGCGCAACTCGTCGATCGTGCCCTCGGCGGCGATCTTGCCGAGCGAGGCGATGCCCACGCGGTCGCACAGGCGCTCCACCAGATCGAGCTGGTGGGAGGAGAAGACCACCGTGGCTCCGGCCTCCGCCTTTTCGCGCAACACGGTGCTCATGTCGGCCACGGCGAGCGGGTCGAGGCCGGAGAAGGGCTCGTCGAGCACCAGCACCTCAGGGTTGTGAACGAGGGCCGCCGCGAGCTGCACGCGCTGCTGGTTGCCGAGCGACAGGGCCTGGACCTCATCGCCGCGGCGCATGTGAACGCCGAGCCGCTCCGTCCAGTACTCCATCGCCGTCCTCGCCTCGGATTCTGACAGGCCGTGCAGGCGCGCGAAGTAGATCAGTTGCTCGCCCACCTTCATCTTCGGGTACAGGCCGCGCTCCTCGGGCATGTACCCAAAGCGCTGGCGGTCCTCGAAGGTGAGCGGCTTGCCATCGCGCGAGACCTCGCCCGAATCGGTGCTGAGCACGCCCAGGGCGATGCGCATCGTGGTGGTCTTGCCGGCGCCGTTGGAGCCGACGAAACCATAAAGCTCGCCTGGATGAACGGTGAAGTTCATCCCGTCAAGCGCCTGGGTCTTCCCAAAGCGCTTGTAGAGTTGGTGAATGTCAAGACTCATGATCCTCCTTAGGGTTCGTGCGAGCCTATAGGTCAAGGGTAGCGCGGCGGGGTGCGGGCGGCGGGAACGCGGCTCTGATCGCGCTACTTACTCGCGCCCCGAAAGCTCTAGGGTCGGTTCGTGCTCCAGCCCGCGCAGCCCGTTCCACATGAGGTTGACCAGGTGGGCGGCGAGGACCTCCTTCTCCGGCGCCTTGTCATTGGCCCAGATCTGGCCCATCGTGCCCACCGCGCCAGCCAGCATCTGGGCGTACAGCGGCGCCGTTTCCACGTCGAAGCCCAGGTGGTCGAAGTAGGCGGCCAGCAGCTCCGTGAGGTATTCGCCCATGTCGGACATGATCGTGGAGAACTGCGCGCCCGCAATCGCCTGCGGCGACTGGTGGACCAGCAGCCCGAAGCCATCCGGGTTGACCTCGATGTAGTCGAGCATCGCCAGGATCGAGCCTTCGAGCGCCTCGCGCGGGGCGAGTGCCGGGCGGACCTTTTCTTGTAGCAGCTCGTACAGTGCCGTGGTCTCCCGGTCCACGATCACTTGGTACAGGCCTTCCTTGCCGCCGAAGTGCTCGTAGATGACCGGCTTGGATACGCCGGCCGCGGTGGCAATCTCCTCCACTGACACGGCGTCAAAGCCGTGGGCGGCAAACAGGTGGCGGCCGATGCCGATCAGCTGTTCGCGCCGTTGAATACGCGACATCCGTGAACGCTTTGGCCGAGGATCTGCGGTGGGCTCAGTTGTCATGTTCCCATTATCTCAAATGCCACCGACATTGCTAAGACCACCCCGGCTTGATTGGAAAACACGGGGCGGAAACTGGCACAATGGTAGGGAATTCCGCCATGGTGTAATGGCAGCACACGGGTCTTTGGAACCCTTTGTCTAGGTTCGAATCCTAGTGGCGGAGCGCTGACCCCAGGAGGAATCATGGCCGAACTCACCGCAGCGATCGTCCTTGCAGCTGGCAAGGGCACCCGCATCAAGTCCTCGATCCCCAAGGTGCTTCTACCGATGAACGGCCGCTCTTTGGTGGGGCATGCCAACGACGCCGTCGTCGGGGCTGGTGCCCAGCACATCGTTTTCGTGGTGCGCCACGAGCGCGAGCAGGTTGCCGCCCACATCTCCCAGATCAACCCGGGCGCCACGATTGTCGATCAGGACGACATCAAGGGCACCGGACGCGCCGCGTGGTGTGGACTCCAGGGCCTGCCGGCCAACCTCGAGGGTTCGGTGCTCATCATGGCGGGCGACTCGCCGATGTTCACCGCGGACACGCTCGCCGAGCTCGCCCGTGTTCACCGCGCAGGCTCCAACGCCGTCACCGTGCTTTCCACGGTGGTCGAGGACGCCACCGGCTACGGCCGCATCATGCGCGATGAAGCTGGGGGAGTGATCGGGATCGTCGAGCATAAGGACGCCACGCCCGAACAGCTCAAGATTCGCGAGATCGGCACCTCCACCTACGTCTTCGACATCGCCTTCCTGCGCGAATCCCTCGACACGCTCGACACGAACAACTCCCAGGGGGAGATGTACCTGACCGACGTCGTCGCCCGGGCTCACGAGCTCGGCGCGGGCGTCGGTTCCTTCGTCCTGGAGGATTCCGTCCAGGCCGAGGGCGTCAACGACCTGGTCCAGCTCGCCTCCCTGCGCGCGGAGAAGAACCGCCGCATTCAGGAAGCCTGGATGCGCACCGGCGTCCACATCGTCGACCCGGCCACCACCCACGTCGACGTCGATGTCCGCCTCGAACCCGACTCGATCGTCCAGCCCGGCGCCGTCCTGCGCGGGACCACGCGAGTGGCCGCATTCGCCGTCGTCGGTCCGAACACCGAACTTGACTCGGTGGACGTGGGGGAGAGGGCGGTTGTGGCCCACGCGGTCGTCGTCGGCACAAAGATCGCACCCGGCGAGGTAGTCTCGCCATTCAGCACGCGTAACACCAACAAGTAAGAAGGGCCCACCGGGCCTCACTGACGCGGGGTAGGGTGGGAAGTATCACTCAGGCACCGCGGACGCGGCCGAAGAAAAGGGAAGTGGAATGACGGGAATTCACGCCAGCGGCGCGAAGCATCTGGTTCTGGCGAGCGGGCGCGCTCACCCCGAGCTGGCGAAGGCGGTGGCTGACGAACTCGGAATCGACCTCCTGCCCGTCACCGCCTACGATTTCGCAAACTCCGAAATCTACGTGCGATTCGACGAATCGCTGCGCGGCTCGGACGTGTTCGTCCTCCAGTCCATCACGGTCCCGGTCAACAAGTGGATCATGGAGACCCTCATTATGGTCGACGCCGCAAAGCGAGCCTCGGCCAAGCGCATCACGGTGGTCGTGCCCTCTTACCCCTACGCCCGCCAGGACAAGAAGCACAAGGGCCGCGAGCCGATCTCGGCCCGTCTCATGGCGGACCTGTTCAAGACGGCCGGCGCGGACCGCATCATGTCGGTGGACCTACACGCCGCCCAGTCCCAGGGCTTCTTCGACGGGCCGGTGGACCACCTGTGGGCCATGCCCACGCTGGTGAACTACGTGCGCACCCGCATCGAGCCGCACGAGTCCGTCATCGTCTCTCCTGACGCCGGGCGCATCAAGGTTGCCGAGCAGTGGGGCGAGCGCCTCGGCGGCGTCCCGCTCGCCTTCGTGCACAAGACCCGCGACATCACCCGCCCCAACCAGGCCACCGCGAACCGCGTGGTGGGTGACGTGGTGGGCCGCACCGCCGTCATCGTGGACGACCTCATTGACACCGCCGGCACCATCGCGGGGGCCGTGCGCGTGGTACTCGAGGCCGGCGCTAAGGACGTCATCATCGCCGCCACCCACGGCGTGCTCTCCGACCCGGCCGCCCAGCGCCTGGCGGACTGCGGCGTGCGCGAGGTGATCCTCACCGACACGCTACCCATCCCCGTGGAGAAGCGCTTCCCACAGCTGACCATCCTGCCGATCGCGCCGGTCCTGGCCCGCGCCATCCAGGAGGTCTTCAACGACGGTTCGGTCACCAGTCTGTTTGACGGCGCTCACGCCTAGCGTGGGACGCGGGCGGGTGCTCGGCGCAAGTCTGGTGTTGGGCGCGGGCCCGCGGGCGGCGTCGTGCGCTGTGAAATTCCCCCACCTGTTTCCGGAATCGGCAAGGCGGACGGTAGGATAATGGGGTTGCCTCGGCGAGGGAAGCGCGTGCTTCCGTTATCGACGCGGTGTCTATGCCTGGCGTAGCCTCCGTATCGGGGCCATCCGCTCACAGCGCGTGAGCCTAGTAGAACAGGAGATAGACATGGAAAAGCAGATTCTTCAGATCGCCGAGCGTACTGAGTTCGGTAAGGGCGCGTCGCGCCGCATCCGCCGGGAGGGCGGCCTGCCCGTCGTCGTCTACGGCCACGGCGCTGAGCCCAAGCACTACGTTGTCGACTACCACGACGCGTTCCTCATGGTCCGCGGCAACCCCAACGCGCTGCTCACCCTCAAGTCAGACGACGTCGAGCAACTGGTCATGGTCAAGGACGTGCAGCGCAACCCGCTCACCCGCAACATCGAGCACCTCGATCTGCTGCGCGTGAAGGCCGGCGAGAAGGTGGCCGTTGAAGTTCCGGTCGTCGTTGAGGGCGAGCCCATGGGCGACGCGATCGCAACCATCGAGCTTATGGTCCTGCCGGTCGAGGTCCCGGTCCAGGAGATCCCCGAGGCGATTGTCATTGACGTCGAGGGCGTGGAAGATGGCACCAACATCACCATCGCCGACGTGAAGTTCCCGACCGACGTCACCACCGACCTGCCGGAGGACGAGGTCGTGGTGGTTGTGGCCGTTCCGCAGGTTGAGGCGCTGCCCGAGGCCGAGGAAGGCGACGCCGCCGAGGCTCCGGCTGAGGAGGCTCCGGCCGAGGACGCCGAGTAAGCAAGGCGCACATCAGCCAATCTTGCGCAGGGCTCGCCCGTGGGGCGAGCCCTGCCCCATTTTCTGGCTGCTTTCTGGCAGTGCACAAGCGGCTTTCTGGCAGTGCGCCGGCCGTCCGATAGATCGGGGGCGGGCATCGTTGGTAAAGTTTCGGTGGAGGGAAAATGTTTGCAGTCATTGGCCTAGGCAACCCGGGGCCCAAGTATGAAGCCACGCGCCACAACATCGGCCAGCACGTGATCCACGAGCTGGCTCGCAGGGCGGGTTCGTCGCTGTCGATGCACAAGCAGTCGAACACGCGGGCGGCGTCGGTACGGATCGGCATCGGCCCTGGTCAGCCGGGGGAGCCGGTGGTGCTCGGCGTGTCTAACGGCTACATGAACACCTCGGGCGGGCCGGTCAGCTCGCTGCTCAAGTACTACAAGGTGGCCCCGGAGGACCTGATCGTTGTTCACGACGAGCTTGACCTGCCCTTCGGCCAGCTCAAACTCAAGCGCGGCGGTGGGTCTGGCGGCCACAATGGCCTCAAGTCGATCACGCAGTCGCTCGGCACGCAGGACTACATCCGCCTCCGTTTCGGCGTGGGCCGCCCGCCGGGCCGCCAGGATCCGGCCGACTTCGTGCTCTCCCCCTTCTCCTCGAAGGAGGACAAGGAGGTCGACCTGCTCATTGCGCTCGCGGCCGACGCTGTCGAAGACGTCCTCCTCCTTGGCCTGGACAAGGCCACCATGCGCCTTCACACCAAGTAACCCGGTAGCTTTAAGGACCTCATGGATCTGCGCCCCGTTCTTTCAATCCTCGCCGACCAGGACACGCTGTCCTCGCGCGCGAACTCCCGCTTCGCCGACTTCGGTATGCCGCGTGGCGCCTTCGCCCCAGCGATCGCTGAGCTCCTGGCCTCGGGGGACGGTCGGCTACAGGTGGCGGTGACGGCGTCGGGACGCGAAGCCGAGGACCTGCGCGACGCCCTGCGCGCCTACGTCCCGGCCGAGAAGATGGCGATTTTCCCCGCGTGGGAAACCCTCCCGCACGAGCGCCTTTCGCCCCGCTCGGACACGGTGGCCGAGCGCCTGACCACCCTGCGCCGCCTTGCTCACCCCGAAGACTTCCCCGAGCTGCGCGTGCTACTCGTGCCGATCCGTGCCTTCCTCCAGCCGATCGCGGCTGGGCTGGGCGAACTGGCGCCGGTGCGGCTGGCCGTGGGCGACGTCGTCGACTTCGATGACCTGCAAGAACGCCTGGTCGCTGCCGCCTACGAGCGGGTGGACATGATCGAGGCGCGCGGGCAGTTCGCCGTGCGCGGCGGGATCATCGACGTCTTTCCGCCCACCTCCGACTCCCCGTTGCGAGTCGAATTCTTCGGCGATGAGGTGGAAGAGATCCGCTCCTTCGCCGTAGCCGACCAGCGTTCACTGGACGACGTCGGGCACCTGTACGCCCCGCCGTGCCGGGAATTGCTGCTCAACGACGACGTTCGCTCGCGTGCCGCCCAGGCCCTCACGGAGCTGCCGGGCGCGGTGGACATGCTCGACAGGATCGCGAACGGGATCGCGGTGGAGGGCATGGAGTCGCTACAGCCGGTGCTGGTGGAGCAGATGCACCCGTTCGTCGACGAGCTGCCCGCCACCGCGCGGATCATCATGATTGAGCCGGAGCGGATCGAGGCCCGCGCGCAGTCCCTTCAGGAGACCACGGAGGAGTTCCTGGCGGCGGCGTGGTCCTCGGCGGCGGCCGGCGGCGAGATCCCGATCTCGGTATCGAAGGCATCCTTCCTTGAGATCCCGGACGTGCGCGCCCATGCGCGCGAGCTCGGCCTGGGCTGGTGGAGGCTCGGCGGGTTCGCAGGTGAGGACACCGTTCAGCTGCCCCTGCGCGAGCCACGCAACTTCGCCGGCGACGTCGACGCCGCCCTTCGCGAGCTCGGCCACAAGGCCCGCCAGCAGTGGCGGATCGTTGTGGCGGTCGAGGGCGCGGGTTTGGGGCGCCGCCTGGTCGAACAGCTTTCCGACGCCGACGTGCCCGCCCGCTTCTCCGAGGACCTGGGCGAGGTGCGGCCCGGGGTCGTCGAGATCGTTACCGCGCCCGTCCAGTCCGGGTTCATCGCCGACGCCGAAAAGTTCGCCCTGCTGGGTGCGAGTGAGCTCATCGGGCGCAAGCGCTCGAGGTCGGCCCAACAGCGGCAGATGCCGAAGCGGCGCAAGAACGCTGTCGACCCTCTGCAGCTCAAGCCGGGCGACTACGTGGTGCACGCGCGCCACGGCGTCGCGCAATTCGTCCAGCTCGCCAAGCGCAAACTGGGCGGGCCGAACGGGACACAGCGCGAATACGTGGTGCTTGAATACGCTCCGTCCAAGCGCGGGCAGGCACGCGACCAGCTGTGGGTGCCTACCGACCAGCTCGACCAGATCTCGAAGTACGCCGGCGGCGACGCGCCCACCCTCAACAAGATGGGCGGGGCTGACTGGGAAAAGACGAAGTCAAAGGCGCGGGCCGCGGTCAAGCAGATCGCGAAGGAGCTCGTGCGGCTCTACGCCCAGCGACGGGCCACCAAAGGCCACGCCTTCGCCCCCGACACCCCGTGGCAACACGAGCTGGAGGACGCCTTCGAATTTGTGGAGACGCCGGACCAGCTCTCCACCATCGAAGAGGTCAAGCGCGACATGGAGGCACCCGAGCCGATGGACCGCCTCATCTCCGGCGACGTCGGCTACGGCAAGACCGAGATCGCCGTCCGGGCCGCGTTCAAGGCCGTGCAGGACGGTAAGCAGGTGGCGGTCCTCGCGCCCACCACCCTGCTTGTGCAGCAGCACCTCGAGACCTTCCAGGAGCGCTACGCCGGATTTCCCGTCAAAGTGGCGGGCCTGTCACGTTTCCAGACGGACAAGGAGTCGGAGGACGTCAAGGACGGGGTGCGACGCGGGGAGATCGACGTCGTGATCGGAACCCACCGCCTCATCACCGGCGACGTGCGGTTCAAAGACCTGGGGCTCGTGATCATCGACGAGGAGCAGCGCTTCGGTGTCGAGCACAAGGAGACCCTCAAGCAGATGTACCCCACGGTGGACGTGCTGTCGATGTCGGCCACCCCGATCCCGCGTACGCTCGAAATGGCGGTGACGGGGCTGAGGCAGATGTCCACGCTTGCCACCCCGCCCGAGGAGCGCCACCCCATTCTCACGTATGTGGGCGCGCACGAGGACCAGCAGATCGCGGCGGCCATCAAACGCGAGCTCCTGCGCGACGGGCAGGTCTTCTACGTCCACAACCGTACCGAATCCATCAACCGGGTGGCGACCCACCTGTCCGAACTGGTGCCCGACGCGCGGATCGGCGTCGCGCACGGAAAAATGAGCGAGAACCAACTCGAGGCCGTGATCCAAGAGTTTTGGGACAAGGACATCGACGTGCTCGTGTGTACCACGATCGTGGAAACCGGGCTCGACATCTCGAACGCCAACACGCTGATCGTGGAAAATGCCCACAAGCTCGGGCTTTCGCAGCTCCACCAGTTGCGCGGGCGTGTGGGGCGCGGGCGCGAGCGCGCATACGCCTACTTCCTCTACCCGCGAGACGGGTCCATGACCGAGACCGCGATCGAGCGGCTGCGCACCATCGCCGCTCACACCGAGCTCGGCGCCGGCTTCCAGGTGGCGCTCAAGGACCTGGAGATCCGCGGCGCCGGCAACCTGCTGGGCGGGGAGCAGTCCGGACACATCGCCGGGGTTGGCTTTGACCTGTACATCCGCATGGTTTCCGAGGCCGTGGCGGGGATGACCGGGCGCGACACCCGCACCGAGGCAGAGAAGGCCGCCGAAACCCGCATCGAGTTGCCGGTGGACGCCTACGTGCCCGAATCGTGGGTGACGTCCGAGCGGCTGCGGCTGGAGATCTACACGAAGATCGCCGCGTCGACGACCGAGGCGCAACGGGCCGACATCCACCAGGAACTCGTGGACCGGTACGGCTCCGTGCCCGTGGAGGTGGAGCGGCTCTTCACGCTGGCCCAGCTGAGGGAGAAGGTGCGGTCCGTGGGGATCGAGGAGATCGTCATGCAGGGCAATAACGTGCGCTTCGCGCCCGTGGTGCTACCCGATTCGCGCCACGCGCGGCTGCGCCGTCTCTACCCGAAGGCGATCGCCAAGCCCGCCATCCGGACGCTACTTGTGCCCCTGCCCGTGGAGAACGAGCGGCGGCTTGGCGCGGCAAAGGTCATCGAGGGCGACGCCGTGGTGCAATTCGTGGAGCAGGTGGTCGACTCGGTGATGCTGGCGAGCATCGGCAGTTAGGCCGGGCGCGGGGCGGCAGTGGGGCCGGCTGGCGTGGGGTGCGGGGCCTGGCTGCATGGGGCCGGGTTGTCAGGCGCCGCCACCGGAAACCCTGCGAGGGTTCTTGTCTGGCTGTCAGCTTGTAGGGTGCTCTTCCTCAATGGTGTGGTCGAGCAACCACCGGGTGATGTATTGGAGGTCGGCTCACTTCGCGACCGTCAGGCCGAACTCGATGAGCTCGTCATTTGTTGCCGTCAGGGTGATGCCCTCCAGAGTTCTGTCAGAGCACGGTTGTACCGGTCGGCAAACTGCTTTGCCATGTGCATGACGAGCTCATCCGGGACATCCTCGGCAACCTCAGGTTGAGCCTGGTCTGCCTGGTAGGCCTCGGCGTCGTCGAACTTCATCAAGATGAAATGGGGTTTGTTGTTCTTGAGGATCACCACTTGCCCCTTGATGTCGGTCAGTCTGGCGACCTTGGAAAAGTTCTGGTTCGCGTCGCGCATGGAGACTAGAGCGTCGCTATCGATCAGCATCGTGCACCACCTCGGTCCTATTGTTTGTAGCTATAGTATGTCCTACTTGCCTGATCTGGGACAAGGGCCTGAGTGGTGGCGGGTCCGTAGGCGGGAGCGGGTGTGAGAAGGGTGCCGGGAGAGCGTGGGTGATCTCGGGGCGGGGCGAGTCCGCGCGGAGTCGGGACGAAAGACGCCCGCGCGTGCGTCGCGTCACAGCAAGGGATTGCCCCAGGAGATGAAAAGTTGGGAGATCTGGGCGGGGCGGTGTCTTTTGTCGGTGATTCGTAGGACAATAGTGGGTGGAGGTAGTGCAGTCCCGCTGCGGTACCGAAAGTAACCCTATAGAAGGAGTTCTTGTGGCAAACATTGAAGCCGTTCACGCTCGTGAGATTCTTGATTCGCGCGGCAACCCCACCGTTGAGGTTGAGGTCCTGCTGGATGACGGCCACTACGGCCGCGCTGGCGTTCCGTCCGGCGCATCGACCGGCGCCTTCGAGGCGGTTGAGCTTCGTGATGGCGACAAGGCCCGCTACGGCGGCAAGGGCACCTTGAAGGCTGTTGCCAACGTGATCGAGGAGATGGAAGAGGAGCTCATCGGCCTCGACGCCTCCGAGCAGCGCTACATTGACCAGATCCTGCGTGACCTCGATGGCACCCCGAACAAGGGCAAGCTGGGTGCCAACGGCATCCTCGGCGTTTCGCTCGCTGTGGCGAAGGCTTCCGCTGAGTCCGCTGGCCTCTCGCTCTTCTCCTACCTTGGTGGCCCGAACGCCCACGTTCTGCCCGTCCCGATGATGAACATCCTCAACGGTGGCTCGCACGCCGATTCCAACGTTGACATCCAGGAGTTCATGATCGCCCCGATCGGTGCTCCGACCTTCAAGGAAGCCCTGCGCATGGGCGCCGAGGTCTACCACGAGCTGAAGGCGGTGCTCAAGGAGCGCGGCCTGTCCACCGGCCTGGGTGACGAGGGCGGCTTCGCCCCGAACCTTGAGACCAACGCTGCGGCCCTCGATCTGATCGTTGAGGCCATCGAGCGCGCTGGCTACAAGCCGGGCGCCGACGTCGCTCTCGCACTTGACGTTGCCTCCACCGAGTTCTTCAAGGATGGCAAGTACATGTTCGAGGGTGGCGAGAAGGATACCGCTTACATGGTGGACTACTACGAGAAGCTCATCACCGACTACCCGATCGTCTCCATTGAGGATCCGCTCTCGGAGGACGAGTGGGAGGATTGGAAGGCCCTCACCGAGCGTATCGGTGACCGCGTCCAGCTCGTCGGCGATGACCTCTTCGTCACCAACCCGGAGCGCCTCGCCAAGGGCATCGAGATGGATGTGGCGAACGCCCTGCTCGTGAAGGTGAACCAGATTGGTACCCTCACCGAGACCCTCGAGGCCGTGGAGATGGCCCACCGCGCCGGCTACAAGTCGATGACCTCGCACCGCTCCGGTGAGACCGAGGACACCACGATTGCCGACCTCGCCGTTGCCACCAACTCCGGCCAGATCAAGACCGGTGCTCCGGCTCGTGGCGAGCGCGTCAACAAGTACAACCAGCTCCTGCGCATCGAGGAGGAGCTCGACGACGCGGCCGTCTACGCCGGCCGTTCCGCGTTCCCGCGCTTCAAGGCTTAAGTTCATAGCCTGAAAAAGGGGTCCGGGGTTGGGAAACCGACCCCGGACCCCTTTTGTTGCGCCGGCGTGCTGAGACGCGCCTGACTGTGGCGCGCCCATCGGCCTTTCCCGGTTGACGACGGACGGGCCTTAGACTGGGAGCCATGAGTTCGCGGCGTCCACCATCGTCCGCCCGGGGCCAGGGCGGCCGCCGGCCTACCCGGAATTCCGCGGCATCTGCGGCTCGCCGCCGCCATAGCGAGGACCTGCGAAACCAGGACCCTCAGCGCCGCCAGAGTGCGTCGTCGGGGCCGGAGACGCGCAAGCCGACGTCGTCGGGAAAGGGTGCCCGGCGGGCGGGGAAGAACGAGGCAGGCACTTCGACTCGGGCCGACGGTACTCGCGCCAACAGCACGCGAACCGGCACCCGAACCACGAACACGCGAACCAGCTCCCGGTCCGGCAGCAACCGCCCCGGCGGCTCCCGCGGATCCCAGGATCGTTTCGCGAAGAAGTTCAACGTGCGGTTTTCGTCGGGGGAACGCACCCGCCAGTTTTCGGTACGCATGCTCGCGGTGGCACTGTTCGCGCTGGTGGGGATCATTATTGTGGCGAGTCCGCTCAACCAGTACCTGAATCAGCAGCAGGAGAAGCGCGAGCTGCTGAGCCAGCTGCAGGAGACCACGGCCCGCGTAGAGGTGCTCGAGCAGGAGCTGGCGCGGTGGCAGGATGACGACTTCGTGCGCTCCCAGGCCCGCGAGCGGCTCGGCTACGTGATGCCAGGGGAGACTCTCTACCTCGTCTCGGACCCGGAGAAGGGCACCCCGGAGGAGATCCGGGCGGAGCGGACGAAGGAAGTCAACGATCGGCGCCGGCAGGCCACGCCGTTCTACCAGACGATGTGGGATTCGATCCAGATCGCGGGCGCGGCGGGCGAGGTGGTCAACCCGTCGAACATTCCGCTCATTGGAACGACGCCGGAGCAGGACACCACCCCCACCGACACGGCTCCGGTCGAGGATGAGACATCCACGACCCCGCCCGCCGATGAGGAGGGCGAAGGCTAGCAGGTAGGCTTAGGGCTATGAATGAAACGCCCCAGGTTACCCCTGAGATTCTGCGCCAGATTGCCGCGAATGCGAGCCCGATCCGTGATACCGACGTCGAGGTGTTGACCGAGCAGCTCGGCCGGCACCCGCGTGGGCTGGTGGGGATCGGGGCGCGGTGCGCATGCGGTAATCCCGCGGTGACGATCACGTATCCGCGCCTGCCCGACGGGACCCCGTTCCCCACGCTCTTCTACCTCTCGCTGCCGGCGTTGGTGAAGCGTATTTCGCGCGCCGAGTCGTCGGGGCAGATGGAGGCGTTCAACGAGCGCCTCGCGAACGACCCCGATTACCGCGCCGCCCACGAGCGCGCCCACGTCTCCTACATTGAGCGGCGCAACCTGCTGGAGGACGTGGAACACCTGGCGGACCGTTCGGCTGGCGGCATGCCGGACCGCGTCAAGTGCCTGCACGCGCTGGCGGGCTACGCGCTCGCGGTGGGCCCCGGGGTGTGCCCTGCTGGCGACGACGCCCTGGCCCTCGTCGGTTGGGACACCGCCGTGTGCCACTGCCAGGATCCGGCTGAGGAGGGCGCGGAATGAGGGTTGCCGGAATTGATTGCGGCACGAACTCGATCCGGCTGTTGATCGCCGACGTCGATGCCGCGGCTGGCGAGCTGATCGACGTCGTGCGCCGGATGGAGGTCTCGCGTCTGGGGCAGGGCGTGGATCGGACCGGGCGCTTTGACCCGGAGGCCCTGGCCCGCACGCTCACGTTCGTGGATGACTACGCGGCACAGTGCCGCGAGCACGGGGTGGAGTCGATCCGGTTCGCGGCCACGTCCGCCACGCGCGATGCTGCCAACCGGCAGTTGTTCGTCGACGGCGTCCGGGAGCGTCTCGGCATTGACCTCCAGGTGCTGACGGGCGAGGAGGAGGCGCGGGCGTCCTTTACGGGGGCGATCTCGGCGCTGGCCTCGGCCGATGACCCGCTCCTCACCGTTGACCTGGGCGGCGGGTCCACCGAGTTCGTGCTCGGCCGGAGCGACGGCATCGTGCTGGGCGCAGCCTCGATGGACGTGGGGTGCGTGCGGATTTACGAGCGCCACCTCAAGGATTCGGGGGAGGCGGGCATCGAGGCTGCGCGGGCCGACGTGCGCGCGGCAATGGACGCCACTGGCATCGACTTCTCTGCGGCCCGCACGCTCATCGGGCTGGCTGGCACGATTACGACCGTGACGGCGAAGGCGCTCGACCTCGACGTCTACGACCCCGAGCGCATCCACGCCACCCGCCTGCCCTTTGCGGAGATCGACGAGGCGTGCGAGTGGTTCATCCACGCCAGCGTCGAGGAGCGCGCGGCCCGCGGATTCATGCACCCGGGGCGCGTGGATGTGATCGGCGCCGGATCGCTCGTGTGGCAGGAGATCATCCGCCGCCTCGAGCGCGAAACGGAGAACACGACGGCGCTGACGAGTGCGGTGACCTCCGAGCACGACATCCTTGACGGGATGGCGCTCTGGGCCGCACGCGAACCCAACCCTCCACACTTGTAACGCGAGCGGCCCGGGCACCGTAGCACCCGGGCCGCTGGATGAGCGGTCGTAGCCGGCCCAGCGGCCGGACTGGCCGGACTAGCGGTCGTAGTGGCCGGGCCCGACCTCGGGTTCGCCGCCGGGGACCTCGCCCCAGGACTCTTCGATCGTGTCGTCGGCGAGCACCTCGTGGCGCTCCAGGGTGGCGCGGTTTTCGGTCATGTGCTCGTAGTCGTAGACCGGGGCGTGGTGGCGGTGCCACTTGGCACGCCCGCGCAGGAAGAACGCGCCGACCACGAGCGAGATGAGGGTGCCGAGCAGCACGGCCACGCGGGCGTGCGGGCCGGCCGGGTCGTGATCGGGGAAGGACAGGGTGGCGATCAGCAGCGACACGGTGAAGCCGATGCCGGCGATGAACGCCATCGCGTTCACGTCGCCCATGTAGAGGTTCTTGCCCAGCTGGAGTTTGAATACGTACACCATGAGTGCCACGCCGCCGGTGATGCCGATCATCTTGCCCAGCGGCAGGCCGAGGTAGATGCCCATGGCCGCCGGGTCGGTCAGCATCGCCATGACGCCACCGGAATCCACCACGTTCACGCCCGCCGCGAAGAACGCGAACACGGGCAGGATGATGCCGGCGGAGTAGAACTCGAGCTTCTCGGTGAGCTCCTCGGTGAGCGGCAGCTTCTCTGTGGCGAGCTTCTTGGCGGGGATGGTCATGCCCATGAGCACGCCGGCGATCGTGGCGTGGATGCCGGAGGAGAACATGAAGTACCAGGCCACCAGCCCGATCGGCCACAGCAGGTACCACTTGATGATGCGCTTCTGGGCGAGCGTGCCGAAGGCGGCCACCACCAGGATCGACAGCCCGAGGTAAATGAAGTTGAGGTTGTCGGAGAAGAAGACCGCGATGATGAGGATGCCGAGCAGGTCGTCCACCACCGCGAGGGTCATGAGGAAGGTGCGTAGCGCGATGGGCAGGCCCTTGCCAAACAGGCCGAGCACGCCGAGCGCGAAGGCGATGTCGGTGGCAACCGGCACGGCCCAGCCGTTCCAGTTCGGATCGGCGGAGAGCAGCTGGATGGTCACGTACACGAGCACCGGCCCGATCATGCCGAACACCGCGGCGAGGATCGGCACCAGCGCCTTACGGATGTCGCGCAGCGAGCCGACCACAAACTCCTGCTTGAGCTCCATGCCCACGATGAAGAAGAACAGGGCGAGCAGGAAGTCGGCCGAGATGAGCGAGAGGCTCATCCCGTGCCCGTGCAACTCAAACAGGGAGGTGTTCGCGAGGGAATCGTACGCGTTCCGCGCACCCTGGACCGGGAAATTCGCCCAGATCAGGGCGAGCACCGCCCCGATAATGAGGACGACTCCGGCGGTCGTTTCGTTTTTCAGGGCCTGGTGGTAACGCGCGATCATATAAGTCCAATCCTCGTGTCGTTGACCTCCCCAGTCTAAAACGTTCCGCCTATTTTGGCGGCATCGATCGCACAGGTAGTGTTACTTGCAGGCCCCCATAGCCCAACGGCAGAGGCAGTCGACTTAAAATCGATTCAGTGTCGGTTCGAATCCGACTGGGGGTACTGCCGCGTCTAGATGTCCCGTTTCTTGAAGGCGGTGAGCGCGCCGACGACACCGACCACCGCGTATCCCACAAAAATGGCGAGCGCCACCCAGCGGCCCGTGATGAGGTCCCCAAGCGGCTGGTCGCTGATGGCCACCGAGCCGAGCGCGCTCGGGATCAGCTGGGAGACGGTCTTGCGGAAGAACTCCTGCGGGATGATCTGGACCAGGTCAATGAGGTACATGAAGCCGATCATGATGGAGATCGCGCCGGCCGTGGAGCGCACGAGGTAGCCCATCGCGGTAGAGAGCACGCCGATCGAGACCATGATGATGCAGAAGATCGAGTAGGCCGCGATGGCCTCCCCGCCCGGATTGAACCCGTCCTTGAGGATCCTGGTGAGCGTGTACCCGATGGCGATGAGGGTGGCGCTCAGCAGGAGAGAGACGATCGTGACCGCCGTCAGCTTGGCCGTGAACGAGCGCCCCCGGCGCGGGTCCGCAAGCACGGTGGTCCGCATCGTGTTGTGCGAGTACTCGCTGGTGACGGCAACGGTGCCAATGACGATGAAAAAGATGGTCATCGACGGCCAGCCGGCCGTTACAACCAGCGGATCGGCCTCCACGTACTCGGAGCTGGCCAGCATCCACATGATGAGCCCATAGAGGATGATGCCGATCGCGGTGGTCACCTGAATCGAGCGAGTGTTGAGCTTCATCAGCTCCGAGTGCAGGGAGCGCCCAAACGTGGGACGGTAGGAATCGGCGAAACGGCCAAAAAACATGGTCATCTTAGGCCTCCCAGGTGGTGTGCGCGGGCGGGGCGGGCGGCGTCGGCGGAACTGGGCCAGGCGGCGTCGGGGACATCGGCGCGAAACCGGAGGAGGGACCGCGCGCGGAGCTGAACTGCACCTGGTCGGAGGTCAGCTCCATGAAGACGTCTTCGAGGGTGGAGTGGATCTCGGTCAGCTCGTGGATCTCCACGTTGTGCTGATAGAGGTAGTGGCCCACCTGCTCGCGCCGGAGCCCGGGGAGTTCGAAGGAGCCGCGGGGGCTGGAGTGGCTCGGGGCGACGTCGTAAACCTGCCACCCCGCCTGGGTAAGCAGGCCGCGGATCGTGGCCATGTCCGGGCCGGAGACCCGCACGCGCGCGCCCCGATCCGACTCGGTGAACTTGGAGATCGGGCCGGAGTCGATGAGGCGGCCGCGGCCGATAATGACCAGATCGTCCGCCGTGAGCGCCATTTCGCTCATAAGGTGGGAGGAGACGAGGACGCTGCGGCCCTCCGCGGCAAGCGACCGCATGGTGGAGCGGACCCAGCGCACGCCGTCGGGGTCAAGACCGTTGACCGGTTCGTCGAGGATAAGCACCTGCGGGTCGCCAAGCAGGGCTGTTGCGATGCCGAGGCGCTGGCCCATGCCGAGCGAGAAACCCTTGATTTTCTTGCCCGCCACGGATTCGAGGCCGGTGAAGCCAATGACCTCGTCGACGCGCTCGTGGGGGAATCCATGCGTTTTCGCCACGACCCGCAGATGCTGCCTGGCCGTTCGTCCGGGGTGAAACGCCTTCCCGTCCAAGAGCGCGCCGACCGCGGTGAGCGGGGAGGCGAGGTTGCGATACTCGGTGCCCCCGATCATTGCCCGGCCCGACGTGGGGCGGTCAAGTCCGACAATGCAGCGCATCGTGGTGGATTTACCCGAGCCATTCGGCCCGAGGAACCCGGTCACGGCGCCGGGGCGCACGGAGAACGACAGGTTGTCAACCGCGCGCGTCTTGCCGTAGTCCTTCGTCAGGTTCTCGACGGTGATCATCTGGTCCTCCCTGCGGCCCGCCTGCGGTGCCGACTCCTTTAGCGTATGAGTCCACTATCCCCGATTTCGTCATACCGCGGACGGATCATCCACAGTTTTTCACGACGCGCGGCGGGGCGGGCGTCGTCGTGCGCGCGTTCTACAGCGCGGACTCGCGCTATGGACGGCAGCGGGCCGGGGCGTTTCTCTTTGGGGAGAAAAGAGCGCGGGAGTATTGCCCTTAGTTACGCCATGGTTAGTATGGGATGTGGATGGCCGTAGCGACGGCCCTAATAAAAGGAGGCTCCCGTGAGCAATCCGATTACGACACGTAATCCCTACTTCTCGACCCAGCAGGTCCGGCCGAACCAGTTCGACCAGACCGCCTACGGCGACCAGTACGCCTACGGCACTCCGAACGCCCAGCAGGCGGCCTACGGCCAGGCGCAAGGCGAGGTCGCCGGGAACGGCGCGTTTGCCACCGAGCGCATGACGTACAACGACGCGCTGAACAAGGTGGCCGTGCTCCTCGGCATCGCCGTTATTTCGGGTGTGGCGACCGCCGTGCTCCTCCCGCCGGCCATGTGGATGTCGGTGGCGGTGGTTTCGGTGATCGGCGCGTTCGTGGTCGGCCTGATCTTAGCGTTCCAGAAGATGGTCAAGCCCGGCCTGGCGATCGCGTACGCGGTGCTCGAGGGCGTGGCGCTCGGCGCGCTGACCGCCGCCTTCGAAATCTTCGTGCCGGGCATCGCGATCCAGACCATCCTGGCCACCGCGATCATCGTCGGTGTGACGCTGGCATTGCACTACTCGGGCGCGGTGCGCACCACCCCGAAGGGCCGAAAGATCGTCATCACGGTGGCGCTCGGCTACCTCATCTTCTCGCTGGTCAACCTGGTACTGATGTGGACGGGCGTGCTGGATCAGGCGTGGGGCGTGCGCGGGTACGAGGTTGCGGGTATTCCGCTGGGTGTGATCCTGGGCGCCGGCATGATCCTCGTCGCCGCTTACATGCTGATCGGCGACTTCGAGGACATCAACACCGCGATCGTCAACGGTGCGCCCCGCGAGTTCTCGTGGACGGTGGGCATCGCGATCGTCATGACGATCCTGTGGATCTACATCGAGGTTCTCCGCCTCATCGCGATCCTCTCGGACCGCTAAAGCCAACAGATTAGGGGCCGGCCTTCGGGTCGGCCCCAGCGGGGCGCCGATGTTGGCACTCGCCGCGGCCGCCGCGCTGTGGGGAATGACCTGGCTGCTCTATCGCCGGTTGCCGATGAGCCGGGGTTAGGACACCGAAAGCAAGCCTGGCGCCAAGAAACAAGTGGGCCGGCCCCGCGTCGGGGCCGGCCCACCTCAGTTCACGGCGTCTAAATCACTCCATCGAGCAACTTGGTGTGATCGCCGAACCGGTGATTTGTGGCGGCAACCGCCTGCTCAAGGAAGAACGGGCGCAGTTCCACCCGACCATTGCCCGTGACGGGCTCAGCGTAAATCGCCACGTCCACCGAGCCACCCACGGCTTCGGCCACCGCGCGGGCGTCGTCGCCGACGTAGCGGATCTTGTGCGCGCCAGACTTGGGCAGGTCGGAGAGCCACTGGGCGGGCGATGCCACGCTGACCGTGGCGCCCGCGGCGCGGAAGGCCTGGGCCACGGTGTCGCGCAGGTCGTCGCCCACGCTCAGCTCCACCGACGTCTTGCCCGTGAGCGCGCCGGCCACCATCGGGGCGACCTTCCACCACTGCTCCGGATCCTCCAGGCGCACCATCACCGACGTGGGCCGGTAGCGGAACACGTTCTTCTCAACGCCCAGCGCCGACACGTCGCGCGCCGACAGGTAGTGTTCCTTGAGTGCCGCCTCCACGCTACGCAGCGCGGCACGGTACTGGCCGGCGTCGTCCTTCGGCAGCTTGTCGGCCAGGGCGTCGAACTCGCCCAGGGTGGGGTAGGACAGCGTCGCGAACGACTCCGGCACCGCCACCTCCACCGGCTCCGCGTGTGACATGCCGATGAGGTGGTTGGGGCCGCCCGCCTTCGAACCAGTGCCCACCTGCGAGCGCTTCCAGCCGCCGAACGGCTGACGACGCACGATCGCGCCCGTCGTGCCACGGTTAACGTAGACGTTGCCCGCCTCCACCTTCGACAGCCACAGCTTGATCTCGTCCGGGTCGAGCGAGTGCAGGCCGGCCGTGAGACCGAACTCCACCGCGTTCTGCAGCCGGATCGCTTCCTCCAGGGTCTCGGCGCGCATGATGCCCAACACCGGGCCGAAATACTCGGTCATGTGAGCGTCCTGGCCGGGGGTGACGCCGTCGCGAATACCGGGCGACCAGAGGCGGCCCGAATCGTCCAGTTGGCGCGGCTTAAGCAGCCACGTCTGGCCCGGCTCCAGCTCGGTCAGGCCGCGCTTGAGCTTGCCGGCCGCCGGCTCAATGATCGGGCCCATCTCCGCCGACGGGTTGGTCGGCCAGTCCACCACTAGCGACTCTGCCGCGTCGACCACCTGGTTAATGAAGCGCTCCGACTTGCCCATCGCCCCCACAAGGATCGCAATCGACGCCGCCGAACACTTCTGGCCCGCGTGCCCGAACGCGGACTGGACCAGGTCCTTCGCCGCGAGGTCGATGTCGGCCTGCGAGGTGACGATAATGGCGTTCTTGCCCGAGGTCTCGGCAAAGACCGCCAGGTCCGGCTCCCAGGAGCGGAACAGCTTCGCAGTCTCGATCGAGCCGGTCAAAATCACCTGGTCCGAGCCGGTGACGAGCGCCTCGCCCACCTCGGCCATCTCATCCGGGTGGATATCGACCAGACGCAGGGCTTCCTTCGACACCCCGGCATCCCACAGGGCTTGGGCGATGACGGCGCCACAGCGGCGAGCTTGCTCGGCCGGCTTGAAGACGACGACCGAGCCGGTGGCCAAAGGCGCCAGCGCCGAGCCAGCCGGGATCGCCAGCGGGAAATTCCACGGCGGGATCGCGGCGGTGACGGGCGCGGGGGAGAAGCGCACGCCCTCCAGCTCGTCCAGCTCCTCGGCCAGATCCGCGTAGTAGTTAGCAAAGTCGATCGCCTCGGAGACCTCGACGTCAGCCTCGCCCACGATCTTCCCACACTCCGAGGCGGCCACCTCGATCAGCTCCGCGCGGCGCTCGCCGAGCACCTGCCCAGCCCGGCGCAAGATCTTTGCGCGCTCGGCTCCGCTGAGCCCGGCCCACTCCGGAGCGGCCTTACGTGCCTCGGCCACGATCTGTTCCATCTCGGCAACCGTGCGCACCCGCGCGTCGTCGGCGCCCTGCACGCCCAGCTCCGAATCGCCCATCTTCGCAAAAATCTGGTTCGCCCACTCGATATTGGCGGGAAGCGACGGGTCCGAATCCGGGGTGTTACGGAATGAAGTGAGCAGATCGACGTCGTCGGTCAGCCTGTTCTGGTGCCGGTTCGGCCCGAAGGAAAGCGTGGGCACCTCGTTGAGCGGGCCCATGGCCTCCGCCAGGTCCGCCTCCGGGAACGCGGCCACGACGCCGGTGGCGAAGCGATTGCGCTCGCGGGCGAAGACGGAGTCGTTATCAGCGATCTCGAAAACGCCGGACATGAAGTTTTCGTGTGCCGCGGACTCCTCGAGGCGGCGGACGAGGTAGGAGATGGCGACGTCGTAGTTCGCCGGATCCACCACGGGCACGTAGTACAGGATCCGGCCCACGTCCTCGCGGATGGCTAGCGCCTGGTTGGTGGCCATGCCCTTGAGCATCTCCACCTCGAAGCCTTCCGTGACTCCGCGCGCCTTGGCGAGGTTGAGGCCAAAGCCGAGGGTGAAGAGGTTCTGGCCGGCGATGCCCAGGTTAACGTTCGAAATGTGCTCCGGGCGCAACGCGTACTCGAGGATGCGCATGTAGTTCGCGTCCGTGGCGGCCTTCGACGGCTGGACGGCAAGCGGCCAGCCGTGCATGAGCGCGTCCACCTGCTCCATCGGCAGGTTCGCGCCCTTGACCAGGCGCACCTTCACCGGCGCGCCCCCGTCCGCCACGCGCTGGGCGGCCCACTCCTGCAAACGCTCCATCGCGGGCAGGGCGTCGGGCAGGTAGGCCTGCAACACGATGCCGGCGCGCAGGCTATTAAACTCCTCGCGGTCGAGGATACCGGTGAAGACGTCGATGGTGAGGTGGAGGTCGTGGTACTCCTCCATGTCCAAATTGACGAACTTGCCACCTTTGTTCGCCACCCGGTACAGCGGTAGCAACGCCTCAATCGCCTGGTCCACCGCCTTCTGGTAGCCCCACGGGTTGTGAACGCCGAGCACCGAGGAGACCTTGATCGACACGTAGTCCACGAAGTCGTACTCGAGCAGCTCCGTGACCGCCGCCAGGCGACGCGCCGCCTCCTTGCGCCCCAGCACGGCCTCGCCCAGCAGGTTGAGGTTGAGGCGCGAACCGTCGGCCCGCAGCTTCTTCACCGCCGGGCCGAGCTTCTTCGGCGTCGTGTCCAGCACAAGGTTACCCACCAGCATGCGGAACACGCGGAAAGCCGCTTCCGTGATGAACGTGGGGGAGGCCGGGGCCAGCACGCCACCCACCTTTGCGGGAAGTGACAGGTAGGCGGGCAGGAAGCTGGCCGGCTTCTTCGCCAGCTTGTTGAGGTTGGCTGCCCGGGTCTTCGGATCCTCGGGGCGGATCACGCCGTCGACGAATTGCACCGTGAAGTCGAGCCCGCCCTCACCCTTGAGGACCTGGGACAGCAACTTGCCCGCGCGATCCTCGGGGAAGGAGGCCGAACGCTTGGCCCAAGTCTTCGCCTGGTCAATAGCTGCGTGTGCCACCTGAGAAAAATCGACGTCATTCTTGACTGTTGCCACTGATTATCTCCATCTTTGCAGTCGTGGGGCCGACGAGGGCCAGGTGCCCTCATTGTAAATCGGCAACGTGATCCTAGCTACCGAAATAGTGGTCATTTTTCGGAATTCTCTTTACATCGAAATTTTTTCGGGTATTGTCACTTTCAATCGCCCGTGTTGCATGGCGCACATGCAACCGGCACACCTACCAGCACAAGGGAGAAATTGATGAGCGATACCGCATGGCAGATCCTCACGATGATCTTGTACTTCCTCCTCATGATCGGTATCGGACTGTGGGCCTACCGCAAGACCTCCGATGTCGACGACTACATGCTCGGCGGACGCCAGCTCAACCCAGCGGTTGCTGCCCTGTCCGCCGGCGCCTCCGACATGTCCGGCTGGCTCCTCATGGGCCTGCCCGGCGCGCTCTACCTGTCCGGAGTTTTCGAATTCTGGATCGCGATTGGCCTGACGGCCGGCGCCTGGCTGAACTGGAAGTTCGTGGCCCCGCGCCTGCGCTCCTACACCGAGGTATCGAACAACTCGATCACCGTCCCGTCCTTCCTTGACTCGCGCCTGCGCGATTCCACGCACAGCCTGCGCATCGTGTCGGGCTTCATCATCCTGTTCTACTTCACGTTCTACGTCTCCTCCGGCATGGTGGCCGGTGGCACTTTCTTCGAGGGCGCGTTCGGCGTGGACTACAAGCTGGGCATGGTTATCATCGCCGCCATCACGGTGTTCTACACGCTGGTGGGCGGCTTCCTAGCGGTGTCCTACACCGACGCCGTCCAGGGCACCATCATGCTCCTCGCCCTCGTGCTGGTCCCCGTGGCCGGCGTCATCTATGTGGGCGGCTTCGACATCGTCCTCGACACCACGCGCTCGATCGACCCGGAACTGCTCAACCCGCTGAAGAACGTGACCGCGATCGGCCTCATCTCGGCCGTCGCCTGGGGTTTGGGATATGTGGGTCAGCCCCACATCATCGTCCGCTTCATGGCGCTGCGTAGCCCGAAGGAGGCCCCCGCGGCCCGCCGCATCGGCATCGGCTGGATGTTGCTCGCCGTGTTCGGCGCGCTCTTCACGGCGCTCGTGGGCGTGGCCATCTTCAAGCACGACGAGTCGCTGCTCGCCAACCCTGAGCAGGTCTTCATCGTGCTCGGCCAGCTCCTCTTCCACCCGATGATCGCCGGCTTCATGCTCGCCGCCATCCTCGCGGCCATCATGTCCACGATCTCCTCCCAGCTGCTGGTCAGCTCCTCCGCCCTCATCGAGGACGTCTACATGACGTTCACCAACCACAAGCTTTCGGCCAAGAAGGGCGTCATGCTCTCCCGCATCGCGGTGGCCGGCATCGCGGTGCTCGCCGGCGGCCTCGCCCTCAACCCGAACGGCACGATCCTCAAGCTTGTGGCCTTCGCCTGGGCCGGCTTCGGCGCCTCCTTCGGCCCCACCATCATCCTCAGCCTCTACTGGCGTAAGCTCACCGGCTTCGGCGCGCTGGCCGGCATGATCATGGGCGCCGTAACTGTGGCGGTGTGGGGCAACCTCGACGGCGGCCTGCTCGACCTGTACGAGATCGTGCCCGGCTTCATCGTCAACCTGGTTGTCACCTACATCATATCGTCGCTGACCTACCGTCCGAACACCATCATCGACAAGGAATTCGACACGGCGGTCCAGCTGTCGAAGGACTGGTCGAACCACGAGGCGCTCGCGGCCGAGGTCCGCCAGACCGTGGCGAACAACCCCGACGGCTACAAGCCGCGCTCGGCCACCCTCGTGGCCGACGACGGCAGCGAGGTCGAACTGCCCAAGTAAGCGCACACGCGCGTTAGCTCAAGGGGTGTGGCCCCGGCGAAACCGCCAGGGCCACACCCCTTTGTCCAAAAGTTTTCAAAAGCGGCGGGGGCGCGCTCGCCCCGCGCCGATCAGTTGTCGTGAAGTGTGTTGAAGTTGAACGCCGAATCCTGGATGCCTTTGATGTCCACCACGAATACCAGGACATCATCACCTTTGATGCCGGCGCGCGCGTTGCCCTGCGGACCGTAGCCCTTGAACGGGGGCACGCAGATGAGCAGACGCGATCCGACCTGCTTGCCCACGATCGCCTCGTCCCAGCCCTCGATCACCATGCCCACGCCGATCGGGAAAACGGCCTCGCCCTCACGGTAATACGAGGAGTCAAAAATCGGGCCGTCCCAGATCTGGCCGTGGTAGTCGACCTCGATCTCGTCACCCGCATGCACGACGCGGCCGGTGCCCTCCTCCAAGACCTTGACGCGCAGGCCCTTCGGCGCCTGCGCGCCCTCGGGGAACGTGAGCTCGGGGATCTGGCCGAACGAGCCCGACACTTCAGGGTAGATGATGTCCATGACAGCCTTTCAACAGTAAACAGAGCCGAGCCCAGTCTACCGTGTCGGTGCCCCGGGCAAGGCCCACAGCCCCTCGTGCCCCGAGCCCCTAGAGCCCGGCCAGCGGCCCGGCGCCCGGCATCGGGCAGGCCATCCCCGTCTTGGCGTGGCAACGGTAGCCGTTCGGCACCTTGATGAGGTATTGCTGGTGGTCTTCCTCGGCGGAGAAGTAGCCCGTGGTATCCGCGGCGTCCACAATCTCCGTCACGATCGGGCTTTGGCCCGCATCACCCAGCACGCGGTCGTAAGCGGCACGCGAGTCGAGGGCGAGGCGCGACTGCTCGGGCGTCGTCGTGAAAATCGCCGAACGATACTGGGTGCCCACGTCGTTACCTTGGGCGTTGAGCGAGGTCGGGTCGTGGCACTCCCAGAACGTCTTGAGAATGAGCGGCAGCGCCTCCGCGCCAGAATAGACCACGCGGACGGTTTCGGTATGCCCGGTGAGCCCGGTGCAGACCTCACCGTACGTGGGGTTGGGCGTGAAGCCGCCCATGAAGCCCACCGATGTGGTGACCACGCCGGGCAGGTCCCACATGATCTCCTCCACGCCCCAGTAGCAGCCGGCGGCGAGGAAGATTTCGAACTGGCCGTGGGCCGCGGGCGCGAGGATATCCGTGCCTAGCTTCAGGTGCCGGGCGGGGTTGACCAGGATCGGCTCGGCCCGCCCGGGCAGCGCGGCCTCGGGCGACACCATCGTGGGGGTGGGGCGGCGAATGAACACTAGTTGGCCTCGATCGACAGGATATCGACAGTGAATTCCTTGCCGTTCGGTGCGATGTAGGAGGTGGAATCGCCCACCTTCAGGCCCATGATCGCCTCGCCCAGCGGCGCGGATTCGGGATAGACGTCCACGTCCACCCAGTCCTGCGCCTGGCGGGCACCGAGCAGGAAGCGCTTCTCCTTGCCGTTGACAGTGGCCGTGATGATGAGGCCCGGGGCGACCACGCCGGTATCCTTCGAGCCCTCGCCCACCTCAGCATGCTCGAGGAGGTAGGTCAGCTCCTGGATGCGGCCCTCCATTTTGGACTGCTCCTCGCGCGCGGCATGGTAGCCGCCGTTCTCGCGCAGGTCGCCCTCCGAGCGGGCCGCCTCGATGCGCTGGGCGATTTCGGCGCGGCCGGTGGTCTTCATTTCCTCCAGCTCAGCGGACAGGCGATCGAACGACTCCTTCGACAGCCACGTGGTCTCAGCCATGAGGTTCCTCCTTATAGTGCGAGCGCTCCTGCGCGCCCCACGGCAACAAAAACATGCCCGCCATTTCGGGCATGTATCTGGCGAGAATAACACCAAGAACGTGCCCGCTTCAAGGGGCCGCGGACGTGTTTCCTCAGGGCGGAGAACCCCGCGCGCGGGCGTGTGAGAAAGTGGTTTGCGCTCGGCCCTGCTCTTGACGTTGCTCTATACTCTGCCGTGGTAACTATTGACGAGGAGGAACTGTGGCAGAACGCAGACTGATGGCAGTCCACGCCCACCCGGACGACGAATCGTCCAAGGGGGCCGGCACGATGGCCAAGTACGCCAAGCATGGCAGGGTCCGCGTCGTCACGTGTACTGGCGGCGAGCGCGGCGACATCCTCAACCCGCGCCTTTTCAACGACGCCGACCTGGCGGCCAACCTCCCGGCCGCGCGTCGCGAGGAGATGGCCCGCGCTGCCGAGGCGCTCGGGATCGAGCACGTGTGGCTGGGCTTCATCGACTCCGGCCTGCCCGAAGGTGATCCGCTCCCGGCCTTGGACCCGGGGTGCTTTGCGATGGCGCCGCTCGACGTCGTCGTTGGCGCGCTCGTCCGGCAGATCCGCGAGTTCAAACCGCAGGTGCTGCTGACCTACAACGAGAACGGCGGCTACCCGCACCCGGACCATATCCGCACGCACGTCGCCTCGATCATGGCGGTTGCCGCCGCCCACGATCCCCAGGCCTACCCTGAGGCAGGCGAGCCGTGGCAGGTGTCGAAGGTGTATTACGACGTCATGTTTAACAGGCCGCGCATCGAGGCCTTCGATTCGGCCCTGCGCGCCGCGGGTCAGGACAGCCCGTTCGAGGGGTGGCTCGCGCGCGACACGGTGGCGATCCAGCCCTCCGCCCGCGTCGACGTGGCCGACTTCTTCCCCCAGCGCGACGCCGCCCTGCTGGCCCACGCCAGCCAGATCGACCCCGACGGCTTCTTCTTCGCGATGCCCCGCGAGCTGGAGGCCAAGATCTGGCCGTGGGAAGAGTACGTGCTGGCGCTCACGACGGTCGGGCACGCGGCCGGCGTCGAGACCGACCTGTTCGAGCGGGTGCCGGGCGTGGAGCTGGTCGAGTAACGGCCCGGCGGAATTTAAGAAAACTGGACGATTCTGGGGCGATCTTCGTATATGAGCGGATGACCCCAAAATCGTCCAGTTTGTTTCAATCGGCGCCCCTACACGAAGAGCGCCAGCCACACGGCCACCGAGTGGCACGTGTAGCCGATCACGGTGCCCGTGTGGAAGAACTCGTGGAAGCCGAACCACTTGGGCCACGGGTTCGGCCAGCGTAGCGCGTACATCACGGCGCCGATCGTGTAGGCCACGCCGCCGGCGATGAGGAGGACCACGATCGCCGCACCGCCCGTGCGCCAGAAGCTGGGCAGGAACCAGATCGCCACCCAGCCGAGGGCCACGTAGAGCGCCACAAGGAACCAGCGCGGAGCGTGCAACTTGAACACGTGGATGAGCGTGCCGACGATCGCTCCGCTCCACACGATCCCGAGCACGAGCGCGGCAGTCTTGGTGGGAAGCAGCACCACGGATAGCGGGGTGTAGGTGCCGGCGATGAGGAGGAAGATGTTGGCGTGATCGATGCGCCGCAGGATGGCGTGGACCTTCTCGCCCCAGTTTCCCAGGTGGTACAGGCCCGAATTGCCGAAGAGGAGGACGGCCGACAGGGCGAAGACCACGCACGCGAGGGTTGCGGCCGTGCCGGAGGCGAAGATGATGAGGAGGATGCCGTTGGCAAGAGCCAGGGGAGCGGTGATGGCGTGAATCCACCCGCGCACCTTCGGCTTGGGCAGGGCCGAATAGTAGGCCTTGCGCTCGGCGCGCGAGGAGGGCGCCTGTTCGACCGGGGGCACCGGAGTGGCGGGCCCGATGTCGCTGCCCGCGGGATTTGCTTGATCGATCATATCTTTACCCTAATCCTCGCACCGGGCGGAACAAAGGGTGAAGGGAATGCAGTGGCAGACCCTCGCGGCGGGAGTGCGGCTAAACTGGGAAATGTATACCGGTGGAAGGAAAGGTTGGCCCATGCGCGTCCCCGATTTTCTTTACTCGCTCTACGAGCGCCGCCTCGCGCGCGAAATCGACCCGGAGCGCCGGCCCTGCCACGTGGGCATCATCCTGGATGGCAACAGGCGCTGGGCCAAGCAGCTGGGCTCGTCGGCGTCGGCGGGGCACCGCAAGGGCGCCGACCACGTGAGCGAGGTGCTGGACTGGTGCGCGGAGGCCGGAATCCAGATCGTCACCCTGTGGATGCTGTCCACCGATAATCTCAAGCGCTCGCCCGACGAGCTCGCCCCGCTCATGGCGATCATCGCCGAGACCGTGGAAACCCTCGGCGGGCGCTGGAAGATCCGCATCATCGGCGACCTGAAGCTGGTGCCCGAGGAGTTTGCTGCCCGCCTGCGCGCCACCGAGGAACGCACCGCGGGCTCGTCGGGGATGACAGTCAACATCGCCGTCGGCTATGGCGGGCGTCACGAGATCACCGACGCCGTGCGCACCTACCTGCGTGAACGTGCCAAGGAAGGCGCCACGCTCGAGCAGGTGGCCGACGAGATCAACATCAGCACCTTCACCGAGCACATGTACACCAAGGGCCAGCCAGACCCGGACCTCATTATTCGCACCTCCGGCGAACAGCGCATGAGTGGCTTCATGCTGTGGCAAACCGTCCACACCGAGCTCTACTTCTGCGAGGCCTACTGGCCCGAATTCCGCCGCACAGACCTCCTGCGCGCTCTGCGCGACTATGCCGCCCGCGAGCGGCGCATGGGCAAGTAGCTATAGGAGGTTTGCCACGACGTCGTTGAGCTCGGCCCGCGTAGGCGGGTTGGCCCCCGCACGCGACACCGTGATGCCGGCCGCGCGCGAGGCGTACTCGCCCACGGACTGCAGCATCTGGGAGGAGATCGAGGTCAGACGCGCACGGTCCTCGCCGAGTACGGAGATCCGGGCGAGGGAGTCGATGAGCGCGGCCATCATGGCATCCCCGGCGCCCACCGTGTCCACCACCTCTACCTGCGGGGCCGGGATGTGGACCGAGGTGGTGGGGGTGAAGAAGCGCGAGCCGTTCGGCCCGTCGGTGATCGCCACAAACTTCACCCCACGCTCGAACAGGTGGCTGACGAACGCCGCCGGGTCGACGTCGGGACCATAAAGCATCGCCAGGTCGTCGGTGGAGGCCTTGACGATGTCGATGTAGGGCAGCATCGCCTCCATGTCCGCCACGATCGACGCCGACGAGCCGAGGATCGACAGGCGCACGTTCGGGTCATAGGAGACGGTCGAATACGAGCTCAATAGCTCGATCCAGCGGCGCACCGTGTCCGAGCCCGGGCGCAGGTGGGCGCCGATCGAGCCGATGTGAACGTGGAGCGGCGGGTGAGCGAGCAAGGCGGCGCGCTTTTCGCCGGCCGCCGGCGGGTCCACGTACGCCGAGTGCACGTCAAAGCGGTAGGTGGCATGCCCGTGCTCGTCAAGGGACGCCATCGCGATCGACGTCGCGTCCGTGTCCACCGCCCCCGGCATGAGCGTGACGCCGGCGCTTTCCACGTAGTCGCGGATCGTATCGCCATCAAAATCATCACCAAAACGGGTGAGGAGCGTGACCCGGCGTCCCAGGCGCGCCAGGCCCACGGCCACGTTCATCGGGGAACCGCCCGGGTGGCGCGTGGTCTCAGTCGGGCCGCGCTTGACGACGTCGATGAGGGACTCACCGATCACAAGGCAGCTCATCACTCCTCCTCTTCCGGGACGGAGCTGGCAGGGGAAGAAGCGGCGGCGGTCTGGGCGGCGCGGAGGCGCTCGCGGGCGCCGTCGAGCCACGACTCGCAACGCCGGGCCAGCGCCTCACCCAGCTCCCACATCGTGAGGGCCTCCTCGAGGGGGATGTTGCCCTGTTCGAGGCGCGTGACGATCTCGACCAGCCGCGAACGGGCATCTTCGTAACTGAGCTCGGCTACCTTCTCATCGAGCTCCTGCGGGCGCGGGGCCTTTGCCATGATCATCCCTTCGTGACGTGGTCGATCGTCATGTCGAGGGTGCCGTCATGGAGCGTTGCGCGAGCCGCGGCACCTACGGCGACGCCGGCCACGCTGCCCACGAGTCCATCCTCGGTTCTAATGACAGCGTAGCCCCTCTTCAGCGTCGACAGTGGGGACAAGGTCCGCAGTCTGCCGAGCTCGGCCTCGAGCGCGGTGACGTGAGAGTCGAGGATCCGGCGGATGTGGACGTGGGACCATTCGCGCAGGTTGGCAAGGTCTTCGGCACGGTTGTCCACCATCGCCTCGGGGTGGGTGAGGGAGGGGCGGGCGCGGAGCGTGGCCAGTTCGCTCAAGGCCAAGTCAAGCAGGTGGTCCACCGCGATCCGGCCCCGGCGGACGGTGGTCGTCAGCCCCTGGCGCTCCTCACCCACATCGGGCACGATATTCTTCGCCGCATCCGTGGGAGTGGAGGCGCGGAAGTCAGCCACGAAGTCGAGCACAGGAGAGTCCGGCTCATGCCCGATTGCGGAGACGATCGGAGTGGTGGCGGAGAAAGCTGCCCGGACCAGCCGCTCGTCGGAAAACGGGAACAGATCCTCCACGGAGCCGCCTCCGCGGGCGAGGACGATGACGTCGACGTCGTCGATCGCGTCCAACTCCTGGAGCGCGGGGATCATCGCATCGACGGCGCCCGCGCCCTGCACTTGCACCTCGCGGATCTCGAAGCGCGCCGCAGCCCAGCGGCGCTGGACGTTCTCGACGACGTCGTGCATCGCCTGCGTGTTACGCCCGCAGATGAGGCCAATCTTGCGCGGAAGGAAGGGCAGGAGCTTCTTCTTCGCCGGGTCGAATAGGCCTTCGGCCGCGAGCTTGACTTTAAGCTGCTCGATGCGGGCCAGGAGGTCGCCGACGCCGACCGTGCGGATCTCGTCCACCTGCAACGACAGGGAACCGTTGCCCGTCCAAAAGTCAGGCTTGGCGGCAATGATGACGCGCGAGCCCTCGCTGATCGTGGGCGGTAAATTGTGCGACCAGATCTTGCACGTGATCGTCATCTTCTCTTCGAGGTCGGCAAGCGTAAAGAACTGGACCCGGGCGTTCGCGCGGCGATTGAGCTGGATGACTTCACCCTCCACCCATAGACGCGACATCTTCGCCACGTACTCACCAATCTTCGCTGACAGCAGGCGCAACGGCCATGGGTGCTCGGGGCTGGTGAGATGGGCCAGCTGGGGCAGGTCGTCCGGGACTTTGATGCTCACGTGAACAGCCTACCGGTTGGGCGAGCGCGATTGCCGGGACTGGGCGCACGGTGAGGGGCGGCGGCCTGGCGGGGGCCGCGCGTCGTGGGGAAAGTGGGCGGCGTCGTCGTGCGCGCGGGCGGGCGGAACGGCGGCAATGCCGATAGGATTGCGGCGTGAATGAGATCAAGGAGCTTCCCGTCACCCTGGCCGGCGCGTCGGCCTTCCCGCAGGACATCCCGTCCGAGCCGAGCCCGGAGGGCAAGCGGATCCTGGTGGCGAGCCCGCGCGGCTATTGCGCCGGCGTGGATCGGGCGGTGGACGCGGTGGAGAAGGCGCTCGAGCTGTACGGGGCGCCGGTGTACGTGCGCAAGGAGATCGTGCACAACAAGTTCGTGGTGGAGACGCTCACGGCGCGCGGCGCGATCTTTGTGGATGAGACCGACGAGGTGCCAGAAGGCGCGCGCGTTGTCTTTTCTGCGCACGGCGTCTCGCCCGAGGTGCACAGGCAGGCCGAGAGCCGCCAGCTGCAGACCATCGACGCCACCTGCCCGCTCGTGACCAAAGTGCACAAGCAGGCTGTCCGTTTTGCCGACGACGACTACGACATCCTCCTCATCGGCCACACCGGGCATGAGGAAGTGGAGGGCACGTACGGCGAGGCGCCCTCCCACATCCAGATCGTCAACGGGATCGAAGACGTGGCGGGGGTGGAGGTGCGCGACCCGGACCGGGTGGCGTGGATCTCGCAGACCACGCTATCGGTGGACGAGACGATGGAGATCGTGCGCGCCCTGCGCGAGCGTTTCCCCAACCTCATCGACCCGCCGAGTGACAACATTTGCTACGCCACGCAGAACCGCCAGGTGGCGGTGAAGAAGATGGCGCCCGAATCTGACGTGGTCATCACCGTGGGCTCGGCGAACTCCTCGAACTCGGTGCGCCTCATGGAGGTGGCGCTCGAGGCCGGGGCCGGCGCTTCTTACCGGGTGGACAAGGCCGACGAGCTCCAGCCCGAGTGGTTCGAGGGCGCGATGACCGTGGGCGTCACCTCGGGTGCGTCCGTGCCGGAGATCCTGGTGCGCGACGTGGTCGAGGCGCTCAAGGCGCGCGGGTACACCGAGGTCATCCCCGTTACCACCGTGCAGGAGGACGTGCAGTTCTCCCTGCCGAAGAACCTGCGCGCCGACCTCAAGGCCGTGGGCGTGGAGCCCGACCGACCGCACCGGGCCCGCAGCGCCGGGGAACGCGGCCGCGTGTCGAACGCGCGGGGGACTGGCAACATCGCCGGCGCCTAGTTCATCTCACGCTCACTCTGGTATCACCCCTCCCTGTGCGACAGCTCGGGGGAGCGGAACTCCACCACCTGAGCGCTCGCATCTCGCACGGGCGGCGGCCCGTCCAGGGCGTGTGGCGCGCTCGGCTGGAGAGAGGACAGCGAGCGCGCCGAGACCAGAAGCCGCGATTCGATGGAACTCACGGCGGCGTTGTAGTGGTTGACCGACTGGCCAATGCTCTTGCCCAGCCGCTCAAGGTGGCTCACCACCACGGAGATACGTTCGACCAACGTGCGCCCGAGTTCCACGATGTCCCGCGCCTCGGCGGATGCCGCCGCCGACGTCCACACCGACGCCACCGTGCGCAGGATCGCCAGCAGTGAGGAGGGCGATGCGAGTACCACGCCCCTGCCCAGGGCGTACTCGAGCAGGGTGGGGTCGGCCTGAGTTGCCTCCGCGAGCAATGCCTCCGAGGGCAGGAACAAGATGGTGACCTGTGGGGACTCCGGGAAGTCACCCGGGTAGTTGCGCTTGATGAGCTCACCAACGTGGGCGCGCAGAGCTTTAGCGTGCTTCTGCAGCAACTCCGCCCGTTCCGGGGCGGCGGCCGGATCGTCGGCCGGGATCTCCATCGCGAGCAGGTAGGAATCCATGGGTGCCTTCGAATCGATGGCCAGGTGCCCATCGCCAGGCAGGTGGATGATCGCGTCCGGCCTGAGCGTGGAGTCCTTGCCCTTCCCGCCCGCGAAGCGCTTGGAGGCAACCTGGATGTCCACGTCCACGTGCTCGAGCATCCCGGCAGCCTCCACGATCCGCCGTAACTGGACCTCGCCCCACTGACCGCGGGCCGTGGTGGAGCGCAACGCCGCGTTGAGGGAGGCCGTGGCCGAGGACAGCTCGGCGCCGATCTGCGCCTCGCGGCGCATGTGCGTAACCATCTCCGAATGCTGGGTGACCGCCGTCGTCTCCAAGCTACGTACGTGCGCACTCACCCTGTCGAGTTGCTGAGTGATGGGGGAGAGCGCTTGGAGGATATTGGCGTCGTCGCGTGAGCGCTGGATGAGGCCCTCATTCTCCTCCAGGAGCCGCTCTGCGCGGGCGTCGGCCTGCGCCACCCGCGCCCGCAACGCCGCCACTTCTTCGGCGCACTCCGCTGTGGCATTGCCCGCCCGCGCGGATGCCGCCAGCCACCCGAGCGCCGCGCCCAGCGCCGCGGCGAGTGCCACGAATACAACAAATAGAGGTGTCGAGATCATGCCTCCACACTATCGCCGCCCTCCGACAAGTTTTTCTGCCGGGCGTCGTCTTTCTGCCGGGCGTCGTCGCGACGGGAGCTCGTGCCGCGACCGGCCGCCCGTCGTCGTCGGAGAAAGCCTGCCACTTTGGGAAAGAAACGCGCGGCAACTAGACTGGGGCCGTGAGCTTAACAATTGGTATTGCTGGACTGCCCAACGTCGGTAAGTCGACCCTCTTTAACGCCCTGACGCGCGCCAACGTGCTGGCCGCGAACTACCCGTTCGCCACGATTGAGCCGAACGTGGGCGTGGTGCCGCTGCCGGACCCGCGCCTGGAGAAGCTGGCCGAGATCTTCGGCTCGCAGAAGGTCCTGCCGGCTACGGTGTCGTTTGTGGATATCGCGGGGATCGTGCGCGGTGCGTCCGAGGGGGAGGGCCTTGGCAACCAGTTCCTCGCCAACATCCGCGAGGCCGACGCGATCTGCCAGGTCACGCGCGCGTTCGCGGACCCGGACGTCACGCACGTGGACGGCAAGGTGGACCCGAAGTCCGATATCGACACGATCACCACCGAGCTCGTCCTCGCCGACATCCAGACCCTCGAAAAGCAACTCCCGCGCCTACAGAAGGAACTGACCGGCAAGAAAATCGGCCCCGAGCACGTGCAAACCGCCAAGGACGCGCTCGAGATCCTCTACGACGGCAAAACCCTGTCCTCCGCAGGCATCCACCTCGACCAGGACATCCTCAAGTCCTTCCAGCTCATGACCACCAAGCCCTTCATCTACGTCTTCAACACCGACGACGACGGGCTGGCCAACGCCGCTATGCAGGAAGAGCTACGTCAGCTGGTGGCGCCCGCCGAGGCGATCTTCCTCGACGCCAAGTTCGAAGCCGAGCTCATCGAGCTCGAACCGGACGAGGCCCGGGAGTTGCTCGAATCCACCGGCCAGGATGAGTCCGGCCTGGACAAGCTGGCCCGGGTCGGCTTCGACACCCTTGGCCTGCAAACCTACCTCACCGCCGGCCCGAAAGAAGCCCGTGCCTGGACCATCCACAAGGGCTGGACTGCACCGCAGGCCGCCGGCGTCATCCACACCGACTTCGAGCGCGGCTTCATCAAGGCGCAGGTGGTCTCCTACGACGAGCTGGTGGAGTTCGGCTCCATGGCCGAGGCCAGGGCGCATGGGCGCGTGCGCATGGAGGGCAAGGACTACGTGATGGCCGACGGCGACGTCGTGGAGTTCAAGTCAGGACTAACGTCTGGGGGTAAGAAGTGACTTCCCAGCCGTTACTGTTCGACGTTGCAGGCAGCGGTGTCGCCCCGCACAAGCTGCCGACCAACCTCACCACTCGAAATCACGCTGTGCACCGGTGGATGAACTTCACCGCGGGGTACTCCCCGGAGTTTGTGCTTCAGTGCCTGGAGCGGGACGGAGTTTCCGGTGGTTCTGTGTTGGATCCGTTCTCGGGTATGGGGACGACGCTAGTAGCGGCGAACTCGGCAGGGCTAAACGCCGTCGGGTATGACCCCAATCCGCACGCGGCGATGATGTGTCGAGCCAAAACACAGTCGCGATCTCTACGTACCGTCGATCGGATTGAGGAGGTTCTGCGGTCCCTTGAGCCTGTGACTTCGGTCGACGCGCAGTGGAATGAGAGTCAGCTGAAGTTCCTTAGGAAACTGATCGAGCCGGATCAGCTAGGCTACTTGGCCTCAGCTCGCACCTTGGAAGCGGAGCTGGAACCCGACGATCGCCCCCTGTATCGGTTGGTGGTTACTCGGTTACTTGAGAGTGCTAGCGGATCCGCAACGGACGGAATCTACAAGGCTCCAACGTCCAAGAAGCGCGCACGGCCGGTGAAAGAATCCTACCCTCGGGTGCTCCGTGAGCTGCGCGAGGACATTGGAACAATTGACGACGACTGGGGAATCTCAGAAGTGTACGAGTCCTCATCTGAGGTAATGGCAGACATTCCCGCCGATGAGATTTGTCAGGTAATTACGAGTCCACCATATCTAAACAACTTCGACTTCGCGGAAATGACGCGAATGGAAATCTATTTCTGGGGCTACGCCACATCCTGGGGAGATATCACCGCGAAGGTACGAAGCAAGCTTGTCGTGAATACGACAACTGCGCCTACGGAACTTAAGAAAACGCAAGATGTTTGGCGTAATCAGCTGTCGGCCGAAATTGCGGGCGAGTGTTCGAACTACGTCGACGCTTTGGCTGAGGCGAGGGCGGAGAAGGCGAGGAGTAAGGACTACGACCGTCTCGTCTATCCCTACTTCGCTCAGATGCAAAACGTAATAAGGGAGAGTTGCCGAGTCCTCAAACCTGGCGGTGCGATGGACTTGGTTGTTTCAGATGCAGCTCTATACGGCGTGCACATCCACACCGAAGATGTTCTTCGCAGAATCATGCTGGAATCAGGATTCACGGCGGTAGATGTTGTCCGACTTCGCACCAGGGGTGATCGATGGGTTCTTTCAAAAAGAACCGGCTCGAAAGATCCACTCGGTGAATTTCATTTGACCGCCAGGAAGGGCTGACAGCGTGCCAACTGCAAAGGCTGCGAGCCTCTACTCAGTCGCCCGCGAGGAAATGAATCGTCTCATCGAGGTGTATCTCGAAATGGCAGAGATAACCTCGGGCTTTGTAGTGCCCGCGATCGAGGTGCTAGCAACCGAGGATCAGCGACGGATAGTACTCGGTGGTCTAGGCAGCCCACTCAGTGCTGATGAGGAACCTGCCCGCGTCTTGGCTGAGTGGAGTCGGATGCAGGCGGTGCCATTCAGTGCGGAAGAGGCCGTAACGCGTGGAGTCTATGTCGCCTTGGAGGAGGCAGTGGAGGGTCTCCTTACTGATCTCAGTTCAAGGTCTAAGGGGTTTACTGAGTTCTCGGCAGAACTGATCGCCGAAAGCCCCTCGTTTCTGCCTGTATTCCAACGGCTTCTAAATGTTTCGAGTAAGTCTAAATTGAAGGAGTTGGTGGGAAGCGTCAGTGACAGATCGATTTCGAAGCCGGCGTCCCAGCGGATCGCTGACCAATTGAAGATCCGAGCGAGCGCCACCCCTCCTACGGTTAAGCAGTTAAAGGCATCGATGGCGCCCACGCTTGAGGGTATTGTCCGAGACCTTGTCGGTCGGGTTCTTCTAGAGAGCGTTGTTGCCAGAGCATTGGACGGTGCTGGAGTTCCATATAAGCGTGAAGATGAGTACGCGGGTATTGAAGGCGTCGTATACAAGTTTAGAGCGGACTTCGTCATTCCGGATGCGGACTCACCACTGGTTTTTATTGAAGTCCGTAAATCGTCGAGCCGGCATGCCTCGCTGTATGCGAAGGACAAGATGTTCTCCGCAATCAACTGGAAGGGCTATAACAAGAAGCTTATGGCTGTGTTGATCACCGAAGGCCCATGGACAGCGCAGACGCTTCAGGTCATGGCCCGGGTCTTTGACTATGTGGTCCCACTTAACAAGTCGACTGAGGTCGCGGATGTGATTGCCAAGTACTTAGCGGGAGATCAGTCGCAACTGAAGACTCTGATCAACTTCTCCATCCTTCCTGCGGGTGGTTCAGACAGTGATGGCTGAGAGGTGGAGTTCAAGTTCAACGTTTAGGACTCAATCCGGTTTTTCGCCTAGGGCGGCTTCGGGTTTCCGAGGCCGCCTTTTGCGTCCTGCGCTCGCTCAAGGTCTGCATCCGGAACGCGAAGACAGTATCGTTGTGAACCGTTAATAAACTCGTCGATCCCACATAATTACGGATCCAAGACGAGGCTAGCGATGAAATGCCGTTAAGGTGCTCTTTCTCCGGCACCGTGAGTAGGTGATTTTTTCCCCCCCCCATACGTAGTCTGAGAGCCTTTTATTTTTTTGGTAGCTCTGAGCTCAACGGGCGCGGTCGAGGCCCAACGTATACACACGGTGCATCTAATAAGTATCCATTTGTTTGGGATACGTTTGTGCGAATATCCTCATGGAAATATATGGGCGCATTTGAGATGGGACGCAGGCTTACAACCACAACCGTGACGCCGGCGTTGAACTTGGCATTATTCCCCCATTTAAATGAGGTATAGGCGTACCCGATCTCTACGTCTTGTTCGTGAAGCAGGGGGGGGACAGAAGACCGACGTGTTCGCCCTGGGTAATGGAGTTGGTAGAAACAAAGGCCAGCTCGGCACGGGTGCCGGAGATGTAGCGGCGCCCTTGATAAACCAGAGAGAAATGTAGTCGAGCTTCTTCGGGTACTTGGAGCTACCGAAAACCACCGGGTAATCCGCCTTCTGCTCTGTGGTCTGCATGCTCGATCCCACATATGGTGGGTTGCCGATCAGGTAGATCTCGTCTTCGCCGTTGTTCGGGCAGGCCTCGTCCCAGTCTAGGCGCGTGGCGTTACCAGCGTGGATCTAACCTGTTTCTTTCAAGGGGATGAGGGGGATGGAGATGCCGAACTGCTTCTTGAACTCGCGGTTCATTTGGAGTATCCCTTGAGAACTTGTTCTCAAAGATCCTATTTTCAACATGCCGGCCTTGCGCAATTAAAGTGGTAGCGCGTATGCTCATACTGGTTATTAGGTTAGGCTAACAAAAGCTGGAGGGCGAATGATGGCGTTTTCGCCTAGCAGTGCATCGGGCGCGCGAATATCGAAGATTTTAGCGATTTTCCTCTTTGTGGGAGTGTTCTTCGCTCTTTCTTCGTCTCTTACGGCGAATGCACAAGAAGAAGAGGATTGGCAGCCGGTAGTAACAAAAATGGAAGAGTACCTGGAGGGTATTCCTGCCGAGTATGCTTCGGGAGATTCTAAGGCAGTTCAACACTCCATCAGAAAAGCTTACTATGATATTTACCAGGTTTCCGGCCTTGAAGATCAAATTCGCCACAGGCTCGGGCGGGATAGGCAAGAAGACTTTGTTGCAGTTTTGCTAAACGTGCGCACGCTTTCCAATGAGGGGGCACCTCAAGACGAGGTCGAACAAGCGGTAAAAACTGCCATTGACCATCTAAATAAAGACGTTGCCGAACTTGCCACCACTAAGACTATTTCAGATCAGTGGACTAGGGTAGCCCAAGCAATCGTGGAAAATATTGACACCTCTGTTAAAGAGTACGGCGCGGGTGATGTGGATAAGGGCTACAAGCACGCTACCGCTGCCTACTTACAACACTATGAAGCCGAGGGGCTAGAGAAGGCAACAATCTCCTACATAGGGCAGGGGCGAGTTTCTGAAGTTGAAAACGGATTCCGAGATCTGCGTCAGGGAATTCGTGGCGGATTGGCACACGATGAAGTTGTCAAGATAGCTGAAAACTTAAAGTCAATGGTGAATGAGGACGCCACTGAGCTGGACAAGCTGGCTGGTTCCAATGAGGGACTTGGGTGGAAGGGATTCTTTGCCTCGTTCCTAATTCTGCTGCGTGAGGGTGCTGAAGCCCTCCTGGTTGTGGCTGCTGTTATTACCTATGCTATGAAGGCAAAGCGTAAGGATCAGGTAGCTGGAATCATAGTCGGCGTGGTCGCAGCCATCGTTTTGTCGGTAATGATCGCTATAGTGCTGGCTCGCCTCACATCAAACGTTTCAGGGTTGGCACAAGAGTTGATCGAGGGCTTTACCGGTATTGCTGCGGTGCTGATGCTCATATACGTTTCCAACTGGATCTTCTCCAAGTCTCATGGGGCCAAATGGAATGAGTACATGCAATCTGTTGCCGGATCTAAGACTCAGTCGGGTGGCGTATTCGGACTAGCCTTGGTTGCGTTCCTGGCGGTGTTGCGTGAGGGCGCGGAAACCATATTGTTCTTCTCTCCTATACTCACCGCGGCGCGTTCCGGTTCGGATTACGCATTCATTTGGCTTGGGGTGGGAGTTGCACTAGTCATTTTGATAATCCTATTCCTACTGGTGTGGGTATTTGGAGTTCGTCTACCAATCAGGAAGTTCTTCCGGTGGACTTCGGTTCTGTTGGGCATGTTGGCAGTTACCATTGCGGGTGGCGCTGCTAAAGAGTTCCAGGATGCAACTTGGCTGCATACAACTGATGTTCCGGGCGTACCGGAAATAGCTGTGCTTGGTCTTTACCCAACGGTTCAGACTTTGGTGGCACAGGCAATTGTGGTTGTAATTCTCATAATTTTGGCTGTTGTGCAATATCGCATCAGCAAAAACACAAAACGGGAGAGCTGTGCTAGCGCAGCAAATAACGAACAAAGATCGGTGAAAGATACAACTTCTGTTTAGTCAGTAACGTTACATCAGTTCTAACATCTCCAATTTTGGCCGGGAAATCCCGAAACACGAAAGGAAAATTAAATGAAGATCAAGAAAGCAATGGTTGCTCTTGGAGCGGCATTCGCGCTTACCTTGAGTCTTGCTGGTTGCTCGAATGATTCTGGTGACAAGCCCAAGGATGAAAAGGGTACTTCTGTGCAGAATACCGCCGACGAAAAGACGAGCTCTGCTGAAAAAGGGCAGGCAGTAGGAATTAACGAAATTCCGGTTGGCGATTCAGGCCCGCAGACCAGTGGTCCGTTAACTGTTGATTTGGTTTACTTCCAGGCAATCGACATGGAGCAAGGCTCGGTGCTAGTACCGCCGGCTTCCGAATCTGACATGCACTTCGAAGTTGACGTTGCTACCAATGAGAAGGCTGCTGAAATCGGTTATGAAGCCGATCAGTTCATGCCTTACTTGGAGATAAACGTGAAAATTTATGATCAGGCCACGGGTGGCTTGGTCAAGGATTTAGGGACGATGATGCCCATGGTGGCTTCTGACGGCCCGCACTACGGAAATAACATCAAGCTGGAACCGGGCGAGTACCGTGTTGAAGTTGAGATTCCTTCACCTGCTGACAAGTTCATGCTGCACACTGGAAAAGATACCTCCGCTGTTGACGGGCGTTTCTGGACCGAGCCACTGAAGTTCACTTTCGAAAACTGGAAGTGGGACGGCCAGCTGCTTTAAGCTAACCGCGTGTGAGAGCTCGGGGCATTGCCGCCGAGCTCTCACACTTATGTACAGTTTCATGATCGGTTATTTGAACTAAATAATTTAGTAGCTATTTTTAACTTTTTGCAGGGATTTACATGTTGGAATTGTTCATTGTTTCAATTCAAACGGCGCTTCCTTTGTGTCTAGCGGTGAGTATTTTGGTAGCCAGCCGAGCTCATGCACCTATGGAGCGACAAACGGTTGCCAAACTAACTTTTGCTTCAACCGCTATTGGCCTTTTGGGCGCGGGTGTTTTCACATGGTTGCGGTTGAACACCCCGCACGTTGATATTCCTGTTTTTACCGCCTGGGCGGGAATCGCGCTGTTTATTACCATGTTCGCGTTTTTGGTAATGCTTTGGTTGTTTGGCGATAGGGATTTGCATGATATAAACCAGGGAATGCGCCACCGGGGGCTGACCATAACCGCGATATTGGCTATATGTACCTCTGCTCTTTACTATGCGGTTCCATATTTTTATTCCACCGATTCGATTGTGCACACGGGTGGATCAGTTTTTGAAACCGCCTCCCTTTTACGTTTGGCCGGGTTTTCTTTAGGAACAATTTTGGCGGTGGTTGCCTGTTGGGGATATGTCCAATGTGCGAAAAAAGTTCCTTGGTGGGTGCGCACCCTAGTCACTTCGGTAGTTTTCATGGCGATGATACTGCCCCGCATGATTTTGCTGTATCAACAGTTCGCTACGAGGCGGATAGTGCCGTCTTTCCCCGGCCTATTTGACATAGTTTTGTGGATTCAACGCAATGAGGCGATGACTCAGCTGATACTAGTGTTTCTAATTGCTTTCCCTGGTTTTATAGCGCTGTGGACGCAGGTTAAAAAACCTCCACATAATCCTGCAGAGCGCCGTTTACAAAAAGCAGACACCATAAGCCGCCGTCAATTTTTTGGTTTATCTTCGGTCCTTGCAATTGCGTTTGCCTGGTCGTTGACGGATGGAAAGAGACGCTCAGAGTATGTTCCTGAACTAACAGATTTGGAAGCCGCGACCTTGGAAGGCGATTTTGTATACGTGGATCGTCTGCTGGTTTCTGATGGTCACCTACATCGTTTTGGGTACAAAACAGGAAACGGAGTGGAAGTTAGATTTTTGGTGGTGCGTAAAAATGAGGTCGCTTTTGGCGTAGGTTTAGATGCCTGTGAAATTTGTGGAGATTCGGGATATTACGAAGATAAGGGAAAAATAATTTGTTCTAAGTGTGACGTGATGATGAACGTGCAAACCATTGGATTCCCCGGCGGTTGCAACCCGATCCCAATCAAATATGAGGTGGAAGATACTCGCTTAAAGTTTTTCGCTGAAGAGTTAGAAAGCCACGAGAAGGTGTTTAGCTGATATGTTTTTCTGGATTATGATAGCCCGCGCATTGCGTAGGCAGGCAGTTAAACGCCTGATGATAGCTGTGACAGTAATGTTGGGTGCTTCCCTTACAACATCGATGCTGGCGGTGATGTTTGATGTTGGAGATAAAGTACAAGAAGAACTCAGCTCTTATGGTTCTAATTTGCAGGTTCTTCCCCAAGGTAGGGCAATGGCCGCGGATTTGTACAATATTGACTCTTCCGAGCAGGGTGGCGGCGCGTTGCGGGAAGATGAATTACCGAATATGAAAACCATATTTTGGACGTACAATATTGAAAACTTCACTCCCTATTTGGAAACAAAGCTTGAAGTAGACGGTAAAGAAGAGCAGGTGCGGGGTACCTGGTTTGATAAAGAACTCGCCATTCCAACCGGAGAAAAGGTTATGACGGGTATGGACGGCATGCGGGAATGGTGGAAATGGGAGGGAACTTGGGGAAAGACGCCTAAAGAGGTAATAGTGGGTTCCCGTATTGCTACAAAGAATGATTGGAAAGTTGACGATACTTTACAAATTCGTGATAAAAACGGTGATGTTGTCGATGTGGTTATTTCCGGAATTTTTACGGGCGGAGATGCAGAAGATTCGCAAATATATGCAGATCTTGATCTGGTTCAACAGCTTACCGGGCGGGATAATGAGGTTGATCGGGTAGAGGTACGCGCAATTACTACGCCGGATAATGATCTGTCTCGTAAAGCTGCTGAAGATCCTACATTGCTCACTTTGGACGAGTGGGAAACATGGTATTGCACGGCCTATGTTTCCTCTATTGCCTATCAGATAGAGGAAGTTATGACCAACGCAGTGGCTAAGCCCGTACGTCAAGTTGCAGATACTGAGGGGGAGATCCTTAATAAAACTGAGCTTATTATGGCTTTTGTTGCCCTATTTGCAGTGATTGGATCGTCTTTAGGGATTGCGAATTTGGTGTTCGCTTCGGTTATGGAGCGTTCACGTGAAATTGGTTTAATGAAGGCTATAGGTGCACGAAACCGAGAAATTATTCGACTCATGTTGGCAGAGGTTCTTATCGTTGGGTTGTTTGGCGGAGTTGTTGGATTTGCTTTAGGTTTCGGATTGGCTCAACTAATCGGACACATTGTTTTTGGATCCGCTATAGCTATGCGGCCAATTGTGGCCCCTCTAATGGCGTTAATTGTGTTTGTAACCGTACTTTTGGGATCTTTGCCTGCCATCCGTTCACTGGTACGTGTGCAGCCGGCCCAAGTGTTGCACGGGAGGTAACCGTGAAGAATAAGCATACTGCGATGTATTTGCGCATGATCTGGAAGGCGTTTTTAAATCGGATTACCCGTGTTTTCATTGCCTCCCTGTCAATAGCGGTGGGGGGTACAACTTTGGCCGCATTGGGTTTGGTGGCCTTCACTGTTCCGGCCCAAATGAGTAAGGAGTTGCGTGCGTTTGGTGCCAATATGGTTATATTGCCTGATTCTTCAGAAAACCTTACGGATGGCACATTGCAGGAAACTGATTCCATAGTTGGCAACAGCGTACTTAAACGCGCCGGATACCAGTATGGAAACCTACTATACAATCAGCAGCCATTGCAGGTAATGGCAACGGATTTGGACGCTGTGCAAGGTGTCCGCCCATATTGGAACTTAGATGGGAAAATGCCTGCTAATGATGATGAATTCTTGGTGGGCGCAGATGTGGCTACGCGTTATCGTTTCTCAATTGGGGATGAGGTTGGTCTGATGCAACCCACGTCTGAAAATGCGGTCTCTAAACAGATGAAGGTTTCTGGAATTATTCACACCGGAGGGCCGGAAGACGAGCAGATAGTAATGAGCACTAAAACACTAAGTGAATTTTTAGGAGATCGTGGTTATGACATCATCGAGTACTCAATAGATGCAGACTCTAAAGTAATTGCGCAATACGCCAAACAAATAAACACTAAAGTAAAAAATGCTGACGCTCAAGTAGTGCGCCGTATTTCAGAGGCGGAAACCGGAATCGCCACTACTTTGCGTACCTTAATTTGGATAGTTTCGGCAATAATATCGCTGCTCACCTTGATAGCGGTTTCCACAACTCTTAATTCGATAATTTCAGAACGCTCCAAGGAAATCGGATTGAAGAAGGCTCTTGGTGCACTGCCTGGTGATGTTATGCGCGAATTCGTAGGAGAATCGCTTATGCTGGGAGTATTCGGGGGGACGTTAGGTGCAGCTACAGGGGTGTGGATCGCAGCGGAAATATCACGCCGTGTGTTTGCCATAAACCTGAATATAAATTGGTGGGTCGTGCCAATAACACTCATATTTTCAATAGTCATAGCGATGCTGGGCTGTTTGATGCCAGCACGCAGAATCACCAAAATAGATCCTTCACAAGTTCTAGGGGGAGAATAATGCCCGCAGATTCTATATATTCAGTACGCTCGGCTAGTCGGCACTACGGCGATCTTGCGGCACTCGACAACGTGAGCTTGGAAATTCCGCGTGGTCAATGGCTTTCCATAGTGGGCCCATCTGGTTCGGGGAAATCGACCCTGATGAATATTTTGGGTTGTTTGGATTCACCCACTTCGGGTGAGGTTCTTTTAGAAGGCGACCGTCTAGATAAAATGGGCGAGGTGGAGCTGGCAGATGTACGCCGTCATAAAATCGGCCTAGTGTTCCAACAGTTCCATCTTGTTAAACACCTAACCGCTGTGGAAAACGTGATGTTGGCGCAGTACTATCATTCGGTTCCTGATGAGCAGGAAGCGCTTGAAGCACTGGAACAGGTGGGGATGAAAGACAGAGCTACGCATCTACCTCATGAACTTTCTGGAGGGGAGCAACAGCGTGTCTGTGTGGCCAGAGCTTTAATAAATCGTCCGGCCGTGATACTCGCTGATGAACCCACCGGAAATTTAGATGAGACTAATGAAAAAATAGTTATAGATTTCTTTCATCGCCTGCATGAAGAGGGAACAACTTTGGTAGTGGTAACGCATGATGCCGAAGTGGCTGCACAAGGGCAGCGGCAAATAATTTTAGAGCACGGGCGAATTGCCCAAGAGGTCACCGATCTGGCCGATTCTCCTATAAAAGAATTACGTTTCGGTGAAACTTATTAACAGGAGCCGAATAATCGCAAAATGCCAAATATTTAAAAGTTAGAAAACTTGGAGGGCCTTATGGGAAGTTCCCGATTGTTAGCTATAGCAGCGATTGTGGGAGTTGCAGTACTTGGCGGGTGCTCGGCCGATGTGCCGGCTGCAAACACTTTGCCAGATGGGGAATATGAAGGAGTTTCACAAAAAGAAGCTGATGGTTCTTACGGCACAGTGAATTTCACAATTAGTGGAGGAAAAGTCACTAAGGCAAACTTTTTAGTAAAGGATGCTGATGGTACGCCCCATGATGAAGATTATGGTTTGGGAACCGATGGCAAAGCACATGATCCGATTTTTTATCAAAGAGCGCAAGACGCGATAAAGCACGAAAAAAGCTATGTGCAAAAGTTCCAGGAGACGTCGGATCAAAATCAGGTTGAGCGCATCGCTGGTGGATCTCTTTCACACAGATTATTCATGCAGGCGGTTGAAGACGCCGTGCTTAACGCTGGCGCCGAAAAGTAAGACTCGGTAATCTGAGTGATCGGGCATGGTTCATATAGCTTTCCCGCTATGGGTACGCTGGTGTGCGCCACTTGGGAACCGGCGGGGAATGTTGAAGAAATTCAGCGTCTTATTCGTCAACGAGTTAGAGAACTAGAAAATAGGCTTAGCATATTTAAGCAAACTTCGCAGGTGGTCGCACTTAGCCGTATTTTAAATGCTGGTTCGGAAGATATTTTGAAAAAATTCAGAAGCTCCCTCTTGCATTCTTCCAACGTTTACAGCCTGGCAGGGAGCGCGGAAGTTGGTTTGGAAAATCATGATGCTGGAGCTGAATTACTTTTCCGATTGGAAGATATATTGCAGGCAAATCGGTTTTCTTCCGATCTGGCACGAGTCATGGAAGCATCCGTAAAATTCGCGAATTTGACTCAAGGCGCATTTTACCCGTTTTTGGGCCGTCAAATGCGTGATTGGAAAAAATTGGTGGCTGAAAGGGCGAATAGAGAATTTGAGCTTAGTGATTCCATAATTGATTTTGGAGGTATCGCCAAGGGGTATGCGGCAGATCAGGTGCGTGATTTGGTAGTTTCTAAGGGAGGGGAAAACGTGGTGGTGTCATTTGGTTCCTCCTCTATTTCGATTGCGGGTGACCCAGTATGCGTTGGCCTGCAAAGCCCTTGGGAGGGATTGGAAGAGTTTGGGCACTTGTTGCTTACTCATCCGGCGCTTTCTGTTAGTGCTGATACAGCTACACGAATAGGTTCGGGTAAGCGCGTTAGCCATGTTTTAGATCCAAGTACTGGAAAGCCGGCATTTACGGACCTTGTTGCCGTTTTAGTTTGTGCGGCTGATGGTATGGAGTGTGAGGCTTGGGCAACCGCTTTCTTAGTGTTGGGTTTGGAAAGAGCTATGGATTTGGATGCGACTCAACAGCACATAGACACGGTTTTTTTCACGGCAGATGGTCGGGTGTTAGCTAGTCCTAATTTGCAGATTACTGCTCATCCGGGAGTGCAGCAGTGGCTGGAAGCACAGCGAGTTAGGACTCAATAAAAAGCTTTTAGTTTCGGGTGTAATGCTGATTTAAAACACTGTTAAATACAGCGGTATTAGATAGGCTGGCATATTCCGAATTTGCACCGCACAAGAAGATTGAAGTCTGAGCTGTCGTCGATCCTGATTCCCTCAACTCCCGCGCTTTGTCGAGCTTGCGAACAATCTGTTCGGGCGCGTGTTTACTGAACTTTTTCACCATTGCTCCATTCTCCCCACCTAGTGGCGGGGCATCAATGGACCACACTCAAGTCACCTGGACCTAAAAACCTAGGACACTCCAGGGTGGGCCAGATTAAAAGCACCCGCAAGCCGATCGTGAAAACCCTTTTGCATAAACTTGACGACCAGGCATCCCTAAAATCATCCTACAATACGAGCAGCGTTGGTGAGCAAAGCGCCAGGTAAGTAACCAGCATGGGATTTTAATCCTCAAATGGTTAAGTGGTCTTTACAGTATCGTGTGTGAAGTGAAAAGCGTAGCTTGCTGGGGGCGAGCTGGTGTGTGATGTGTTTATTTGCAGGGGAAAGCTATTTTTATGATCATTTAGATTCGCACCATGGGCTTGCCCGCTTGTTGTTGACGGTTTC
>NZ_KV793370.1:0-12808 GCF_001808465.1 Trueperella sp. HMSC08H06
CACTATTGAGATATCAAACAACACACCCACATCCGAAAACCACCGTTTGAGCGGTAACTTCCGAAGGGAGGAACGCTAGCTTAGCATTCCCGTTGCTCAGTGTCAAAATCGTTCGAGGTCTTGACTCCGTCGAGCGCGACTCACCTCAAGAATTTGCGTCTTTGGGTTTGTGTCGCTCTCCGTGGCAACGAATAGATACTTTACGCATGAACGACGCGGACGTCAATTTCACGAACGGTGTCACTGGTCACAGCCTCAAACCGCGAGATTCCGCCAGTTCTTCGAAGACACCACCCTCGGCCACCTGGCGCGCACGGTTCTCGCGCGCCGCTTTGAGGTACATGAGGACGACGAAAATGACGCCGTCGACGAAGGCCATGGTCGGCGTCGTGGGAACGTCGGCGAGCCAGGCGATAAGGAAGCCAGCCACTGCAGAAGCCGCCGCAACCCCCAGGGAAGCCGCGAGCATAGTCTTGAGGCTGCGCGAAAACAGCAGCGCTGTCGCAGCCGGCACCACCATGAGCGCAATAACGAGGATCGCGCCCGCCACGTTAAAGGCCGCCACCACGGTGAGGGCAACCAGGATCATAAAAACGGTGTCAACGATCTTGACAGGCATGCCTGACACGACAGCGAAGTCACGGTCGAAGGTGGATGCCTGGAGCACGCGGTAAGTCACCACCATGAAAGCCACGTTCACCGCGGCCACCCCCAAAAGTAGCCACATCATGTTCGGACCGAGGTCGAGGCGGCCCACCAAAAGGTGCTCGGAGGGTAGGGCCATGAGGTTGAGGTCGCCTACGAGCACGGTGTCGGTGCAGATGTGGACGTTGGATAGGCGCGTGGATAGCAACAGCACTCCGAGCGCGAAGAGCGCGGGGAAGATCGCTCCTTGGTTGGCATCTCCCGCAAGCAGCCCCGAGCCCTTGAGCTTGTCCGCGCCGACGACGACGATGAGCCCGCACGCCGTGGCAATTAAGGTCATGAGCGGGGAATGCGTGCTGCCAGACACGATCGCGCCGATCACGATCCCGGGAAGGACGGCGTGCGAGAGCGCGTCCACCAACATCGACTGCCCGCGAAGCACCAGGAAGGTGCCCGGCAAGGCGCACGTGATCGCAGTCGTGAGTGAGAGCAAGAGAACAGAAAGAATGAATGTCATGCGACGGCCCTCCGAACCCGCGCAGCGCGTCGGCGCGACATCCGCCGCGGGGAGAAGACCAGGGCGAGGATGAAGACGGCGAAGAGAATGAGAACGACGACGGGGCCGGTAGGAACGCGCCCGGCGGTCACGGAGAAGTAGGCCCCGACGAGTCCGGAGACTCCCCCGATCAGCGCCGAGCCGGCCACGAGCCCGGACATCGAGGTGGTGAATTGGCGGGCGGCCGCCGGCGGCATGATCGCGAACGCGACCACGAGGATCATGCCCACGGCCTTGATTCCCACCACGATCGCCACGGTGGTGGTGATGATGACGAGCGCCTCCATCTTCCGCGGCGCGAAGCCCTGGACCTGGGCGGCCACCTCATCGAAGCAGTAGAGCTTGATTTCCTTCCAAAAGGCCAGGAGGGCGAGGATAGCGATCCCGCCGAGGAAGGCCACGGTGATGATGTCAACCTGGCGCATGGTGGCGGCGTTCCCGAAAAGGTAGCTGTCGATGCCGCCGCGGTTCGGGAGGGTGGAATGGTTGACGAGGTAGAGGCCGATCATGCCCCCGCCGTAGAAGATGGCCATCGAGATTGCCATGGCGGCGTCGATCCCCACCCGCTGGTGCGCGATCGCGTTCGTCAAAAGGAGTGCGAGGACGGAGGCGATCGTCCCACCCACGGTCAATACGAGGATGGAACGCCCGTCGAAGCCGAGCAACGTGGCAATCACGAAGGCGCTGATGACGCCGGCGAGCGAGGAATGCCCGACGACGTCCGAGGCCAGCGACTGCCGGCGCAGATAAAGGATTGCCCCCAGCGCGCCGGCGAGGGCGCCGATGAGGGTCGTGCCGATCGCGGTGGTGCGGAAGGCGTAGGTGCCAAAAAATTCAGCGAGGCTCACTCCGGGATCACCTCCGCCAGCCCGTAGGCGCGGTGGATGGTCGCGGGCGTGAAGGCCTGGTCGAGCGGCCCGGTCGCCTCCACCCGGCCCTCGCGCAGGAGGGTGGCGTGGGTGCAGAAGTCCTTGACCGTTCCCAGGTCGTGATGCACGACGCCGATCGCTCGGCCCTCGGCCGCAAGCCCGCGGAGCACGTCGGTGATGGCGAGCGCGGAGGCGATATCGACGCCGGCGAAAGGCTCATCGAGCAGAAGGAGGTCGGGCTCTCCGGCGAGCGTGCGCGCAAGGAAGGTTCGCTGCTTCTGCCCGCCGGAGAGCTCGGAAATGTGGCGGTCGGCGAGGTCAGTGATTGAGAGTCGATCCATCGCCTCATCCGCCAGCACGTATTGGGCGCGGCTCGGGCGGCGAAGCCACCCGAGCCTGCCGTAGGTGCCCATGAGCACCACGTCGCCCACGGTGGCCGGGAAATCCCAGTCCACCGCAGCCACCTGCGGCATATACCCCACGCGATGCCGCACGGTGGAAAGGGGCTCGCCAAAGAAGGAGGCGGAGCCCGCCAGAGGCGGAACGAGACCTAGAGCCGCCTTGATGAGCGTGGATTTTCCCGCACCGTTCGGTCCAAGGATGGCCATGATCTGGCCCGTATCGATTGACATGCTGGCGGCGTGGAGTACCACGCGGTCGCGGTAACCCGCAGTCAAGGATGAGATCTCTAAGTGCACTGTTTCTCCTTCCGGCGATCAAGGTGTCGCGGACTACTTGAGGCCAGCGACGATGGCGTCGACGTTGTGCTGGAACGCGCCCAGGTAGGTGTCGACCGGGGCCTCCACGCCGAGCGTGTCAGCGAAGAGCTCCTCGTCGGCGATCTTCACGTCCCAACCGGCGGACTTGACGGCGTCCTGCAGGTGCTTGATGACTTCGGGGTTCTTGAGGTTGTCGGCGAAGATGACGGGGAGCTTCTTCTCGGCGATGAGGGTGGCCAGCTCGTTGATCTGCACGGCCGACATCTCCGACTCAGACGAGACAAAGTCGGTGGCGTGGATCTCGAGGCCGTAGGTGCGTCCGAGGTAGTTGAAGGCGTCGTGGCCGGTGACGAGTGTGCGGCGCTCCGCGGGGATCTTGTCGAACTCGGCTTTGGCGGCCTCGTGCATGGCCTGAATCTTGCCGTTGTACTCGGCGGCGTTGTCGCGGTAGGTCTGGGCGTTGTCGGGGTCGATCTTTGCGATCTTCTCAGCCGTGGCGGTCACCACGAGCTGCCAGGCCACCGGGTCGTTCCAGATGTGCGGATCGTGGCCCTCGATCTGGCCGTCCTCTTCCCAGGGAAGGAGGTCTGCTTCGGGGATCGCCTCGCCCGCGGGGATCTGGCGGTCGCCCAGCTTGTCGAACTGGGCCATCATCTTGTGCTCCATGTCGTGGCTGGTCCACACCACCAGGTCCGCCTTTCCGATCTTCGCGGTGTCAGAGGTGGTGAGCTCCTGGGTGTGGGGGTCTCCGCCGGGGCCGACGAGCACGGTGAGGTCGGCGTCGGGAGCGATGTTCCTGACCGCGTCCCCGAGGTAGCCGGTGGAGGCGACGATGGTGAGCTTGCCGTCGGAATCCGAACCAGTGTCTTCCTGCGAGCATGCCGACATGGTCAGTGCAAGGACCGAAGCCGACGCGAGGGCAAGGAGTCGTTTAATAGCCATGGCCAACTTTCTCTTAGGGAACCCTTATTAGATTCGATATTATCAAATTATCGTTTTCGCCGTGCCGCAATTTAGGGCTTTTGACCTGGTCAAGGCACGAAAAAGCGCCGGGGACTCCCCCGGCGCCTTTCCTAACAGTGTCCTACAGCACGCGGATCGCCGTCAGGTTCTTCTTCCCCTTGCGCAGAAGCACGAGCGAACCCGGCAACACGTCGCCCGCGTCAATCACGCGCTCGGCGTCCTCAACCTTGACGTTGTTGATGTAGACGCCACCGCCGGCGATCGTGCGCCGCGCCGCGCCCGCGCCCTTCTCCAGCCCGAGCGAAACGAGCACGTCCACCACGGCGTCGCCCACGCGCGCCTCGGCAGAAGGCAGCTCGGCCGTGGCGTCGAGTAGCGTGCGCTCATCCAAACCCGCCGGCTCAGCCTTGCCAAACAGCACGAGCGAGGCCTGCTTGGCCCGCTCGGTGGCCTCGGCGCCGTGCACCCACGTGGCAACCTCCTCGGCCAGCACGCGCTGCGCCTCGCGGGCCTGTGGGCGCTCCGCCACTGCGGCCTCCAGCTCTTCGATCCGATCCCGATCGAGGAACGTGAAGACCTTGAGCATGCGCACCACGTCCTCGTCGGCCGTATTCAGCCAGAACTGGTAGAACTTGTACGGGCTAAGCATGTCGGGGTTGAGCCACACGGCCCCACCCTCGGTCTTGCCGAACTTCGTGCCATCGGCCTTGGTGATGAGCGGGTTGGTGAGCACGTGCACCGACTCCCCCTCGGTCTTGCGGATGAGATCGAGCCCGCCCACGAGGTTGCCCCACTGATCATCCCCGCCCACCTCGAGCGTACAGCCGTAGCGGCGGTAGAGCTGGAGGTAGTCATTCGCCTGGAGGATCTGGTAGGAGAACTCGGTGTATGACAGCCCCTCCTCCGACTCGAGACGGCGCCTCACGATGTCCTTGTTCAGCATGGTGCCCATGCGGAAGTACTTGCCAAGATCGCGCAGGAAGTCGATCGCGGACAGCTCGTTGGTCCAGTCAAGGTTGTTTACCGTGCGGGCCGCGTGCGAGCCCTCGAAGTCGAGCAGGGTCTCCAGCTGGCCGCGCAGCGCCTCGGCCCACCCGGCCACCACGTCCTTCGTGTTGAGCTGGCGCTCACCCTTGGCGCGCGGGTCGCCGATGAGGCCGGTGGCGCCGCCCACGAGCACGAGCGGGTTGTGGCCGGCCATCTGCAGGTGGCGCATGACCTTGACCGCCACGAGGTGGCCGTGGTGGAGAGAGGCCGCGGTCGGGTCGAAGCCACAATAGAACGTCACGGGCCCCTCCGAGAGCGCCTTGCGCAACTCGTCAATATCGGAGGTTTGGGCGATGAGCCCACGCCATTGCAGTTCTTCGAGGACGTCCGTCACTTCATTCCCTTTCCTTTGCGCTCGCCGCGGCGGCGAACCACATCAATCTTGCCTCAACTGCTTCTCTTGCCTCAATTCTACCCGCGTTCACGACGCCGTCGCCGCCGCTGCGTCCGGACAGTCCGGCGCACGTCGTTGACGTGATGTAGTATTCCTACTACGGTTAGAGCTGTTAGGACAACAAGGAGGTTTCATGCTGACAGTGACCGACCTACACTTCGCCTACGGCAAGAACGAGGTGTTGAAGGGCGTCTCGCTCAGCCTCGACGCCGGCGAACTCCTCGCCGTGCTCGGCCCCAACGGCGCCGGCAAGACCACGCTCATCGAGGTGATCCTCGGCACCTACGCCCCGGTATCGGGAACCGTATCCGTGTTCACGGACGGGCCCACCTGGACCCGGATCGGGCTGGTCCAGCAGCACTGGACCGACCACGCCAAGTGGCGCGTGAGCGACCAGCTGGGCTGGATGGAGCATGCCTTCAAGTCGGCGGGCCGGCCCACCCGCGACATCGACGATCTGCTAACGCGCGTGGGGCTGACCGGGAAAAAGAACGAGCGCCTCGGGCAGCTCTCGGGTGGCCAGCGCCGGCGGGCGGACTTCGCCGCGGCGCTCATCGGATCACCGGACCTGCTCATCCTCGACGAGCCGACCACCGGGCTTGACCCGGCCGGCAAGCTCGAAATCCACGACCTCATCGCCGACGCCGCCGACCGCGGCACCGGCGTCCTCATGACCACCCACGACCTGCCGGAGGCCGAAAAGCTCTCCACCAAGATCGCCATCATCAACGACGGCGTAGTCGCAGCTCAGGGTACCGCCACCGAGTTGCGCGAGAAGTTCGTGCGCCCGGCGGAGGTGACGTGGGTGGAGGGTGACACGCGCCACGTCCACCCCACCGAGCACGTGGAAGAGTTCGTGGCAACGCTCGACCTGTCGGCCATCACCGGCCTGACCATCACCCGGCCCACCCTCGAAGACGCCTACCTCGATCTGGTCGGCCACAAACGCAACTGAAAGGATAGCGATGTCACACTTTGGTAAGGCAGTGAGGATTCAGGCTCTGGCGGATCTGCGTCCGCAGCTCCTGGGCCTGTCCGCTCTCAACATCCTCATCATCCCGGCGCTGTGGACGTTCCTCGGCAGGCGGCTGACGGGTTTGGTCGAGGGCATGGACGTGAGCGTGGGCCACTACCTCATCGCCGGTTCACTCGTCGGATTCTCGGCGATGGTGGCCTACCAGATCGCGACGGAGATATATAACGAGTACATGGCCGGCACGCTGTTGCGGGTGCGCACGCTCCCCCAGGGCGTGAAGATCTGGTCCACGGCAAAGCTGATCACCTCGGCCGGCGTCATCCTCGTCTCCCAGGTGCTGCTCCTCCTCGCCACCCTCTTCTTTATCCCCGGCTTCGCCCTGACGTGGGACAAGGTAGCGCTCGCCATCCCCTTCCTCATCCTCACGCTCGCCGCCACGGCCCCGCTGGGCTTCATCATCGGCGCGTTGACGCGGACCGCCACGGCGCTCATCATCGGGATGCTCCTCTTCATGGGCTTCATGGCGATCTCGGGGATCTTCTTCCCCCTCGACCCCCTGCCCGGCTGGCTCCAGGCTGTCTCAAAGGTGCTGCCGATCTACCACGGCGGCGTGGTCTCACGCTGGGTCTTCCTCGGCGGGGCCGAGAACGTGGCTCTCTCCAGCGGTGTGCTCGCCGCGTGGTTCTTCCTTGGCATGATCGTGGCGCGCAAGGCGATAGTCTTGAGTTTTAGCAAGGTCAGCCTGGGCACGGTGGCCCGCGCCCAGCAAAACCTGAAGAACACCATGGGAATCTGATGAAGGACGACGTCGTATACAACCGGATCGCGCTGCTGCGCACGGACCGCGGCGTGTCCCGGCGCGAGCTCGCCGAAGCGATGGGCGTCCACTACCAGACCATCGGCTACCTCGAGCGCGGCGAGTACGCCCCCTCCCTCCACCTGGCCCTGCGCATCGCCGCATTCTTCGACCTCCCCCTCGAGCGCGTGTTCTCCCTCGAGGAATTCCCGCCGCTCAATTGAGCCAACGACGACGGTCGCCCGCCTGGCGCTTCAGGCGGGCGACCGTCGTGGTTAGCGGCGTTTAGCGGGCGTGAACGCGGGAGTTGGCGAATTCGCGTAGCTCGAGCACGCGGCGTGCGGCCTCCTGGCGCTGTTCGGCCACGCGCTCGGGCGCGGTTCCTCCTCGCCCACGACGCGCGGCCACGGATCCTTCGACGCTCAGCACCTCGCGCACAGCGGGCGTGAGGCGCGAGTCGATCCGGGCAAAGTCGTCATCTGTGAGGTCCCACAGCTCGATGCCGCGCTTCTCGCACGTGGCCACACACGCGCCCGAGATCTCGTGGGCCTCGCGGAACGGCACGCCCTGGCGCACGAGCCACTCGGCGATGTCGGTGGCGAGCGAGAAGCCCTGAGGGGCGAGCTCGGCCATCCGCTCATAGTTGAGCTCCATCGTGGCGATCATGCCGGCCACGGCGGGCAGCAGCACGTCGAGGGTGTCCACCTGATCGAACACGGGCTCCTTGTCCTCTTGCAGGTCGCGGTCGTAGGCCAACGGCAGGCCCTTGAGCATCGCGAGCAGACCAGTGAGGTCGCCGATGAGGCGGCCGGCCTTGCCACGGGCGAGCTCGGCCACGTCCGGGTTCTTCTTCTGCGGCATGATCGACGATCCGGTGGAGAACGTGTCGTCGAGGGTGACGAAGGAGAACTCCTTCGTGTTCCAGATGATGATCTCCTCGCTGATACGAGACAGGTCGATGCCGATCTGCGCCATGACGAAAGCGAATTCAGAGGCGAGGTCGCGCGCGGACGTGCCGTCGATCGAGTTCGGCGAGCTCGTGGCAAAGCCCAAGTCCGCCGCCACGGCCTGCGGGTCCATGCCGAGCGTGTTGCCGGCCAGCGCCCCCGAACCGTACGGGCTCTCGGACAGCCGCATGTCAAGATCAACCAGCCGGCCGACGTCGCGAAGCATCGGCCACACGTGCGCGAGCAGCTGGTGGGCCACGAGCACCGGCTGGGCGTGCTGCATGTGCGTGCGCCCGGGCATGATCGCCTCCCCCGCGCGCTCGGCCTGGGCCATGAGGGCGTCGACGACGTCGAGCAGCCGGCCGCCGATGTGGCGGGCCTGGTCGCGCAAGTACATCCGGATGAGGGTGGCAATCTGGTCGTTGCGCGAACGCCCGGCACGCAACTTCCCGCCGAGCTCCGCACCGGCGCGTTCGATGAGGCCGCGCTCGAGGCAGGTGTGGACGTCCTCGTCGTCGGGCCGAGGGCCGAACGCACCAGAGGCGACGTCGTCGTCGAGAAGCGTGAGGGCGGAAAGCATCCCGGACAACTCGGAGTCGGACAGGAGGCCGGCCTTATGCAGGGCGCGAGCGTGCGCGCGCGAGCCAGCGATATCGTAGCGTGCCAGGCGCCAGTCAAAGTGAGTGGAGCGGGAAAGCTCGGTCAGTGCGTCCGCGGGCGCGCCACTAAAACGGCCGCCCCATAAAGCCAGATGTTCCATGCATTTATCATGCCAAAGAAGCCAGGCCAGTGCGGGCATTCTTCGCCGGGAGTAGGATAGAAGACACACCGAGAGAAGGGAAGAGCAATGAAGGTGTTGGTCGCAGGTGGAGCCGGATACATCGGTTCGCACACTGTCGTGGAACTGGTCGCCGCGGGCCACGAACCCGTGATCGTCGATAACTTTTCCAACTCCAAAGAAACCGTGATCGACCGCCTCGAGGAACTCACCGGGCGCTCCCTCGAATGGTATAAGACGGACCTGGCCGACCCCGAGCTCACGCGCCAGATCTTCCTCAAGACCCGCCCGGACGCCGTCATCCACTTCGCCGGCTACAAGGCCGTGGGCGAATCGGTGGAAAAGCCGCTCGACTACTACGAGAACAACTTCAACACCACCTTCTCCATCACCCGGGCCATGATCGCCGCCGGCACGAAGGAGATCGTCTTCTCCTCCTCGGCCACGGTCTATGGCGACGTGCCGCTCCCGCTCCTGGAGGATGAGAAGCACCTCGATTCCCTCTCCCCCTACGGCTACACGAAGGTGGCGGGCGAGCGCATCCTCACCGACATCGCCCACGCCCACGGCTTCAAACTCGGCCTGCTGCGCTACTTCAACCCCGTGGGCGCCCACAAGTCCGGCCGCATCGGCGAAAACCCGCTCGGGATCCCGAACAACCTCATGCCGGCCGTGGCGAAGGTCGCCGCGGGCCGCCAGGAGAAGCTGCTCATCTTTGGTGACGACTACCCCACGCGCGACGGCTCGTGCATTCGCGACTACCTGCACGTGGTGGACCTGGCCAAGGCCCACGTGGTGGCCCTGGAAAAGATGATGGACGGCCCGTGGGACGTGCGAATCTGGAACCTCGGCACCGGGCGCGGCACCTCCGTCTTCGAGCTGGTGAGCGCCTTCGAGAAGGCGTGCGGGCACGAGCTGGCCAAGGAGGTCGCACCGCGGCGCGCCGGGGACCGCGACGAGGTCTTCGCCGAGCCCACGCGCGCGCTCGAGGAGCTGGGCTGGAAGACCGAGCTCACGATCGAGGACATGTGCGAGGACACGTGGCGCTGGCAGTCCAATAACCCGGACGGCTACCCAGACGGCCCGGCGAAGTCCCAGCCCGGAACCGTCTGACCAGAATGATTGGCCCCCGCGCGGGGGTGAAATCTCGCGCCCGTGGGCGTGCGTGCGGATAAACTGGCCACATGCATGAACTTCACGGACGTTCCTTCCTCAAAGAGGCCGATTTCACCCCCGCGCAGTGGCGCGCGCTGATCGAACTGGCAGCCGACCTCAAGCGGCAACGCTACGAGGGGCGTGAGGTCCAGCGCCTAGTGGGCAAGACGATCGCACTCATTTTTGAAAAGACCTCCACCCGCACGCGCACTGCCTTCGAGGTGGCGGCATACCACCAGGGCGCCCACGTCACCATGCTGGACGGCACCACGTCCCAGATCGGCCACAAGGAAAGCTACGCGGACACCGCGGCCGTGCTCGGGCGCTTCTACGACGCGATCGAGTTCCGCGGCGCCCACCAGTCCGACGTCGAACTGCTGGCCGCTTGGTCCGGCGTGCCGGTCTACAACGGGCTCACCGACGAATGGCATCCCACCCAGATGCTCGCCGACGCGCTCACCATCGCCGAACATGTCGACAAGCCGTTCGAGGACGTCACGTACGTGTACGTGGGAGACGCCCGCTTCAACATGGGCCGGTCCCTGCTCGTGTCCTCCGCGATGCTCGGGATGGACGTGCGGATTGTGGCGCCGCAGGCCTTCCAGCCCGACGCCGAGGCCCAGCGCATCGCGGCGGAGTTCGCGGAGCAGACGGGTGCCCGGATCACGATCACTGACGAGGTGGGGGCGGTCGAGCGCGCCGACGTGGTCGCCACGGACGTGTGGGTGTCCATGGGCGAGTCCAAAGACGTGTGGAACGAGCGCGTCGAGGCGCTGCACGACTACCAGGTCAACGCCGCGCTCATGGCGGCTGCCGGCCCGGAGGCGATCTTCATGCACTGCCTGCCCGCCTTCCACGACCTCAACACGGCTGTGGGCCGTGCGGTCTACGAGGCCACCGGAATGGACGCGCTCGAAGTCACCGACGACGTCTTCTCCTCGGCCGCCTCCGTGGTCTTCGACCAGGCCGAGAACCGCATGCACACGATCAAGGCAGTCATGGTGGCAACCCTGGGCCACGACCTTGGCTAAGTTCCTCGATCGCAACCCGATCACCCGCCTCATCCTGCCCATCTACCTGCCGGCGCTCATCTTCGCGATCGGCTCGGGCACGGTCATGCCCGTCCTGGCCCTCGCCGCGCTCGACGTCGGCTTCGACGAGGCCGGCTCCTCGGCAGCCGTGGGCGTGCTCGGCTTCGTCTCGATCGTCATCTCCCCGCTGCTGGGCAAGCTGATCGCGCGGATCGGCGACAAGTCCGCGCTCATCGCCGGCTCGGGCGCCGCGCTCGTGGCGCTTGGCGGGTTGCTGTGGACGTGGGCGTACCCGGGCACGACGCCGTCCCGCGCTGTTTTCGTGCTCGCTATCGTCCTGTTGGCGGTCGGCTCGAATTCGTGGTCGCTCGCGCGGCAGGCCTACCTGGCCGAGTCCATCCCACCCATGTGGCGGGCCCGCGGCCTGTCCACGCTCGGCGGAATGATCCGGATCGGCCAGCTCATCGGCCCGCTGGTGGCCACGGCCCTGCTGACCGCGTGGGCGCTGCAGTCCGTGTTCATCTTCAACATCCTGCTCATCTTCTTGGCTCTCGCCCTCATCGTCGCCTACGTGGTGCCCGACCCGGCCGCCGAGCGCAAGCGCGTCTCCGCCGGCCAGAGCGAGGAGGAAAGCCGCGGGCTCGAACACCGCTCGAAGCTGGCCACGATCATCCTCGGGATCGGCATCAACTGCCTCAACGTGCTACGGGCCAACCGCTCGGTCATCGTGCCACTGTGGGGGACCTTCCTCGGCTTCCAGCCCACCTTCGTCACCGCCACCTTCGCCGTGACAGCCCTGCTCGATACCCTGATGTTCATCGTCTCCGGCTCGCTCATGGATCGGCGCGGCCGGCACTGGGCGCTCCTGCCCTCCCTCGTCTTCATGCCGATCGGGATCGTGGTCATGATCCTATGGACCACACCGCTCGGCTTCGTGGTGGGCGCCGCGATCCTCGGCTTTGGCAACGGATTTGGCGCCGGGATCGTCATGACGATGGGCGCCGACCTGTCCCCCATCACCAACCGCGCTGCCTTCCTCGGGATCTGGCAGTCGATCGTGGCGATCGGCACCGCGGCGGGCCCGTTCGTGGTGTCGGGCATGACGGCCGCCGTGAGCCTGCGCGCGGGCCTGTGGGCCACCGTGGCCATCGGCGCCTTCGGCCTCATCTGGTGCGCCGCGCTCGTGCCGGTGGCCTACCGGCGCCTTGGCACCGACCTGCGCGGAATGCCGCTCTGAGACTGCCATTATGCGCAGCTCTTCGACACAACTTGTGAGTCTTCTGCTCATCGCGCCCATATAGAAATCGGCAGCCGGTATATTCACGACTTCTGTCGGCCAACCCGGGTAAAGAAGAGGGCGGGGGCTCCGTCCGCGAGCCCCCGCCCTAGTGTTGACCGTGCTAGCCGATCAACGCGATGTTATGCCACCCATGGCCTCCTTCAACCGGGGCATTCCAATACCCCTTACCCATATTGAAGTAGGTAAAGAGCTTGCCATCCTCGCGAATACCAACCAGGTCAAAACGACCATCACCATTGACATCACCAGGAATCACGGCATCGACGAAGTTCTGCCACCCATGACCAATCTGGCCCGTGAGCTTGATCTGGCCCTCACGATCACCGGCGTAGAAGAACATCTTCCCATCAGAACGAATACCGACGATGTCAGCATTCCGATCCCCGTTCATATCACCAGGGCCAAGAATGACGTTCATCGCCCCCCACCCGTGACCGATCTTCACACCCGACTTCATCCCCCGCGAGGTCAGCACGTAGCGGTACAGATCACCGCTCGGCACGTGGCGAGCCACCACATACTCCGTCTGGGTCGAGCCCATCTTGCCGGCATAGACAATGTTGTCCATGTTTGTCCAGCCATGACCCACCTGCGAGCCCTGAGTCAGGAAACCATCACCCTGAGAGTAGTAG
>NZ_KV793370.1:12828-13167 GCF_001808465.1 Trueperella sp. HMSC08H06
AGGAAACCATCACCCTGAGAGTAGTAGAAGAACATCTTCCCATCCGGATAACCCACCAGCGCATCCCCACGACCATCACCATTCTTATCCGGAATAGCAACAATCGAAGTGAAGTGGCCAGCATCGCAATCCACGATCGCACCACCCGAGAACGCGCCACTTGCGCCACCCTGGTACCGGCGCAGGTTACCCTCACGATCAACCGCCCACAGGTCAGCAAAACGATCACCAGTGAACTCGCCCAACAGACCCGTGCCATTAGCCGGAATCGATGGACGATCCACTGCCGCACACACCGGCGGCTCGGTGTCGGTCGTGCCAGGGTTATCCGGCTCACCC
>NZ_KV793370.1:13187-115003 GCF_001808465.1 Trueperella sp. HMSC08H06
GGTCGTGCCAGGGTTATCCGGCTCACCCGGCTGGTCGGGTGTCACGCTCATCACCTGAGCGTTGATCATGAACTGACCGTTTTCGTCAGGGCTCACCCAGGCATCATTGATCAGTTTGAAATTGTGCTCCGAGCCGTCGCTGCTTGAATCCACGCCCAGGTTGATGCGGTCCTTTCCGCCATCCAGCTGTGTGTAAGAGATGTAGTACGAACCGTGGACCGGAATCGGGTACGGGGTCGAGACTTCCACCCAGGTCCCGCCTTCACCGGCGTCGACTCTCGCCTTCATCGGGCCCACAAGCACGCGGCCTGGAAGGCCGTCGCGGTCATCGTTCTCCCACAGCGCCCACTCGAACTCCTGTGCCACGGTGGAACGGAAGATGAAGAAACGGGCAGCTGTGACATGAGCGTCGGCGTCCGCGTCGAAGCGCACGGCGGCGGTCTTGCCCTCATTGAGTGTAGTGAGTCCGGCGCCAGCCTTGCCAGTGTCGTAGGAGGTCCAGGAAGACTCTCCGCCGACCGCGTGGGCAAGCTCGATCTCAACATGAGCCGGCTGGACTTCCTCCACTGTCAAGGGAAGGTCAACTTCCACGTACCCAGGAGCGCCCGCGCGCAGAGTGTAATCGCCCGGCAAAAGCTCTGCCGTCACGGGCTCTGGCGCCGATTCCGCGAGCACGGGTGCCGTGCTCCCCTTCGCGTACACACTCAGGCGCGCATCCGCAACGCTCTCACCGGACTTGTTCTTGACGGTGAACGTGACGTTCTGGGCGTTTGCCTTCTCCAGGTAGAAGTCCTGGGTAATCGCCTTGCCGTCAACCAGCTGCAGCGTCTCGACCGCTGACTTGTAACCGGGTGCCTTCGCAATGAGCGAGGCCTCACCCGCATGGCTACGTAGCGAGTATTCACCGGTGCCAGCCTCAGTGGCCACCTTCGTACCGCGCTCGGCGAACTCAACAGTCGCCCCCACCGCGGGCACCCACGAGTCGGTGGCGGTAGCGGAAACGTCCGTCACTGCCTGCGTGAGCGCCAGCGACGGTAGCGTCAGCTCATCGCCGTCGTAAAGAGCAAGCGAGGTCGACGCCGTCAGCTTCGGTTGCGGAACCGTGGCGTCCACCGTATCTGCGAACATGACGTCATCAAGGAACCAGCCGCCGGCGAAGTCGGTCAATTCACTACCGGATACCAACTCAAACTTCACCTGGGTCTTTGCCCCAAGATACTCTGCCGGGATCTTCACGCCGTCGACATGCCAGGCGTTCGCGGTGCGGAGCTGAGTCTTCTTGTCCTCCGGATCCTTCTCGTCGACCTTCGCCTCGTCGAGCTTGAAGATCTCCTTCCACTCTCCCTCACTCTGGCGCACGTAGATGTGCGCGATGTCGTCATCATAGGTGCTCCACTCATCGTGACCGACGCGACCGCGGGTGTTGAACCACTGTTGCCAGTACATGGTGACGTCACTGTATGCGGACAGATCCAGGGCCGGCGAGATCAGGGTGTAGGTGGCCTTGGACTTGCGATAGTCATTGAGGACGGTCGCGAAGACGTTCGGGCTGTCCGGGTTCTTCCCACGCATCTGCGTGCTCGTCGGAGCCTTGCCATAGGCATCGATATCTTCGAGCGCCGGGACGCCGCGCTCGAACACCGTGCCCTTATCCGACTCGGACGTCCATCCCTGGGCATCCGATTCAAAGTCGAACTTCTTGATCTCCTTGCCCATCGTGAAGGTGCGCTGGAGAATCTCCGACGGCTCCGACTCAGCCTCGCCCGCCACGGCAGTCACGTAGTACGAGTACGTGCCCTGCTGTGGGGTTGGATAGTCAGCGAAAGTGACCGAGTACTTGCCGATATCCGAGCCGGTGAGCTCCTGAACACGGGTGAAAGTGCCGTCGTCGTGAGCGCGGTATAGGCGGTAGGCGCTGATCGTCTCGTCTTTAATCGGGGCAAAGTCAACCACCGTACGGCCCGAGGCGTACTTGTTGATCGCGAGTTCCTTGTCCACCTTCGGAACGGTGGTCGTCTTGATCGCCTCGAGCGCCATGTCATCGATGAACCAGCCGGCGGTGGCGTGCTCGGACTTCCACGCGCCGCGCATGCCGAACATGACCCGGACGGTCTTGCCCGCATACTTCGTCAGGTCAACATACCCGCGCTGCCAGTCGGACGTGTTCTTGAACAGCAACTGCGGCTTGGTCTCCCAGGTGACTTCGCCATCGGAGCCGACCTCGCCAACCCAGACCTCGGCGGTGTCGTACACCGCAAACGCATAGTTATCGAGGTCGTACCAGTGCTTGAAGGTCAACGCTGCCGGCTGGCCGTCCTTCAGGCCGATCGGCGGGGTCAGCAGCACAGCGTCCGACAGGCCCGGGTATCCCTTGCCGTCGAGGCCAACGCCCACGAGCTTTTCGCCCGAGGTCGGCTTCTTCAGCGACTCTGCGGGCCTTCCCCACGCCCACATCGGCGTCTCGCCGCTCATCTCGAAGCCGGCCACGCCAGACTCGAAGTCCTCAGCCCACCCGACAGTGACGGCGTCCTTCTGCTCGAAGCGGTGCACCAGCGTGCAAGCTTCCTTCTCCGTACGGTCGGTGGCACAGATCTGGTAAGAAACGTCATCGGACTTCAACGTGTTCGGCGAAATGACGAATCCATATGTTCCGTCAACCTTCGTGCCCTCGATAAGCGTCATTGCCTCAGTGCGTTCCCCGGTTGCGTTAGCCAGCTTGAGAGTAACGGAAGCAATGCCGGTGTCGTCAGCCACCTGTGCGGTCACGTTAGTTGTGGTGGCGTGGTAGAAAACCCCGATGGGGTTATGCGTGATCACCGGCGCACCGGCATCGACGCCGCGAACGTAGACCTTGCCCTGGACAGTGCCGATGGTGGAATCGACCTTCGCCATATCAATCGCGAGGGCAGCGTTGACCTTACCGGCGCCGTAGGCGTGGTTGGGGGCCTCGACGTGCTGAGCATCGGTTAGGGGCGTAGCGGACTGACGCAGGATCTCTTCAAGCTTGTCAACCGTGAGATTCGGGTTGGCGCTCAAGACGAGGGCGGCAACACCAGTCACATGCGGAGCAGCCATCGATGTACCCGTCAAGATCTTCATCGTCTGCTTATTCCAGCCCGAGCGGATGTTGACACCGGGTGCCGAAATATCGGGCTTGACCTGATCGGTGTACCGCGACGGGCCGCGAAGCGAGAACCTCGCCACGACGTCGTCGGAACGCAGCGCACCAACGGCGAACGCCTCCGGGAAGGAACCAGGCTGGCTGATCGAGCCGGAGCCACCAAAGTTATTCAAGTCCTGGTTACCGGCCGAGAACACCGGGAGAATACCAGCACTGCGCCATTCCTTGAGCGCATCGCGCATGAGGTGGTTGGCCGCCGAGCTCCCCCACGAGTTGTTGACGACGCGCGGAGCGAGCTCCGGGTGCTTGACCCCGTTGCTGTCAACCGGGGCGAGCATCCACTCCATTGCCTTAAGCAGCTGCGAATCACTCGTATCGCCGTTCTCGTCAAAGACTCGCGCAGCGATGAAGTTTGCCTTGGGAGCCACTCCAAGGGATCCGGTCCCGCTCGGGTCCGAGCCGAGGATCGTACCGGCAACGTGCGTGCCGTGGCCCGTGGAATCGACCGGCTCGGTCTCCGAACCGACCGTATCGAACCAGCTCACAGCTTTGTCACCAGTGTTTCCGCGCCACTTATCCTTGAGTGCCGGGTGGGTGATATCGACACCGGAGTCGATGATTCCCACCGTGATGCCCTCGCCGGCATACTCGCCGAGCAGGCCCTCGGTGACAGAAATCTGACGAAGGTTCCACGGGAGGTGCATGGGAGCAGACCCATCGACACTCGACATGCGAGCACCGGAATCGTCGACCACCGGATCGGCTTCGATCTTCTGATCAGCAAGGACCTCGCTGACGCCAGGCATCTTTGCCAGGTCAATAGCGACTTCCTTCGTCACTGTGGCAGTGACTGCGTTGACCACGAACAGCGACTCGATGTTCTGTGCTTTGTCAGCCTTCTCCGCCTCGGCCAACGCGACAAGGACGGCCTGCTGAGAGGTTGCCGCCATATCGACCAGATTCTCAACGTGGTCAGTCTTTTCCTGCGTGGTTCTCGCAGGTGCACCATCCGCCTCCTGCTGGTCGTCCATCACGACGATGACGGAATGCCACGATGCATCTGCCGATTGTGCAATGTCCTCGTCGAGGTGTGATACCGCCATCGCAGACGGAATCGCCGAAAACGCAGTAGCTGTGATCGCGCCAAATGATAGCGCGGCAACTATGCGTCCGAAACGTTCGCGCATGTAATCTCCAATCAATTCGGACCCAACGGGTCGGTGAAAACGGCCGGCGTGGTGTGCGCACATCAACCGCGAGCTAACCAAGGGCAGCCTACCCTAACCTCCGGAAAAGGGCCAGACTGTTGGTTTTCCCTATTTTTGCCGTTGGTGACGTCCGTGCGCGCCCATCCTCCACCCCACTGCCACGCCGTAGCGGGGGCAACAAAAGTGGCGCGGTCTCCCGCGCCACTTTCGCCCCCGTTTCACTTAGGAGAGGTTGAGCTTCGGCATCGCCTCGCCCTTGCCGAACTTCACGTCGCGCGCTGCGGCCAGCTGGGTGGTGAGGCCGGTTAGCGCGATGAAGCCGCGGGCGTGCGACTGGTTGAACGTGTCGCCCTGGTCGTAGGTGGCCAGGTTGAAGTCGTACAGCGAGGTATCCGAGCGGCGGCCCGTCACCACGGCGCGCCCGCCGTGTAGGACCATCCGGATGTCGCCCGACACATACTCCTGGGTGTCCTTGATGAACGCGTCAAGCGAGCGCTTGAGCGGGGAGAACCACTGGCCCTCGTAGACGAGCTCCGACCAGCGCAGGCCCACGCGCTCCTTGAAGCGCGCCTGCTCGCGGTCCATCGTCACGCGCTCGAGCTCGCGGTGAGCCGTGATGAGCGCCACCGCACCCGGCGCCTCGTAGATCTCGCGCGACTTGATGCCGACCATGCGGTCCTCAACGATGTCGATCCGGCCGATGCCCTGGGCGCCCGCGCGGGCGTTCATCTCCTCGATCGCCTGCAGCGGGGTGACGTCCCGGCCGTCGATCTGCACCGGGATGCCCTTCTCGAAGGTAATCACGACCTCGTCCGGAAGCGGCGGGTAGGCCGGGTCATCGGTGTAGTTATAAACGTCCTTCGTGGGCGCGTTCCACAGGTCCTCGAGGTAGCCGGTCTCGATCGCGCGGCCCCACACGTTCTGGTCGATGGAGAACGGGTTGGACTTCGTGGTCTCGATCGGTAGGTTGTGCTTCTCGGCGTAGTTGATCGCGAACTCGCGGGTGAGCGCCAGGTCGCGTACGGGCGAGAGACACTTCATGTCCGGGGCGAGCGAAGTGATGCCGTTCTCGAAGCGCACCTGGTCATTGCCCTTGCCGGTACAGCCGTGGGCCACGGTCTCCGCGCCGAACTGGCGGGCCGCCGTGACCAGGTGCTTAACAATCACCGGGCGGGACAGCGCCGACACGAGTGGGTAGGCCTCCATGTACAGGCCGTTGGCCTGCAGGTCGAGCATGCAGTAGTCCTCGGCAAACTCATCGCGGGCGTCAGCCACGTAGGCCTCCACGGCACCGCAGTCGAGGGCTCGCTGGCGGACCACCTCCAGATCCTCGCCGCCCTGCCCGACGTCGACCGCCACCGTGACGACCTCCGCCCCGGTCTGCTCGGCGATCCAGCCGATCGCCACCGAGGTGTCGAGCCCGCCTGAGTATGCGAGGACTACGCGTTCCTTTGCCATGATGAACCTTTCTAGTTATTTGAGGAAGAGTGGGCGATGTCGATGAGGTGGCTCAGCAGCTCGTCGGCACGTTTGGTGGATTCAGTAATGATGAGCACGGTGTCATCACCCGCGATACAGCCGAGCACGCCGTCGAGCACAGCGCGATCCAGCGCCGAGGCCAGTAGTTGGGCCGCCCCGGGCGGGGTGCGAAGGACGATCTGGTTACCGGCCGACTTGGCCGACACCATGACCTCGCGCGCCCAGCGCTCCAGGTGGAAGCCCGCGGGTGCGTCAGCCTCTCCGGCCACCCCGGGGCTGGGGATCTTGTAGTAGCGCCCGCCGGCGCCGTCGGGAACCTTGCGTGCCTGCAACTCGTCGAGGTCTCGCGAGAGCGTAGCCTGGGTGACGATGATGCCTTCGTCGGCCAGCAGCGCCCGCAACTCGGCCTGCGAGCCGATGGGCTGGGATTCGACCATCGTGATGATGCGGGCGAGCCGGGCCGCCTTGGTCACCATGGTTCCTGTCACGAGTGTGTCTCCATTTCTTCGATGAAAGGTGCCAATTCATCTTGCGTGATGATGAGCGGCGGCGCCAGCCGGATCGTGGTGGCGTTCGGCGCGTTGACGATGAAGCCCTTCTCCAGCAGTTCCGTCTGGAGAGCCGGGGCGTTTTCGACGACGACGCCGAGCAGCAGTCCCGCCCCGCGCACCTCGAAGCCCCGCGCCTCGAGATGGCCGCGCAGCCACTCCCCGGTAGCCCGTACGTGCTCGAAGAGCCCCGCCACTTCGCCCACCACGGCGTTCGCCGCCGCACACGCCAGCGGGTTGCCGCCAAACGTGGTGCCGTGGCTACCGGGGGTAAGCAGGCGCCCGGTCTTTTCAATTCCGACGACGGCACCGATCGGCACGCCCCCGCCCAGGCCCTTCGCCATCGTGATGACGTCGGCCTTGACGATGCCCGAATGAGCGAACCAGCGCCCGGTACGGCCCACGCCGGTCTGGACCTCGTCCACCACGAGCAGGGCCCCGAAGCGTTCGGCGAGCGCGCGGGCGCGGCGCAGGAAGTCACCCTCGAGGGGAACCACGCCGGCCTCGCCCTGGATGGTCTCGACGAAAATGGCGGCCACGTCGTCGTCGAAAGCGGCCTCGAGGGCCTCGATCGTGGGATCGATGAAGAGGACGTTCCCTCCGAGTGGCTCGAAGGGCTCACGGATCGCGGGCTTGTGCGTGATCGACAGGGCGCCGAGCGTGCGGCCATGGAAGCCGCCCTTGAGCGCGATGATCGTGCCGCGCGGCTTGTGCAGGCGGGCCATCTTGATTGCGGCCTCGTTCGCCTCGGCGCCCGAGTTGCAGAAGAAGACGCGGGCTGAGGCGCCCACGTAGCCGTCGTCGGACAGCATGCGCTGGATAGCGCCGGCCAGCTCGAGTTGCGGGGCCGTGGCGAAGAAGTTCGACACGTGAGTGGCCTTGCCCGCCTGCTCGGTGAGCGCGCGGGTGATGGCGGGGTGAGCGTAGCCGAGGGCGTTGACGGCGATACCAGCGAGCAGGTCGAGGTAGCGCTTGCCCTCCTCGTCAAAGACGTAGACGCCCTCGCCACGGTCGATGACCAGCTGCGGATCGCCGAAGGCGTTCATCATCCGCTGGGGATACAGGTCGCGATTCACTTGGCCTCCTTCTGGCCCACCACACCGCGCGGGGCAGCGGCCGTGACCTGGGTGCCGATGCCGGCGTTGGTAAAGATCTCGAGCAGGATGGAATGAGCCATCCGCCCGTCAATGATATGCGCCTTGGGCACGCCGCGCTCCACCGCCTTCAGCGCTGCCTCCATCTTCGGCTTCATCCCCGAATCGAGGGAGGGCAGGAGGGCGCGCAGGTCGTCGGGGTGGATCTCGGACACGAGTGAGGACTTGTCCGGCCAGTCGAGGTAGAGGCCCTCCACATCGGTGAGGATGATGAGCTTATCCGCGCCGGCGGCGTCGGCGATCGCTCCCGCGGCCGTGTCGGCGTTGACGTTGAGCACGTCCTCGGGGTTGTCGACGTCGGTGGCCACGGTCGAGATGACGGGGATGTGTCCGGAGGCAAGCATGTGGTCGAGGGAGGCGACGTTGATGGAGACGATGTTGCCCACGTGCCCGATGTCGATCTTCTTGCCCCCGACCTCAGCCTTACGCCGACGCGCGGACAGCAAGCCCGCGTCCTCGCCCGAGAAGCCGATCGCGCGCGGCCCGTCCACGTTGAGCAGGGAGACCAGCTCGCGCTGGACCTGGCCGGTCAAAACCATGCGCACCACATTCATCGTCTCGCGGTCGGTCACGCGCAGCCCGCCGCGGAACTCGGATTGGATGCCCACGCGTTCGAGCATCGAGTTGATCTGCGGCCCGCCGCCGTGCACCACAATCGGGTACAGGCCAACTGAGTGCATGAAGAGGATGTCCTTGGCGAACGCCCGCTTGAGCTCGTCGTTGATCATGGCGTTGCCGCCGTACTTGACTACCACGCGGTGCCCTGCGAACTCGTTGATCCAGGGCAGGGCCTCGATGAGGATTTCGGCCTTCTGTTGGGCGCCGGCCAGGCGATTCAAGATGCTCATGTCGAATATGCCGAATTCTCGTGGACGTAGTCGTGCGTGAGGTCGTTGGTCCACAGCTCAACGACCTCCTCTCCAGCATGCAGGTCGATCTCGATCGCGACCTCCCGGTTCGAGGCCAGGTCCACCAGGGTCCGGTCCTCGCCCACACCCCCGGCCAGGCACACCTGCACGCCATTGAAATACACGTCCAGCGCGTCGGCGTCGTAGGGCGCCACGTCCGCAGGGACGGTGCCCACCTGGGCAATGACGCGCCCCCAGTTCGGGTCGTTGCCGAAAATCGCGGCCTTGAGCAGGTTCGAGCGGGACACGGCGCGGGCCACCGCGAGCCCGGCCTCCTGCGAGCTGGCACCGACCACGCGGATGAGCACGTCGTGCGAAGCGCCCTCGGCGTCCGCGATGAGCTGGCGCGCCAGCGACTGGGCCACCGCCGTAAGCTGCCCCGTGAAGTCCTCGGGCACGACGCCGGAGGCGCCGCTGGCGAGCAGGAGCACCGTGTCGTTCGTGGACATTGCCCCGTCGGAGTCGATCCGGTTAAACGACGCCGCCACCGCGGCCTCCAGTGCCTCCTGGGCTTGCGCATTGGTCAGCACCGCGTCGGTAGTCATGACGCAGATCATCGTGGCCATGCCCGGGGCGAGCATGCCCGCGCCCTTGGCCATCCCGCCAATCGTGTACGGCCCGGCGATACCGGCCTGTTTGCTGACCGTGTCGGTGGTGCAGATCGCCTCGGCGGCATCGGCTCCGGCGTCAGCGCTGAGGTGAGCCCCGGCGTCGGCGATGCCCGCGAGCAGCTTGCTCATCGGCAAGCGCTCGCCTATGAGCCCGGTGGAGCACACTGCCACCTCCTCGGGCTCCCGCCCGAGCATGGCCGCGGTATGGCGGGCGGTGGTCACCGTGTCCTCGAAGCCGGGCTGGCCGGTGGCTGCATTCGCACCGCCCGAGTTGATGACGGCGGCGGTCTGGGTGCCGCCTGCGATCTGCTTCATCCAACGCACGGGCGCGGCGTAGACGCGGTTGGAGGTGAGGACCATAGCCGAGGTCGGCTGCGGGCCGTCGTTGACGACGAGCGCGACGTCGCGCCCGGCGCTCTTCAGCCCCGCGCGCACGCCCGCCGCCCGGAAGCCCTGCGGGGCCGTGACGCCGAGGGGCTGGACGTCCGCGGCGGTGTCGGTAAAGAGAATCATGGCGCTACTCCAATCTGGGACAGGCCGGTTGTTTCGGGAAGGCCGAGGGCCAGATTCATCGACTGGGTGGCCGCCCCGGCGGTGCCCTTGACCAGATTGTCGATCGCGCAGATCGCGGTGATGCGCCGCGCGTCGGCGTCGAGCTCGGCGTGGACGAGCGCGAGGTTGGAGCCCGCCACGATGCCCGTGGAAGACCAGTCGGGCGACCACGCGACGAAGGGCTCGTCGGCGTAGGCGCCCCGGTAGGCCTCGAGCACGCGCTCCGGGCTCACGCCCTCCACCGGGATCGAGACCGTGGCGAGGATGCCGCGCGACATCGGCACGAGGACGGGGGTGAAGGACAGGCTCACGGCCGGCGCGCCGGCCGTGATGAGGTTCTGCGCGATCTCTGGGATGTGGCGGTGGGTGCCGCCCACGGCGTAGGGCGTGGCCGACTCGATGGCCTCGGAGGCCAGCAGGTGGGTTTTGGGCGACTTACCCGCACCCGAGTAGCCCACTGAGAGGATCGCCACGATGTCCTCCCCGCTTGCCAGCCCGGCGGCGATCGCCGGCTGGACGGCGAAGGTAACGGCCGAGGCGTTGCAGCCGGGGGCGGCGATGCGGCGCGTCGCGGCGAGCAGCTCGCGCTGGGTGAGCCCCGTGGCGCGGATGAGCTCGGGCATGCCGTACGTCCACGGCTCGGCCGCCTCCGAGTGGTAGTAGCGCTCCCAAGCCGCCGGGTCGGTCAGCCGGTGGTCGGCGCCGAGGTCAATGATGAGGGCGTCCGGATTGATCTGCTCGATCTGTGCCGTGAGCGCAGCCGACGCGCCGTGGGGAAGGCCGAGGACGACGACGTCGTGATCAGCGAGCACCTCCGCCTCAAGCGACTGGATCTCAAGGTGTCGCAATGGCCACAGGTGCCTCTGGTGCTCACCGAGCGTGCCGCGCGAGCTGTGTGCGGCGACGGTGGCGACCTTCATGTCAGGGTGTGCGGCGAGTACGCGCGCGACCTCGCCACCTGCATATCCGGTGACGCCAGCGATAGCAACAGAGTACGTCATACGTATAACTATACGCTCCGGCGCATCTTTCCCCACTGGCGTCCACTGTGAGAACAGACACCGAACCCAGTGCACTTAAGAGCCCTTTATGTAAAACCCTACCCATATGAGTGGATTGTTGAGAAACTCAAGACATGAAGAAAGCAATGCCGCATTCGTCTCGCGATGACCTCATGTTCGAGGCCGCCTACCTCTACTACATGGAGGGCCTCACCCAACAGGCCATCGGCACACGCCTGGGATACACCCGCTGGACGATCGGCCGCCTCATCGACGAGGCACGCCAAACCGGGCTCGTCACCATCACGATCAACCACCCGCGCATCCAGACCCACCACCTCGAGATGCAAATCGCCGAGCAGCTGGGACTCAAGCGCGCGATCGTCGTGCCGTCGAAGAACGGCGACGGGCGCCAGGTGGTGGCCCGCGCCACCGCCCAGTTCCTCATGAGCCGCGCGCCCATCCGCTCCCTCGCCGTGGCCTGGGGGCGCACGATGACCGCGCTCGCCACCGCGCTGCCCGAGCACTGGTCACCCGGCATCCGCGTCTACCAAACGAACGGCGGGCCCACCCACCACGGCGACAACGAGGTCTCATCCTCCATCTCCGCCATGGCACGCAAGGCCCCCGGCACCGCGTTCACGCTCCCGGCCCCCACGATCATCGGCAACCCGGACCTCGGCCCGCAGCTCATGGCCGAACCCTCCATCACCCGGATCTTCGAGGGCGCCGCCGGAGCGGACCTCGTCGTCTACTCCCCCGGCACGGTCTCCAAGGAGTCCGTGCTGGTCGAATCGGGATTCATCCCGGAAGAGACCATCGACATGCTGCGGCGCAAGGGCTCGGTGGGAGACATCCTCTCCCACTACGTCGACGCCGACGGGAACCCCATCTCCGCCCAGCTCGAACGGCGCACGATCGCCTACCCGCTACGCAACCTCGCCCAGGCCCACCTCTCGGTGGCGGTGGCCGGCGAGGTGGAGAAGGCGCCCGCCATGGTGGCGGCCGCCCGCGCCAAGCTTGCCCAAATATTCATTATCGACACCTACACGGCCGAGGCAATCTTGGCCTACACCTCGAAGGAGAACTAAATGGCAACCATCGCAATTCTCGGCGCCGGCATCATGGCCACCGCCCTCACCTTCCCGCTCACGGAGAACGGCCACAAGGTCAACCTCGTTGGCACCCACCTCGATCGTGACATCATCGAGTCGATCCAGACCACGGGCGTCCACCCCGACCTCGACCTCAAGGTCAACGACAAGGTGGTGGCTTACCAGCTCGAGGACGCCGAGGCCGCCTTCGAGGGCGCCGACGTGGCGATGTCCGGCGTCAACTCCTTCGGCGTGCGCTGGGCGGGCGAGCGCCTGGCCAAGCTGGTGAGGCCCGGCATGAAGGTCCTCAACGTCACCAAGGGCATGGAGGCCGACGACGACGGCACGCTCCACCTACTCCCGGACGTGCTGCGCTCCTACTTCGACGAGGACCTGGCCAACTCCGTGACCTGGAACGCGATTGTGGGCCCGTCGATCGCGGGCGAGGTGGCCGTCCACCACGACACGTGCGTCATCTTCGCCGGCGAGGACCAGGACTCGCTCGACTACCTGGCCGACCTGTTCCGCACGGACTACTACCACGTGTGGACCTCCACCGACTTCCGCGGGTGCGAGATCGGCGCCGCCACGAAGAACATCTACGCCTTCGCCGCCGGCCTCGGCGCCGGGCTCCTGCGCAAGGAAGGCAAGCAGGATGACCGCTACGTGCGCTTCAACTACAACGCGGCCGTGTTCGGCCAGGGCCAGACCGAGCTTCGCCAGTTCATGACCCTGCTTGGCGGCAAGCCCGAGACGGCCGACGGCCTGGCGGGCGTGGGCGACATGTATGTCACCTCCGCCGGCGGACGCAACGTCAAGGCGGGCACGTTCGTGGGTGAGGGCGTCCCGTTCTCCGAGGTGCGCGACTCACTGATGAAGGGCGTGACTCTCGAGGGCGTCCAGGCGATCCGCGTGATCGGCGGCGCGCTTGAGCCGCTCACCGAGCGCGGCGTGATCAAGCCCGAGGACTTCCCGCTATGCCGCTACCTCTACCAGATCATCGAGAAGGATGCCCCGCTCGACATGCCGTGGGAGAAGTTCTTCGGCGGTATGAAGTAATCAGGTGCCAATCGGCGCAAATTGCGCCCGCGTGAGCCCGGCCAGATCGGCCGGGCTCATTGCTACCGACAGGGTGCGCTTGCCCGCCGAGACGACGAAGCGATCCAAAGTCTGCGCCGAGGAATCGATCCACGTGGGCAACTGGCGGTTCTGCCCGAGCGGCGAGATCCCGCCCGTGACGTACCCGGTGAGTTTTTCGGCGTCGTGCGGAGCAATCATCGCAGCGGACTTGCCGCCCGCGGCCTTCGCCAGCGCCTTGAGGCTCAACCGCCCCGACGCGGGCACGACGGCGACCACGGGGTGGCCATCCACACTCACCATGAGCGTCTTGAAGATCATGTGCGGGTCAATCCCGAGCACGCGCGAGGTGTCGAGCGCGTAACCGCCGTCCATCTGCTCCGAGTGCTCGTACTCGATGAGCTCGTAGTCCACGCCGGCCCAGTTCAGGGCCTGGAGCGCCCGGGTTGCACCTTTGTTCTTCGCCATAACACCATCCTATGGGCGCGGGCCCTGCCGAGTGGCAGGGCCCGCGTGTCGGTCAACCGCAATCACATCCGTAGCTGCGCATCGAATGCCTTCTTCGCGGCCTTGATCACCCGGTTGCGCACCTGGGCGATCTCCTCGGCAGGCAGGGTGTGATCCCCACGGAAGCGGAGGGCGAAGGCGAGGGACTTCTTACCCTCGTCGATCTGGTCGCCGGTGTAAACGTCGAAGAGGCGGATCTCCTCAAGGATCTCCCCCGCCGCCTCAGCCAGCACCTTTTCCACCTCCGCGGCCGTCACCTGCTCATCGACCACGAGGGCGAAGTCCTCCTTGGCCACCGGATGGGTGAAGACGGGCCCCACCGTGATCGGATCACCGCCACGCGCCTCGATGAGCGCATCCAGGTCGAATTCGAAGGCCACCGTGCGGGCGGGCAGCTCGAAGGCCTTGCACACGCGCGGGTCCAGCTCGCCCGCATACCCGATCACGGCCCCGCCCACGGCGAGCTCGGCACACCGGCCCGGGTGGAATGGCGCGTACTCGGCATTCGCGACCCCGAGCGTGAGATCGATCGTGCGGGCGGCGGTCTTGACCGCCTCCACCGCGTCGCGCCAGTTCCAGGTCTGGGCCGGCAGATCCGCCGCAGCCTGGGTGACCGCCGGGATTGCCACGCCCGCCACGTGATGCGGCTGGGCCGGGATCGAGGCGAGGAGCGCCTCCAGCGCCTCGGGATCGGGCCGCTTGCCCACGCCCGGATTCGCCGCCAGCGCAATGCCGGTGGGCCGCGTGACAACCCCGGCCTCGAACACCGCCACGGTCGGGTTGCCGCGCGCCACGTTCATGCGCGCAGTCTCCAACAGCGAATCAAGGAGCGAGGTGCGCATGTAAGGAGCCTCCTCCTGCAGCGGGTTGGCCAGCCGGATCGCGAGCCGGCGATCGTCGTCGTCAGCAATGCCCTGCTTCGCAAACGCCTCGGCGGAGACGAACGGGTAGGACAGCACCTCGGTCCAGCCGGCCTCGGCGAGCGCACGGCTAATGTCGCGGCGGTGGCGCTGGGCCGGGCGCAGGCCCGCACCTGCGGGTGCGGTCGGCAACCAGGACGGGATCTCGTCATAGCCCACCAGCCGGGCCACTTCCTCGACCAGGTGCGCCGGGCCCGTGAGATCCGGTCGCCACGTGGGCGGGGTGACCAACAGGGCGTCGTCGCCCGACACGGCGCAACCGATCTGCTCGAGGATCTCCACGATCCGCTCGCGGCCGAGGTCGAGGCCCGTGAGGCGGGCGACCTCGAAGATGTCGAAGGTGAGCGGCTCGGGCAGAGTAGTCTGATCGTAATCCGAGTTCGCCTCATCGATCCTCCCGCCGCCGAACTCCACGAGGAGCTCGGCCACGCGCTGGGCGGCAACGCCGGCCACACGCGGGTCCACGCCACGCTCGAAACGCTTGGAGGCCTCCGAGGGCAACTTATGCTTGCGGGCCATTCGCGCCACGGAGACGGGATCGAAGTGGGCCGCCTCGATGAGGACGTTCGTGGTCGCATCCGTGATCTCCGTGTCCAGGCCGCCCATCGTGCCGGCCAGGCCGATCACGCGCGCCCCGCGCCCGCCCTCGGAATCGGTAATGAGCAGATCGTCCCCGCCGAGCGCGCGCTCCACGCCGTCCAGCGTGACAAGGGTTTCGCCGTCGTTGGCCCGCCGCACCACGATCGGGGCCACGAGCGTGTCGAGGTCGTAGGCATGTAGCGGCTGGCCGAGGTCGAGCATGACGTAGTTAGTCACGTCCACCGCCAGCGAGATCGAGCGCATGCCCGCAGCCAACAGACGCTCCTGCATCCACGCCGGCGAGGCGGCCTGCGGTTTGATCCCCCGCACGATGCGCGTAACGAAGCGGTCACAGCCCGGAACGCCGTGGATCGGCGCCGCGTCGTCCACCTCCACCAGGAAGCCGTCCTCCGTGGGTGTCGGCAGCGGGGCGGAAAGGTTTTCCTCGAGCCCCAGGTCGGTGAAGCGGGCGCCCGTGGAGTGGGCGAACTCGCGGGCCACGCCGCGCATGGCGAAGCAGTAGCCGCGGTCCGGGGTCACGTTGATCTCCAGCACCTCGCCGGCGAGGCCAAGGTAGTCGAGCACGTCCTCACCCACCGCCGGGATGCCGCGCTCGGCGGCCTCCTCCGGGCTGGAGGCGAGCACGATAATGCCGTCGTGATCCTCGCCCAGGCCCAGCTCGGCCTTCGAGCAGATCATGCCGTCCGAGACGTGCCCGTACGTCTTACGCGCCGCGATGCGGAAATCACCCGGCAATACGGCGCCCGGAAGCGAGACCACCACGTAATCGCCCTCGACGAAGTTGTGAGCGCCGCAAATAATGCCGCGCGAGGCCAGTTCCGAGGGCTCCTTGCCCTCGCCCGGGGCGTCGTTATGCGCGCCCACGTCCACGCGGCAGTAGTTGATGAGCTTGCCGTTCTTCTGCTCGTTCTTCTCCAGCGTCAGCACGCGCCCGACGACGATCGGCCCGGTCACGTCCGGGCGGTGGATTTCCTCTTCCTCCAGGCCCACACGCACCAGGTCAGCTGCGAGCTGCTCGGCCGTGAGGCCGGCCGGGACCTCAACGTGGTCGGAGAGCCAATCAATATCGATCCTCGGCATTAGTTGCCCCTTCCGGTCGCGGCGAACTGGGCGGAGAAGCGCACGTCGCCCTCCACCATGTCGCGCATGTCGTCGATGGAGTTGCGCAGCATGAGCGTGCGCTCGATGCCCATGCCGAAGGCGAAGCCCGTGTAGAGGTCCGGGTCAATACCCGCGTTGCGCAGCACCTCCGGGTTGACCATGCCGCAGCCACCCCACTCGATCCAGCCCGGGCCGCCCTTCTTCTGCGGGAACCACAGGTCCATCTCCGCGCTCGGCTCGGTGAACGGGAAGAACGACGGGCGCAGGCGCGTGCGCGCCTCCGGGCCGAACATGCCCTTGGCGAAGTGATCGAGCGTGCCCTTGAGATGCTCCATCGTCAGACCCTTGTCCACCGCCAGGCCCTCGATCTGGTGGAAGACCGGGGTGTGGGTGGCATCGAGGGCATCGGTGCGGAAGACCTTGCCCGGGCACACCACGTAGATCGGCGGCTCACCGCGGTCCAGCATAACGTGGGACTGCACCGGCGAGGTGTGCGTGCGCAGCACCAGACCCGTAGCATCCGCCACCTTCTCCTCGCCGGCCGCTCCCACGCGCTCCACGCTGCGCACATAGAACGTGTCCTGCATCTGGCGTGCCGGATGATCCGGGCCGAAGTTCAGCGCGTCGAAGTTAAACCACTCGTTTTCCACCTCGGGGCCCTCGGCCACCTCCCAGCCCATGGCCACGAAGAGGTCGCAGATGTCCTCCATGAGCACGGGCAGCGGGTGGCGGGCACCCAGCGGCGCGCGCCTGGTCGGCACCGTGACGTCCACGCGCTCCTCGCGCAGCACGCGCTCCTGGTCGGCCGCCTCCAGACGCGCGGCCGCCACGGCCAACGCCGCCTGAATGTCTTTGCGGGCCGCGCCCATGAGCTTGCCGGCCACCGGCTTGTCGGCCTTATCCAGGTTGCGAATCTGCATATTCGCGTGCGTGATCGGCGCGTTGTCTCCGCTGTGGGCCAGGCGCGCCGCCTTCAATTCATCGAGGCTCGACGCACGTGCGAATGCGTCTCGCGCATCGGCCACCGCCTGCGCGATCCCGGCCTCGTCGAGTGGACTGAGAGTCATGTCTACCTTTCCTTGCCCCCGCAGGCGCGGGTTTACGCTCCAAGTCTAATCATTGAGCCAGCCCGGGGCGATTTCGGTCCACTGTGGCCCGCGCAACGACGCCGTCGCCCAACTCACGTCCGCGCGATCGGCCCGCTCCAGGTCCCGAGCTCCGCCACCTCGGTGCGCTCCCAACCCCGGTCGTGCGCCACGGCGTCGGCAAGCTCCTGCGCCCACACCGCATACCACGGGCTGTTGGGGTGGAAGAGGTCGATCGCATGGTAGGAAAACAGGTAGGTGGCCATCGGCAGGCTCTGAGAGATACTGCGGATGTCGACGACGCGGTGAGACTCGAGCCGATCGATGCTGGCCGAGAACTCCTCCGCCCGCGCGTCGGCCGTCATCACCCCGAACGAGGGGATATTCATGACGAACGAGCCGGCGGGCAACTCGCCCTCCAGACGCTCGACGTAAGCGGCAAACTCATCCTGGCTCAGCCACGGCTGGAGCACGTCGTTGCCGCCGATGTCGAGGCTGACGACGTCAGGGCGCAACGGCTCGCCCGCCACCTTGAGCCCGCGCAACTGCGGTAGCTGGGTACCGAGCACCGACTGGATCGTGCCGCCCGAGAGCGACAGGTTAAGCAGCACGACCTCGCGCCCGCTCATCTCCTCCAGCGCCCGCGCGAACCGGGGCACGTAGCCCTCCTGAACCACCCGGGCGCCCAGGCCCTGGGCCGCCGAATCCCCGAGCGCCACGTAGATGAGTGGCATCTCGCCGCCCACCTGCGCGATCTGGTCAAGGCGGGCCAGTTCAGCCTGGAGGTGGCGCTCCCAATACCGGCGGAAAGGCGAGTTCTGCTTCGCCACTCCCCGGCGGCGCACCATCCCGGCCATCACTCCCAGCGCGACCACTCCTGCAATCTTGCCCTTCAGCGCGTCGACCTTCCCCTCACTAGCTGGTCCGGCCATGGGATCTCCACATCCAGCACCTTCGCCCAGTGTCGCGGCACGTACGGGTCATGGAGCCCCACGCGTCCCACGTAGACCACGTCCGCCTCTTCTTCATAGACGACGACGTCGGCCTGCGTGGCGTTCGTGATCTGCCCGGCGGCGCCCACCACGGCGCCCGTCTCCTCCCGGATCCGGCGGGCGAAAGGGACCTGGTATCCCGGGCCGGCGGGGATCTTAACGGGGAAGCAACCGCCCGTGCTCACGGACCAGAAATCGACGTCGGGAAGCTCGCGCACCAGCCGGATCGAATCCTGCAGCGTCCACCCGTAGCTGCCGTCCACCTCCTCGAAGTTCTCCGCCAGCCAGTCGGTGGCCGAGATCCGCACGAAGAGCGGCACGTCGCCGATCACCGCACGCACCGCGCGCACAACCTCGCGCAGGAGGCGCGTGCGGCCCTCGAAGTCTCCGCCCCAGGCGTCCTCGCGATGATTCGATATCGGGGAGAGGAACTGGTGAATGAGGTAGCCGTGGGCGGCATGGATCTCGATCGCCTGGAAGCCGGACTCCACCGCCAGGTTCGCCGAGCAGGCGAACTGGGCAATAACGGCCTGGATCTCGGCCTCCGTCATCTCCCGCGGAGCGGGCAGGCCCTCGAACGCAATCGCGCTGGGCCCCACGGTCTCCCACGCCTCCTCGGGCGGCAACGCGCCACCACCGAGCCCACCCCGCGTGGAGGCCTTGCGGCCGGCGTGGTTGAGCTGGATCGCGGCCACCCCGCCGTGCTGGGTGATGACCCGGGCGATGTGCCGGAAGGCCGGCACATCCGCCTCATCATCCAGGCACAGGCACTTGTTCGAGATGCGCCCCACCGGGGTGACCGCCGTTGCCTCCACCGTGATGAGGCCAAAGCCGCCCACAGAGCGGGAGGCGTAGTGCTGGTAGTGCCAGTCGTTCGGCCGACCCAGCCACTCCCCCGACTCCCCCGCGCAGTATTGGCACATCGGCGGCAGCCAGATCCGGTTGCGGACCTGCAGCCCGCGTAACTCGATGGGATCGAAAAGACTCACTAAATCTCCTCCGGCACCATGGAGATCGCTCCACACGGGCATTCCTCGGCACACACGCCGCAGCCCTTGCAGTAATCGTACTTGAACTCATACACGCCGGAGGCAATCTTCGTGACCGCGTTATCCGGGCACACGCCGAAGCAGTTGTCACACCCGAAGCAGTTGCCGCAACTCATGCAACGCCGCGCCTCGTAGATCGCCGACTCCTCGTCCAGGCCGATCACCACCTCGTCGAAGGTGGAGGAGCGCCGGGCGCCCTCGAGGCGCTTGCGCATCTTGTGCGGGGCGTCAGAGTAGTACCAGGTCTCCATCCGATCGAGCGTGGCGTCCCCGTGCTTGTCCGCCGGGGCGTACGTGCCACCCCTCAGCCAGGAGTCGATGTAGCGGGCGGCCTTCTTGCCGTGCCCGATCGCCACGGTCACGTTCTTCTCCGCCTTGATCATGTCGCCACCGGCGAAGACGCCCGGGCGGCCCGTCATCATCTGGCCAGAAACCGTGACGACGCCGTCGTTGATCTCCACGCCCTCCACTCCCTCGAGGAGCGTGAGGTCGGACTGCTGGCCAAGCGCCATGATGAGCGAATCGGCGGCCAGCTCCTCGTACTCGCCGGTGGGCTGGGGGAAGCCGTTCTCGTCCAGGGCCATCTTCTCGATCTTGATCGAGCCGGCATCCACGTGGTCCACTGTGGACAGCCAGCGCATCGTGATGCCCTCCTCCTCGGCCTCCTGGACCTCCGAATCATGGGCCGGCATCCGATCGCGCGTGCGGCGGTAGAGAATGACCGACTCGGTGGCGCCCAGGCGCTTGGCCGTACGGGCGGCGTCCACAGCCGTATTGCCGCCACCGTAGACCACCACCACGCGGCCGAGGAGTGGCTGGCTAGCATTCGCCGCGAAGCCGTCCTCCTCCACGTCGCGCAGCACGTCCACCGCGTCCATCACGTGCGAGGCCGACCCGGCGGGCACGTTGATGTTCTTCCCGATCTGGGCGCCCACCGCAGTGAAGACCGCGTCGAAGTCGGCAAGTGCGGCCTCGACGTCGTCGACCCGCGTGTTCTGCTCGAAGGTGACGCCCATGTCGGCAATCCGCTGGATCTCCGCGTCGAGGATATTGCGCGGGAGGCGGTAGGACGGGATGCCATAGCGCATCATGCCGCCCGGCTTCTCACCCAAGTCCCGCACCGTGACCTCATGGCCGAGCAGGGCGAGGTGGTAGGCGGCCGACAGCCCCGCCGGGCCCGAGCCGACCACCAGGACCTTCTTTCCCGACGGCGCGGCGGCAACCTCAACCTTCCAGCCCTCCTCGATCGCCTTGTCACCAAGGAAGCGCTCAACCGAGTTGATGCCCACCGCCTCGTCCACCTGGGCGCGGTTACACGCCACCTGGCAAGAGTGGTAGCACACGCGGCCCATGCAGGCGGGAAGCGGATTGTTGACCATGATCTCGCGCCAGGCCGCCTCGTAGTTGCCCTCCTCGGTGTGGTAGAGCCACTTTTGGATGTTCTCCCCCGCCGGGCACTGCTTGTTACACGGAGGCAGGAGGTTGACGTAGACCGGCCGCTCCGAACGCCACGTGCCCGTGCGATTCGCCGCCGAGGAGCCCACCTCGAGGGTGATCGCAAACGGCAGGTTTTCCTTCTCGTCTCGCAGCGATGTCATGATTCGTCTCCCTCGTACTTGACAAACTCATCCAACGACTCGTCATCGATCAGGTCATAGCGCCTGATATTGCGGTCCGCCATTTCCTGGATCCGACGAATCACCTCCGGGTCCGCGCCCTTCTTGAATAGGTGGGCGAAGCGGCGCTGGAGGCGCAGGTAGTCCTCCACGGGCGCCGGGCGGCGGATCTTCGACACGGACGTGATCTCGCCATACTCGGCCTCGTAGACCGGAAACAGGCCAGTCTGGGTGGCCAGGCGCGCCACCTTGACCGTGACTCCGGAGGCGGTGCCCCAGCCGAGCGGGCACGGCACGAAGATGTGGATGTAGCGCGCGCCGTGCATACCCATCGCCTTCGTCACCTTGTACTCGAGATCGCGCAGGTCAGCCACCGTGGCGGTGGCGACGTAGGGGATCTCGTGCGCCATCGCAATGCGCGGCAAGTCCTTGCCCTGGCCCCAGGTATTGCCCGGCTCCGGGCCGACGGGCTGGGTGGTGGACGTGCGGGCCGTGGGCGGGGTGGCGCCCGATCGCTGCACGCCCGTGTTCATGTAGGCCTCGTTGTCGTAGCAAATGTAGAGCACGTCGTCGTTACGCTCGAACATGCCCGACAGGGGGCCGAAGCCGATGTCCACCGTGCCGCCGTCGCCGCCCTGGGCCACCACCCGCACGTCCGACTTGCCCATCGCCTTCAGGCCGGCGGCCGCACCGGTGGCAACGGCAGCCGTGTTGCCGAACAGCGAGTGCATCCACGGCAGGTTCCACGAGGTTTCGGGATACGGGGTGGAGAAGACCTCAAGACAGCCCGTGGCGTTGATGGCTACCACGTGGTTGTCGGTGGCCGCCATCGCCGCATCGAGGGCGTAGCGGGCGCCGAGCGCTTCGCCGCAGCCCTGGCAGGCGCGGTGGCCCGAGGTCAGGGAGTTGAAGCGGTTCGGTCCGGATTGGACCGACTGGTACTGCCCGTCCACCAACCGGTTGCCCACCGCGAAGGATCCGACCTGGTAGAACTTGACCTCTTCGCGGGAGGGGATCGCCGTCTGGCGGTACTCCGGGCTTGGCAAATCAACGGATGTCATCGTGACCTTCTTCCTGTGCCCGCTCCGCGTAGTGGCGGATCATGTTTTCCGGAATCGCGCCGGATCTGCGCATCTTCGCCTCGCGCTCCAGTTCGTGCTCCACGAGCTCCGTGTCGAGGTCGAGGAACGTCAGGTGCTCCACCTCGTCACGCACCGCCTTGTCCAGGTAGGCGTTGAGCGAAGCGATCGTGATGTCGCGCCCGCCCAGGCCCGCGATCAGTTCGTGGCAGGTGAAGTGCAGCCCGCGCATGGCCGCCCGGCAGTGGGAGGAGACGATGCCGCCGATGCCCACCGAGAACGCCTTCTCCAGCACCACGAAGCGCTTGGCGTTCTTCAACACCTCGCGCACCGCCGCCGACGGGAACGGACGGAAGGACACGAGCGAGAGCACGCCGATCTTCTCCCCCGCCTCGCGCCGCATGTCGACGACGTCGCGCAGCGTGCCCGTGACCGAACCGAGGCAGACGACGATCGTTTCCGCGTCCTCGCACTTGTACTCGTGCAGCAACCCGCCCGAATCGCGGCCGAAGATCTCCTTGAACTCGGCCTGGATGCGCGGCATGAGCTCGAGCGCGTCAAGCTGCTTGTGGTGGGCGAGGTAGCGCACCTCGGTGAAGGCCTCCGGGCCCACCATCGCGCCGATCGAGATCGGATCGGCCGGGTCGAGCACCTGGCGCGGCTCGTAGGGCGGCAGGAAGCGATCCACCTGTTCCAGCTCGGGGATGTCCACCTGCTCCACGGCGTGGGTCAGAATGAAGCCGTCCATACACACCATCACCGGCAGCGAGAGCTCCTCGGCGATCCGGAAGGCCTGTACGTGCAGGTCCGCCGCTTCCTGGTTGTCCTTCGCGTACAGCTGCAGCCAGCCAGAATCGCGCTGGGACATCGCGTCCGAGTGGTCGTTCCAGATGTTGATCGGCGAGCCGATTGCGCGGTTGGCCACTGTCATAACGATCGGCAGGCCCAGTCCGGAGGCATTGTAGACCGCCTCGACCATGTAGAGCAGGCCCTGGGAGGCGGTGGCGGTGTAGGCACGGGCGCCCACGGCCGAAGCTCCGATGGAGGCCGACATGGCCGAGAACTCCGACTCGACGTTGATGTACTCACAGTTCTCAAGCTCGCCCTTCTTCACCATCGCCGACAGGCCCTCCACGATGTGGGTCTGGGGTGAGATGGGGTAGGCGGCGACGACGTTGGGCCGGCACGCGGCCACGGTCTGGGCGATCGCCTGCGATCCCTCAATTTGCTTCAGCATTGAGCGCCTCCTTCTTAGCTAGCACCAGGTCATATGCCTCCTGGGCGGCGGCCACGTTCATCTCGCCTACCCGCCCGGGGAAGCGCTCAGAGATCGCCTTGGCCACCGACTCCATCTTGTACAGGCCGGTCAGCGCCGCGGCCGCGCCGAGGAGCACGGCGTTAGGGACGGTGCGCCCGGTGTGTTTGCGCGCGATGTCCGCGGCCGGGATCGTCATGAAGTGGCCCTGCGGCATCTCGGCCTGACGCTCGGTGAGCCCAAGCTCCGCGCTGCGCTTGGAGGAATTGATGAGCACGTAGCCACGCGGGTTCAGCCCCGAAAACACATCGACAATGCCAAGCAGCGTGGGATCTTGCACGATGAGCAGATCCGGATGAAGCACGGGTTCGCGGGTGCGGATCTCTTCCTCACGGACCCGGCAGTAGGCGACGACGGGCGCGCCGGTGCGCTCGGATCCAAACGAAGGGAATGCCTGGGCGTGACGACCCTCGGCGAACGCGGCCATTGCAACGAGGTCAGAGGCGGTCACCACGCCTTGGCCGCCTCGCCCATGGATGCGAATTTCTACCATGACACCGATCATAGTTCTGGCGCGGTAAGGACGAGCCCGGCATTAGGTAAGACTTGAATTAGCTAATTTTTACAGACACTGAAATAGGGACGGCGCACCCGGCCGCAGGGACCTTCGTCCCTTAAAGCGTTCTTTCTCAGCGGGCCTCGGCCGCACGCTGCGCCAGTGCGCTGGCGTACAGGCACAGCGAGCTCGCCACGCCCGCGTTCAGCGATTCCGCCGCGCCCCACATGGGAATTCGCACCCTATGGTCAGCCAGCTCCAGTTGGGCGGGCGTGAACCCGTGGGCCTCGTTACCCACCAGCCACATCGTGGGGGACGCAAGATCTAGGACCTGCGACCCGGCGCCGTCCACCCGTGAAAAATCGCCCGGGCACACCATGGCCTGTGCCAAATCGCGCTCCCCACTCCCGTCCGCGCACAGCACCTGGATGCCGGCCGCGCGCGCCGCTCCGACCGCCTCCTGCACGGCCACCGAGAGGATCGGCAGGTGGAAAACCGACCCTGCTGAGGAGCGGATCACCTTGGGGTTGAACAGCTCCACTGAGCCCGGGCCGAGCAGCACGGCGTCAGCGCCCGCGGCGTCGGCGGTGCGGATGACCGTGCCGAGGTTGCCCGGGTCGGCCGACTCCGCCAGGCACACCAGCAACCGCGGCGCACGCCCAAGCACGTCGGCCAACGACGGCTGGCCGGGCACGTCCGCCACCGCGAGCCAGCCCTGGGCCGACGTCGACAGGCGCGCGAAGTCCGCCTCGGACAGCACGTGCGTGTACGGATCGACCCGTTGGGCGAGCGAGTCGAGGTCAGGGTGACGAGCGAGGCCCTCCTCCGTGACGTACAGGTCGCGAAGCTCCGGGCGCGCAAGCACCTCGCGCACCGCCTGCGGGCCCTCCACGAGGATCTGGCCGTAGCGCTCCCGGTTCCTGCGCGACTGCAGGCCGGCAACCTTCTTCGCCTGGCCCGTTAGGCCCTCGAAGCGGCGCGGCACCTACGCTCCCCTCACCGCGGAATACCGCGGGGCGTTCAAGTCCTTTTCCGAGATCATCGCCCGGTTATCGACGTCGACCGGGATCGGCCACTCGATGCCCAGCTCCGGATCAAGCGGGGCCAGCGCCGAGCCCGGCATCCCCGCCGTCCACTCCCGGTCGAAGAAGTAGAGGTACTCCGACTCCTCCAGCGCCTGGAAGCCGTTGCATACGCCCTGCGGGACCAGCACCATCGTGCCCGGGGTGATCTCCACGGTCACCACCTGGCCCCGCGTGGCCGAGCCCTCGCGGATGTCCACGTAGGCGCCGAAGACCCGCCCGAAGACCACCGTGACCAGCTTCGTCATCGCCTCCGCGTGAAGGCCGCGCACGGCCCCCTTGTGCGTGAGCGTGTTGTTCGCCTGGGCAAACGAGCTCACCAGCCCGCGCTCCTCCAGCCAGGACCTGCGCACTAGCTCACGGATCGTGCCGCGTTCGTCCGTGACCTGCTTCGGCGTGATGACGTAAAGGCCCTCAATGGCCGTGGCCTGCATGGCCGGTTCAATAATTTCCACGGTTCCTCCGTTTTTCCTTCATGGTACCAGCGCAAAATCAGTGAAGCGGGCCCCGAAAACCTCGGGGCCCGCCACAATGAGTGCGTTACTTGTTCGCCGGAGCGTTCACGTCCGCCGGAAGGGCGGCCTTGGCGGCGTCGACAAGCGCCTTGAAGGCGGCCGGGTCATTCACCGCGAGCTCGGCGAGCATGCGGCGATCAACCTCAATGCCGGCCAGCGACAGGCCCTGCATGAAGCGCGAGTAGACCATGCCCTCGGCGCGGCACGCAGCGTTGATGCGCTGGATCCACAGCTTGCGGAACTCATTCTTGCGCACCTTGCGGTCGCGGTAGTTGTAGACGAATGAGTGGGTAACCTGCTCCTTGGCCTTGCGGTACAGGCGCGAGCGCTGGCCGCGGTAGCCCTTGGCGCGCTCAAGCGTGGTACGGCGGGACTTCTTGGAGTTCAGTGCATTCTTTACGCGAGCCATCTCTACTCCTTACATGCCAAGAAGGCGCTTGGTGGGCTTGACGTCGGCCTGGGCCACCGGCTGGTCCGAGGACAGGCGGCGGGTACGACGCGAGGACTTGTGCTCGAGAAGGTGGCGCTTGCCCGCCTGCTCGCGCATGAGCTTGCCGCTACCGGTGACGCGGAAGCGCTTCTTAGCACCCGAGTGGGTCTTCATCTTAGGCATTATTCGTATTCTTTCTTGACTAGTTCGCTGCCGTCTCAGCCTGCTCATCGGAGGCGGCATCCTGCCGGGCGCGGCGCGAATCGGCGCGGTGAGCTGCGCGCTCTGCCTCACGCCTGCGGCGCTGGTCGGACTTGGCCTGCGACTTGCGACGAATAGGAGCAAGCACCATCACCATGTTGCGACCATCGACGCGAGGGGCAGACTCCACGGTGGAGTTTTCCTCAGTGTCGTTCGCAATACGCTCCATGAGGCGCACACCCATCTCCGGACGCAGCTGCTCGCGGCCCTTGAAGCGAAGCTGGATCTTGACCTTGTCTCCCCCATCAAGGAATTTCTTGATGGCCGAGACCTTCGTGTCGTAATCGTGCTTGTCAATCTTCAGGCTCAGGCGAATCTCCTTGAGTTGGGTATTGGCCTGATTGCGGCGAGCTTCGCGCTTCTTCTGCGCGGCTTCGTACTTGAACTTGCCGTAGTCCATCAGCTTGGCCACTGGCGGATTGGCGTTGGGTGCCACCTCAACAAGATCGAGATTAGCTTCCTGGGCGAGGCGCAGGGCATCCTTAACGCGAACGACGCCGACCTGTTCACCGCCCGGCCCGACTAGACGTACCTCGGAAACGGTAATTCGATCGTTGATTCTTGGCTCGTTGATAACGGTTCCTCTTCTTACTTCGACGTGCAATGCGCACGGAGTATCCCGAGGAAAAGGGGCATACGCCCACCTTCACCAAAAACCCGGCCCCCTGTGGGAACTCGAGGTGGGATTTCTCCGCTTGCATCCCGGCATTCGCCGGTGGTGGTCGCCTAGTAGTGTATCAGGGGCCGCCACGCTCCGCTATATCCGCTCACGCTACGCGCCCCGTGAGCTTGCCCACCTAAGCTCCCGCAAAGAACGGCCGGATCTCCACCACGTCCAGGCGCGACTTGACGTACGGGTCGCTTCCCATCGCCGCGGCCACGGTGTGGGCGATGTTGACGACCTTATCCCGGTCCACGGGCGGGATAAGGTAGAGCACGACGACGGCCGAGCCGTTCTGCCCCGGCTGGACCCCGATCTTCTCCAGGCCCGGCAGATAGCCGTCAATCCCAAGCGTGATCCTGCGGGGGATCTCCGGGTCGTCCCAGGGCGCCACCCACGGGGTATTGCTGGCGAGCGCGGCGGTGGCGCTGCGCCCCAGCCAGGTCTGGTCCTTGCCCGGGTCGAGCACAAGCACGCCGTCGGCTCGTTCCAGAGCCGCCGAGGCGACCTTCGCCACTTCAACCGGCACGGGACGGGCCTCATCGTTCCACGCACGCAAGGCTGAGGCCGAGGAGAAGATCGGCAGGGCCTGCCGCCCACCCGGAAACTCCACGCGCACCAGGTCGTCGTCCGGGCACTCGAGCGGATCGGTGGGGGCCGGCGCGTGGGCGGCGATCCCGGCGCCGTCGCGGCCCGGGTGCGCGTGCGGGAGGACGGGCACGATCACCCGGCCGAGCGCGGCCACAATCGCCGCTACGCGGGCGTGCTCGGGTTCGGCGTAGGCCGCGGCGAGCTCGGGGGTGATGGAGCCGTCGTCGTCGGCAAAGGGGTTGGGCGAAAGGATGCGGCGTAGGTCGGCCATCTACCGCTCGCCCGCAATCTCCAGCGCCTGCGGCAGGGTGAACGCCCCGGCGTAGAGCGCCTTGCCCACGATCGCGCCCTCCACGCCGAGCTCCACCAGCTCGCGCAACGCCGCGATGTCATCCAGGTTCGACACGCCGCCGGAGGCGACCACCGGGCGATCCGTGGCCTCACACACCTTGCGCAGCAGCTCGAGGTTCGGGCCCTCGAGCATCCCGTCGCGCGTGACGTCGGTGACGACGTAGCGGGCGCACCCGTCGTCGTTGAGGCGGGCGAGCACCTCCCACAGGTTGCCCCCGTCGCGCGTCCAGCCGCGGGCCGAGAGCACGTCCCCGCGTACGTCCAACCCCACAGCCACGCGCTCACCGTACTCGGCGATCGCGCGCTTGGTCCACTCCGGGTCCTCCAGCGCGGCCGTGCCCAGGTTGACGCGGGTGGCGCCGGCCTCGATGGCACGGGCGAGCGAGGCGTCGTCGCGAATGCCGCCCGACAGCTCAATCTTCACGTCCTTCTGCTCACCCACGATCCGGGACAGCAGCTCGTGGTTGGAGCCGCGCCCGAAGGCCGCGTCGAGGTCCACCAGGTGGATCCACTCCGCGCCCTGATCGACGAAGAGGGCCACGGCGTCGGCCGGATCGCCGTACTCCTGCTCGGTGCCAGCCTTGCCCTGGTTGAGGCGCACGGCCTTGCCGTTGACGACGTCGACGGCGGGGAGAAGTTCGAGTTTAGACATGGCTACCTTTCATATCGAGCCAGTTGCGCAGGAGGCGCAACCCGGCGTCGGCGGACTTTTCGGGATGGAACTGGGTGGCGGTCAGCGGGCCGTTCTCGACCGCGGCGACGAAGCGCGCGCCGTGCTCGGCGAAGGTGACCAGCGGCGGGGCGAAGTGCCCGCCGGCCAGCTCGGCCGCCGGGTCGGACATGACGGCGTAGGAGTGGACGAAGTAAAAGCGCTCGTTCTCAATCCCGTCAAACAGTGCCGAACCCTCGGGCACCTCCACCTTGGACCAGCCCATGTGCGGCACGATCGGAGCCGGTAGCAAGTCCACGCTCCCCGGCCACTGGGCGAGACCGCGCGCTCCCCCGTGCTCGGCGGAGTGATCGAACATGATCTGAAGGCCCACGCAGATGCCGAGCACGGGCCGCCCACCGGCGAGCCTGCGCTCGATGATCCGGTCAGCTCCCGCCGCGCGAACCTTATCCATGACGGCGGCCATCGCGCCCACGCCCGGCACCACCAGGCCGTCGGCGTCCTCAAGGATGGCCGGCTCGGTGGTGAGCTCCACGCGCGCGCCCACCTTCTCCAGGGCGCGCACCACCGAGCGCACGTTGCCGCCCGTGTCGAGGACCGCGATCATCGCACGCCCTCGCCGTCGGAGTCGTCGGCGGCATCGATCTTAGGCGCCCCACCGAGGATGCGCTCGACGTCGGCCAGGCTCAGGTCCATCGAGGAGATGCCCTCACCCGCCGCGCCGTTGATGACCAGGCTCTCCACCTTCGGGTCGAGCGTGTTGAGCAAGATTCCGGCCTGGACCTCCTCACCGCGTAGGCCGCCCAGGTAGCGCACGCCGGTTACCATGCCGGACAGACCGGCCTCGGAGCCGACGTCGTCGCCCAGCTCGGCCGTCAGCAGCACCACGCCGAACTCGGATAGCGCCGAGAGCGGGCCGGCGAGGTTATCCGGGTCGTCAGCGACGTTGGCGGGCTCGCCCTGCGCGGGCTCGGGCTCCCCGCCGAGGAGCTCGGCGATGTCCCAGTCGGTGAAGGCGGGCACGGCCACGTCATGTACCACGCACACGCCTGAGTTCGTGGCGATCACCCGGGCATCCAGCCCGCGCAGGCGCAGGATGCCGGCCACGATGTCGGGCTGGCCGAAGGGGGTGAGGACGACGAATCGGCGCGAGCTCACAGGGCCCCCTTGGTGGAGGGCACGCCGCTCACGCGCGGATCGGGCTCCACGGCGGCGCGCAGCGCCCGGGCCAGCGCCTTGAACTGGGCCTCGACGATGTGGTGCGGGTCGCGCCCGTAGAGCAGCTCCACGTGCAGGCAGATGCCGGCGTTCATCGCGAAGGACTCGAACACGTGGCGCGTCATCGCGCCCGTGAAGTGCCCTCCAATGAGGTGGTACTCCTGGCCCGCGGGCTCGCCACGGTGCACGACGTACGGCCGGCCCGACACGTCCACCACGGCCCGAGCGAGCGACTCGTCAAGCGGCACCACGGCGTCGCCGAAACGGCCGATCCCGCTCTTATCCCCCAGCGCCTGGCGCAGCGCCTGGCCGAGACAGATCGCGGTGTCCTCCACGGTGTGGTGCACGTCGACCTCCACGTCCCCGCGCGCCTCGACGTCGATGTCGATGAGCGAGTGCTTGGACAGGGCGGTGAGCATGTGGTCGTAGAACGGGACGCCCGTGTCGATGTGGGACGTGCCCGTCCCGTCCAGGTCAATTTTCACCCGGATCGAGGATTCGGACGTGGTACGCTCCACCATTCCTTGGCGAGTCATCGTGCCTCCTTCAGTGCCTCAACAAAAGCAGCGTTCTCCTTCGGCTGCCCCACCGTCACGCGAAGCCAGCCGGCCGGTCCGACCTCGCGGATCAAGACGCCCCGGTCCACAAGGCGCTGCCACACGGCGTGCCGGTCTTCAAAGGTACCAAACATGACGAAGTTTGCATCCGAGTCCGCCACCTGCAAACCCATCTGGCGAAGCTCGGCGGCCAGCGCGTCGCGGTCGGCGCGGATCTGGCCCACCTGCTCCATGAGCAAGGCGCGGTGGGCGAGCGCGGCGCGGGCGGCAGCCTGGCTCACAGCTGACAGGTGGTAGGGCAGGCGCACGATCCGCACCATGTCCACGATCTCGCGGCTGGCGGCCATGTATCCGAGGCGCAGGCCGGCCGCCCCGAAAGCCTTCGACATCGTGCGCGTCACCACCAGGTTCGGGTAGCGCCCCAGCAGCTCGAGGGCGCTCGGCACGCCGTCGCGCCGAAATTCCCCGTAGGCTTCATCCACGACGACGACGCTCGCCGCGCCCTCCGGCCCCGATTGCGCGCTCGCCTCGAGGATGGCACGGAGGTCGGCAGGGTCGAGCGCGGTGCCCGTAGGGTTGTTGGGCGAGGCCAGCAACACGACGGCCGGGCGGTAGACCTGCAGTTGCGCGGGCACGGCGGCCACGTCGATCGCGAAGTCCGCTCCCCGCTCCACAGCAACGAAGCGGCCGTAGACGTTACGGGTGTACTCGGGGTACATGGAATACGACGGGGTGAAGGTCAGCACCGTGCGGCTCGGGCCGGCAAACGCGGTGAGCAACTGAGCCATAACCTCGTTCGAGCCGTTCGCCGCCCACACCTGTTCCGGCGCGAGCCTCACGCCCGATTCGGCAGCCAAGTAGCCGGCGAGATCGGCTCGCAGGGCGAAGGCCTCGCGGTCCGGGTAGCGGTTGAGAGACGCGGTGGCCTCGGCCACGCGCACGGCGATCTCCGCCACCACCTCGGGCGCCGGCGGGTAAGGGTTTTCGTTCGTGTTGAGCACCACCGGCAACTCCATCTGGGGAGCGCCGTAGGGCACCTCGCCCACGAACTCGGGGCGCAGCGGCAGCTTCATGAGAGCCTCACCTTCAGAGCGTCGGCGTGGGCGGGCAGGTCCTCGTCCAGCGCGAGCGCCGTGAGCGGCCCGGCCATGGAGGCCATCGCATCCCGCTCGTACTCGATCTCCTGGACGGGCTTGATGTAGGCGAACACGTTGAGCCCCGCCGCGAAGCGGGCGGTGCCGCCCGTGGGCAGCACGTGGTTGGAGCCGGCCATGTAGTCCCCAAGCGGCACCGGCGAGTACGGGCCCACGAAGATCGCCCCGGCGTTGCGGATGCGGCCGGCCACCTCCCGGGCGTTCGCCGTCTGGATCTCGAGGTGCTCGGCCCCGTAGGCGTCGGCCACCCGCACGGCGGCCGCCATGTCATCCACCAACACGATCCCGGACTGGGGGCCGCGCAGCGCGGTGTCCACCCGCTCGGCGTGCTTCGTCGCAGCCGCCTGGGCCGCGAGCTCGGCCTCGCAGGCGTCGGCGAAGTCCTCGGAGTCCGTGATGAGCACGGAGGCGGCGGCCGGGTCGTGCTCGGCCTGGGACAGGAGGTCTGCGGCCACGTAGCGCGGGTTGGCACCGGCGTCAGCAATGATCGCGATCTCGGTGGTGCCGGCCTCGGCGTCGATGCCCACCACCCCATGGACGGCACGCTTGGCGGCGGCCACGAAGATGTTGCCAGGCCCCGTCACAACGTCGACCGCCTCGCACAGCACCGGCCCGTCGGCCTCCTCGGATCCGGCGGCGCCGTAGGCGAACATGGCGATCGCCTGGGCCCCGCCCACGGCGTAGACCTCGGTGATGCCGAGCAGCTTGCACGCAGCGAGGATCGTAGGGTGGGGCAGGCCACCGTACTCCTTCTGCGGCGGCGAGGCCAGCGCGATCTGCGACACGCCCGCCACTTGCGCGGCCACCGCGTTGTGGATGACGGAGGAGGGGTAGACAGCCAGCCCGCCGGGCACGTACAGGCCCACGCGCTCCACCGGGATCCAGCGCTGGCGGACCACGCCACCCGGCACAATCACCGTCTGCGCCGGGGTGGGTAGCTGAGCGCGGTGGCCGGCCCGGTTATGCTCGATCGACAGCTCGAGAGCGTGGCGCAGTTCGGGCATGAGCCGGGCTTCGGCGTCGTCGATCGTCTCCTGCGGCACGCGCAGGCTCTCGGGGCGCACGCCGTCGAAACGCTCGGCCAGGTCGCGTAACGCGGCCGCGCCCTCGCGCCTCACCCGTTCGATGATCGGGCGCACGGCCTCAAGCGCGGCGTCGATGTCCACGCTCGCCCGCGGAAGGCTCGCGGCCAGCTCCGCCCGCGTGAGGTTGCGCCCACGAAAATCAAGTCGTTGTAGCATGCGGCCAGTGTACGCCGTGAGCACCGCAAACGCCTGGCCCGCCCACCTATCGGGAGCCCGGCCCCGGGGGCGTCACTCCCCCGCCACCGCGTCGACCGCGCCGCCGAAACGCCGCTCGCGCCCGGCGAATCGATCGAGGCAGGCGCGCAACGAATGCTGGTCAAAGTCCGGCCACGGCTCGTCCACGAACATCATCTCCGCGTACGGGGACTCCCAGAGGAGGAAGTTCGACGTGCGTTGCTCACCGCCGGTGCGAATGAAGAGGTCAACGTCGGGAAGGTCGGGCTGGTACATGTAGCGCCCGAGCAGCTCCGGGGTGACCTGGTGGGGCTCGACCACCCCGCGCCGCACGTCGTAGGCCAGCTCCATCGCGGCGTCCGCGATCTCGTTGCGCCCGCCGTAGTTACAGCAGAAGTTGAGGATCATCGTGTCGCAGTCGGCCGTGTAGCGCTCGGCCGCCTGAAGTTCGTTGATGACCGAGCGCCACAGCCGTGGCTGGCGCCCCGACCACACCACCTTCACGCCCCACGAGCGCAACTCCTCGCGGCGGCGGCGAATGACGTCGCGCGAATAGTTCATGAGGAAGGCGATCTCGCGAGGGGAGCGCCGCCAATTCTCCGTGGAAAAGGCGTAGACGGACAGCACCTCGACCCCGGCCTCAATCGCGCCGGAGATCACGTCCATGAGCGCGTCCTCGCCCGCCCGGTGGCCCTCCGTGCGCGGCAGACCCCGGGCGTTCGCCCATCGCCCGTTGCCGTCCATGACAATCGCCACGTGCCTCGCCTCAGCCATGGCCTCCCCCTTCCGCGCCCACCAGCGCAAGCGACTTCATCTTCGATTCCAGCTGCCACTGCACGAACGCGCCGATGAGGGCTGCCGCTTGACGACGCGCGGCGCTCCCCGAGGCGTCCGCGATCGACCAGTCCCCCACGCTCAGCGCACCGATGAGCTGCCAGGCCTCCACCGACGGGATCGTGGCGCCCGGCGGCCGGCAGTCGTCGCACACCGCCCCGCCGCTGTGGACGTGGAAGGCCTCGTGCGGGCCGGGCGCGCCGCACTTGGCGCACTCGAAGACCGCCAGCTCCCAGCCCGACAGCGACATCGCGCGCAGCATGTAGGAGTGCAGCACGAGCGTCGGCGCGTGGGCGCCGGTCGCTAGCGCGTGGAGCGCCCCGTGGAGGAGGGAGAACTGTGCGGGTTCGGGGTGGTCGTCGGTCAGGCGGTCGGCAAGTTCAAGCATGGCGGAGGCACACGTGTACGCGTCGTATTCTGCGACGAGGGTGCGCCCGTACTGGTTGCGGGATTCGACCTGGGTGATCGTATCGAGGGTGCGGCCGCGGTAGAGCTGGACGTCGATCATGGAGAAGGGCTCCACGCGCGCCCCGAAGCGGGACTTGGTACGCCGCACGCCCTTGGCCACCGCCCGGATCTTGCCGTTGTGGCGGGAGAGCATCGTGATGATGCGATCGGCTTCGCCCAGGTCATGGCAGCGAAGCACGATCGCATCGTCACGGTAGGTCTTCATGCGCCCCATTATAGGGGCCCGGGCCGCCGCTCTAGCGCAGGGCGCGGTTGACGGCAGACACGATGGCCTTGAAGGCGGCGGTGACGGTGGACGGGTCGAGGCCCACGCCCCACATCACCTGGCCGCCGATCTCGCACTCGACGTACGAGGCGGCCGTGGCGTCCCCGCCCGACGACAGGGCGTGCTCGGCGTAGTCAAGCACCCCGACGTCGATGCCGAGCTTGGCGAGCGCGGCCGTGAAGGCGTCGATCGGGCCGTTACCGGTGGCAGCCACCGTGGACTCGCTCACCTCATCGCCGTCGCGTTCGGACAGCGTGACGGTGAGGACGGTCTGGTGGCCCTCGTCCGCCGTCGTGACCGTAGTGCCGCGCAGGGAGTAGCGGCCCCAGGGGCGCAGGCCCTCGGCCGCGGTGTAGGGCAGGTACTCGTCCACGAAGATCTTCCACAGCTCGTCGGCCGTGACCTCCCCGCCGATCACGTCCGTGCGGTGCTGGACAAGGTTGGACACCTCCACCTGGAGGCGGCGCGGCAGGTCCAGGTCTCGCGTAGAGGACAGGAGGTAAGCCACCCCGCCCTTGCCGGACTGGGAGTTGACGCGGACCACGGCCTCGTAGGACCGGCCCACGTCCTTCGGATCTATCGGCAGGTAGGGCATCTCCCACAGCACCGCGTTCTCGTCCCCGCCGGCGGCGATAACCTTGCGGGCGCGGGAGGCGAAGCCCTTCTTGATGGCATCCTGGTGGGAGCCGGAGAAGCTGGTGTAAACGAGGTCGCCGCCGTAAGGGGTGCGGGGCGGGACCTCCATCTGGGTGCAGTGTTCAACAGTGCGGCGGATCTCGTCCAGGTTCGACAGGTCGAGCTGGGGGTCGATCCCGTTGGAGAAGAGGTTGAGGGCCACGGTCACCAGGTCCACGTTGCCGGTGCGCTCGCCCTGGCCGAACAGGCATCCCTCCACCCTGTCGACGCCGGCGAGCAGGGCCAACTCGGTGGTGGCCACCCCCGTGCCGCGGTCGTTGTGATTGTGGGCCGACAGGGCGATGTGCTCGCGCCGGGAGAGGTTGCGACTCATCCACTCGATCTGATCGGCGTACACGTTCGGGGTGGAGCGCTCCACGGTGGTAGGCAGGTTGAGGATGATCTCCCGGTCCGGGCCGGGCTGCCACACGTCCATGACCGCCTCGCACACCTCGAGCGCGAAGTCGAGCTCGGTGTCCACGAAGATCTCTGGCGAATACTCCAAGCCCACAATCGTGTGGTCGTCGAAGCTCTTTTCCATGTAGGACACGAGGTCCTGAGAGCCGGCGACGGCGAGCTGCTTGATCTGCTCGCGGTTCATGTTGAACACGACATCGCGGAACACCGGGGCGGTGGCGTTGTAGAGGTGCACGGTAGCGCGCGGCAGGCCCTGCAGGGCGTCCACCGTGCGGTGGATAATCTCCGGCCGGCTCTGGGTTAGCACTGAGATCGTCACGTCCTCGGGCACCGCGTCATCCTCCACGAGCGAGCGCACGAAATCGAAGTCCGCCTTCGACGCCGCCGGGAAGCCCACCTCGATCTCTTTCAGCCCGATCGCCACCAGCAGGTCAAACATCTTGCGCTTCTTCGCCGGGTCCATCGGGTCGATAAGCGCCTGGTTGCCGTCGCGAAGGTCGGTGGACAGCCAACGCGGGGCCTTCGTGATTCGGTTGTTCGGCCACGTGCGATCCGGAAGGCTCACCGGGTTGGAGTCAAGGAAATGACGGTACTTCGCGATCGGCATCGGGGTGGGTTGCTGCTGCGTTCCAAAGCCTGCTGTTTTCATGGTCTCTCCCAAAGTTGTGTAAACGGTTAGCCAACACGAAAACCCGCGGAGAGGTGTCAGCCAGTGACCTCGCCGCGGCACCTAAGCAGGAGCGTGAACATGGCACTACCCTACCGGCGCCCTACCCGCGCGCAAGCGATATTCCACGTTGTGGGCGGCTAGGCCTCTCCGCGCACCTGCGCGAGCACGATGGTGACGTTGTCGTGCCCGCCCGCGGCCAGCGCCTCATCACGCAACAGGTGGACGGCCTCATCCATGTTGACCGCCTTGGCCAAGATCATCGCGATCTCATAGTCGGTTAGCTCATCGTGTAACCCGTCGGTGCAGCACAGCACGAAGTCGCCGTCGTGCAACGCCACGCGGCGAAACTCCACGTCCGGCGGCCCGTAGGTGCCCACAGCCCGGGTGATGATGTTCTTCTGGGGGTGCACGTGCGCCTCGTCGTCGGTGATCTGACCGGCGTCTACCATTTCCTGGACCATCGAATGGTCGTGCGTGAGACGTTCCAGGTCGCCGGCGCGGTATCGGTACACCCGCGAGTCGCCCACGTGGAACACGAGCGGCACCTCGCCCAGGTACACGCCCGCCACCGTGGTGCCGGCGGTGGGGCCAAGGTTAAGCAGCGAGGTCTGGGTGTCGAAAAACTCGCCCTCCACGTGCACCGTGATCGCCTCCGCAGCCCGGGCCAGCGCCTCCGAGATGACAGCCGCCGCCTCACTTTCGAGGTCTCCCTCCACCTCGGCCAGCATGTCCACGGCGTACTGCGCCGCGACGTCGCCCAGTGCGTGCCCGCCCATGCCGTCGGCCACCGCGAACAGCCGGGGGCGAGCCAGATAACGGTCCTCGTTGCGCGCACGGACGGCGCCGGTGTCGCTCACGCACACCATTCTTGCGGTCAATCTCCTGCTCACGCCTGCCCTCCTGCCCTCATCCTACGCCGAGCGCGGGCACTCTAGAAGAACGGCGAGGGGTAGATGCCCCAGTAGGCCAGGGCAAACAGGAGGAGGATCTGCCCGGTGAAGATCACGCGCAAGTCCGCCCCCGCCCGCCGGGTCTGCATCGGGTGGGCGTGCCACGTGGCAAGCGCGCGCACGAGGAAGTACACCGCGGCAAGGCCCAAGAGTTCCACCGTGAGGATCCCGCCCTGGACCACCCACCGGTTCGTCTCGTAGCTCAGCGCCAAGGTCGCGATCGCCACGAGGTAGGCGAGAAAGGCCACCCACGTGAGCGTCACCAGCACGGCGCTGATGAGGATCGGGCGTCCCACGCGCTGATAGTTCTGCCGCGCCCCGATCCCAAAGTGGCCCGACAGCAGGAGTAGCGATCCGATCACGGTGAGCATGAGGCCCGAGGCGAGGATCGCGAACATCGCGGTCCCCGAACCGAACCAGCGCGGGGTGTCAAGCGTCTGCGCCGTGAAGGCCTGGTGCGGCTGGGCACCCGCCACCTTCGGGCTGAGCCGGGCCGAAGACGGCAGGCCGTTGATGAAGTCCGCGATGTCCTGGAAGGGGCGGGCCTGCAGCTCGCCATCGATCCGCAGCCCGTGGTCGGCACCCTCGTAGTAACGCACCAACAGATCGTTGTTGCCCGCCTCCTGCAGGCTCTCCCCCACCTCGATCGGGCCCTGCACGATCGGCATCGACAGGTCGTGGGTGCCGTAGGCCATCATCACCGGCACCGTGATTTGCTTGTGGTAGGGGCGCGGGTCAAACGTGGCGTACTGGAAGTCGCCCGCTGCGATCGCGCCCGTAATGAGGCGCGGGATGCCCTGGTAGATGACCGGTGGTACGCCCACGTTGCGCAGGTAGGCGTCCGCGGCGAGCGCCCCCTGGTCGCGGATCGGCATGGCCGGGTCGGAGATGAGGATGAGGAAGGCCGCCTCGGCGTCGTCGGCAACCGCCACGGGCGCAACGAGCGCGCCCTCGGACTCTCCGTAGTAGCCCACGTCGCGAGCGTAGACCGAGTCCTGATCGCGCAGCCACTCGGCCACCGTCTCATACCCGCGGGCGAGTCCCAGGTAGTCGCGTTCGAAGGTGGTGTAGTGCTCGAGCAGCTTGTCCGGGACTGCCGTCACGATCCCGGCGGAGGCCAGCCACTGGGCGTGCTCCTCGAAGGCCTCGTGCGAGGATGTGCCCGTGCCGTGCAGGAACACGACGCCAGGGCTCTGTCCCTTCACCCCCACCGGCTCGCGCAGTGTCAACTCGATCGTGGTGCCGTCCTCCATGGCGACGTCGTGCACCGACGTCGCCACCTCGTACGTGTCAAGCGGCGCGGTACGCGAGGAGGAGACGATGGCCGTGTCCGCGGTTTCGGGCGCGATGAGGTTCGTCATCGGCTGCGGGTTCCAGTTCGGCCCCGCCCACGCACCCCACGTGCCAAGAACCAGAACGGCGAGCACCCACAGCAGGACGAGTGGGGGCTTGCGCGCACGTAAACTGATCAAAAGCCGAGCCGCCCCAAAAGCTTCGGGTCGCGCTGCCAATCCTTGGCCACCTTGACGAAAAGGTTCAGGTAGACCTGGCGGCCGAGCATCGCCTCAATCGACTCGCGCGAGGAGCGCCCCACCCGCTTCAGGCGCGCCCCGCCCCGGCCGATGATGATGCCCTTCTGAGACTCACGCTCTACGTACAGGCTCGCGTGGATCGCCAGCACGGGCTCCCCCTCGCGCCGCGGCCGCTCCTCCATCTCGTCGACGACGACCGCGATCGAGTGCGGCAGCTCCTCACGCACGCCCACCAGCGCGGCCTCGCGGATGAGCTCGGCGATGCGATCCTCCTCTGTTTCATCCGTCACAGAATCGCGCGGGTACAGGGGTGGGCTGAGCGGCATGCGCTCGAGCAGAAGGCTGGCCAGCAGGCCCACCTGCTCGCCGGCCACGGCAGACACGGGCACGATCTCAGCGAACTCGTGCATCTGGGAGATCTCGATGATGCGCTCGGCCAGCGCGTCCTTCGTCACTTTGTCCATCTTCGTGATGACGGCCAGGATCGGCGCGCCAGTCTTTTTCACCAGGTCAAGCAGGAAGCGGTCGCCCGGGCCGGTCGGCTCGTCGGCCGGCATGCACAGGGCCACGGCGTCCACATCGGATAGCGCCTCCCCCACCATGTCGTTGAGCCTCTCGCCCAGGAGCGTGCGGGGGCGGTGCAGCCCGGGGGTGTCCACCACGATGAGCTGGCCCGCCTCCAGCTGGACGATGCCCCGGATCACCCGGCGTGTGGTCTCGGGCTGATCGGCGGTGATGGCGATCTTCGTGCCCACCATCGCGTTCAGCAACGTCGACTTACCCGCGTTCGGGCGGCCGACCACCGAGACGAATCCGGCCCGGAAATCCTCAAACTCACTCATCTTCATCCTGCGCTCTTTTCACAATGACACTCACCAGCCGCTTGCGGCGACCCTCGAACCGGTCCGCCGCTAGCACCAAGCCGGCGATCGTCGCCTCCGATCCTGAGATGGGTATCTTACCCAAACCCTTCGCAAGAAGACCGCCGATCGACTCCACGTCGTCGTCGTCAACATCGATGCCAAAGAGCTCGGCCACCTCGTCGATCGGCATGCGGGCCGGGACGCGGAAGACGCCGTCGTCGATCTGCTCCACCTCGGGCAGAGCCCGGTCGTGTTCGTCGACCATCTCGCCCACCAGCTCCTCGAGCAGGTCCTCGATCGTGACGAGGCCGGCGATGCCGCCCCACTCGTCCACCGCGAAGGCGATGTGGTTCTGGGTGGCCTGCATGTGGGCCAGCAGGTCGTCGGCCAGCACGAACTCGGGCACGAACTGGGCCTCGCGCATGACGTCGCTCACCAGGAGGCCCTCGGTGTCGGTGCGGCGGTGGATGCGGCGCACCACGTCCTTAAGGTAGGCAACCCCCAGCAGGTCGTCGGAGGACTCGCCAATTACGGGCACGCGGGAAAAGCCCGAGCGGGTGAAGAGCGAGATGGCGTGGTCCAGATCCTCCGTCGCGTCGATCGAGATCATGTCGGTGCGCGGCACCATCACCTCGCGCACGATCGTATGCGACAGCTCGAAAACCGAGTGCAGCATCGAGCGCTCGTCGTCCTCCAGCACCTCGGACTCCGAAACGCGCTCCACCATCACCTGCAGCTCGTCCTCGTACCTCGTCTCCCGGTCCTCCTCCGCCGTCTCGCGCCGGGTGACGAACACCGAGCCGAGCCGGGCGAGCGGCCACAGCACGGCGTCGCCCACCCGCAGCGCCTGGACGGGGTATTTGGCGCCGAGGTGCGCGGGCAGGAGTAGGCCCGTGCCCATGAGCGCGAGCACGGCGACAACGAGCGTCACGATCCACACGAGCCAAGCGGCATGTACGAAATCCGTGATGAGGGTGAACACGCCCAGCCCGAGCAGCATGAGGAATACGTTGTGGACGGCCGTGACCGCCGCCAATGTGGCCGGGCGCCGCTCGTAGATCCGGGCCAGGTGCTCCCCCGCGTTGCCCTCCTCGATCGCCTGGCGCACGCGCGGGTGCGTGATTGTGTGCAGAGCCTGGAGCGTGATGTTGGTGAGGACCGTGCCGAGCAGGGCAACAATCGCCACCACACTGGCCAGGGTGAGCGAGACTTCGGGCTCAATCATCGTCGACCGTCGGAGCGATGTCGTCGATGTTCCCCGAGCCGTAATCGTGCGGCTTGCGCGCCAGGAAGGTGAGCAGCAGGCGGCGCTGGAGGTCGAACATCTCCTCCTTCTCCTCCGGCTCGGCGTGATCGTAGCCGAGCAGGTGCAAGATACCGTGGGTGACGAGGAGCAAGATCTCCTCCATCGTGGCATGCCCCGATTTCAGGGCCTGCCGCTTCGCCACCGCCGGGCACACCACAATGTCGCCCAGCATCCCGGGCTTGGGCTCGGTGCCGAGCGGGGCAGGGCGGATCTCGTCCATCGGGAAGGACAGCACGTCGGTGGGGCCGGGCAGGTCCATCCACTCCAGATGTAGCTGCTCCATCGCTGCCTCGTCTACGAAGATCACCGACAGGTCAGCGCGCGGGTGCACCCGCATCTGCTCGAGCACGTAGGAGGCCAGCTCGCTGACCTCCGTCACGCCCACCGCCGGTTCGAAACCCGATTCGTCGTTTACCTCAATCATTTTCCTCACTCGGCGTCATATCGTGCGTAGGCGTCGATGATGTCGGCCACCAGCCGGTGGCGCACCACGTCGGCCGATCCCAACTCAATGAACTTGATCTTGTCCACGTCGCGCAGGATCCGGCGCACGAGCGCCAAGCCCGAGGTCTTCTTCGACGGCAGGTCCACCTGGGTCAGGTCGCCCGTTACCACCATCTTCGAGTGGAAGCCGAGGCGCGTGAGGAACATCTTCATCTGCTCCGGCGTGGTGTTTTGCGCCTCGTCGAGGATGACGAACGCGTTCGACAGGGTGCGCCCGCGCATGTAGGCCAGCGGCGCCACCTCGATCGTGCCGGCCGCCAGCAGCTTGAGGATCGCGTCCGGGTCAATCATGTCGTACAGCGCATCATAGAGCGGGCGCATGTACGGATCGACCTTGTCGTTCAGCGAGCCGGGCAGGAAGCCCAGCGACTCGCCGGCCTCCACCACCGGGCGGGTGAGGATGATGCGCGAGACCTCCTTGCGTTGGAGGGCCACCACGGCCTTCGCCATCGCCAGGTAGGTCTTGCCCGTTCCGGCCGGGCCAATACCGAACGTGATCGTGGCCTCGTCGATCGCGTCCACGTAGGCCTTCTGCCCGAGGGTCTTGGGCCGGATCGTCTTGCCCCGGTTGGTGAGGATGTCGGTGCTCAGCAGGTCAGTGGGCTTGGCCAGCCCCGATCGCATGATAGCGAGCGCGCGTTCCACCGCGTCCACGGTCATGTGTTCGCCGGTGGCGGCCACGGAGATGAGTTCGCTCATGAGCTCGGCCGCGAGCTCGACGTCGGCCTGCTCGCCGTTGATCGTGATGCCCTGCCCGAGGACGTGGAGGGTGGCCGGTGCCAGCCCCTTTTCGAGTGCGCGCAACACCTCGTCCCTGTGGCCGAGGATGTTGATCATCGGCACGCGGTCGGGGACGGTGACAGTTTTGGTAACTTCCATCGTTTTCATTCTAGCGGTATGCCGTGACGACGGCGGCCGCCCACGCCCCCGCCGTCGCCGAGCGCATGACGTGGTTGCCGAGCAGGACGGGGGTGGCACCGGCGCCGGCGAACATCTCGAGTTCGGCGGGCGTGATGCCGCCTTCGGGCCCGACGACGATCATGACGTCGCGCTCGATCGGCAGCAGGTCGGCCAGCGGCGCGGTTGCTTCCTCATGGCAGACAACCGTGAGCCCGTCGAATTCGCGGATCGCGGCGGCGAGCTGGCCGGAGGTGTGGAGGGGGTGAATCTGCGGGAGGAAGGCACGCCGGGATTGCTTCGTGGCCGCCCAGACGGCATCGGCAAGCCGCGCCCGGCCCTTCTCGGCCCTGTCCCCGCTCCAGCGCACGATCGAACGCTCGGCCATCCACGGGATGAAGGCGTCCACGCCGTACTCGGTGCAGGTTTCGAGCGCTTGCTCGTCGTGTCCGCGCTTAGCGAGCGCCTGGACGAGAGTGATGCGCGGGCGCGCCAGCTCCTCTTGAACGGAGGCGAGCCGGCGGCCGCAGACCTCAGCCTTGCCGACGACGTCGACTTCGATCGTCACCCGCAGCCCGTCCCCGTTCACGACGTCGATCCGATCGCCCACGCTCGTGCGCCGTACGACGGCGGCGTGGTGGGCCTCGGGCCCGGTGAGGATGACCTGCTCGGTATCGGCGAGGTCAGGATCGATGTAGACCGGTAAAGTCATCGGCCCGAGAGCCGATCCCAGATGCGCCCGAACACCGACTGGCTGGAGTCGACCAGCTCGCCGGTCTCCTCCCCGCGCTCGTGGGCGAACTGTTCGAGGAGCTCGCGCTGGCGGACGTCGAGCTTGGTGGGGGTGACCACCTGGACCTGGACCTTGAGGTCGCCGCGCCCGCCACGGTGGAGGCGGCCCACGCCCAGGCCGCGCAGGGTTTCGACGTGGCCGGCCTGCGTGCCCGGGTCGAGGGAGATGGTCTGCTCCCCATCGAAGGTGTCGATCTCGAGCGTGGTGCCGAGCGCGGCCGCCGTCATCGGCACCTGCAACGTACATAGCAGGTCATCCCCGGAACGGGTGAAGACCGGGTCGGGCTCGATCTGGACCTGGGCGAACAAGTCACCCGCCGGGCCGCCCGCCAGGCCGGCGTCGCCGCGGCCCTGGAGGCGGATGCGCATCCCATCGTCTACGCCCGCGGGAACCTTGATGGTGACGGGCTGGCTGGCGCGGATGCGGCCCTCGCCCGAGCACTCCCCGCACGGGGTGACGATGATCGTGCCATATCCCTGGCAGCGCCCGCACACCGTCTGTGACATGACCTGGCCGAACAGCGACTGGGTGACCTGCTGGACGGAGCCGGTGCCGTCGCAGTTCGTGCACGGTACGGGCTCAGTGCCCGGCTCGGCCATCTGCCCGTGACAGTGCGGGCACTCGACCACGGCCTCATGGTTGATGGTCTTCTCCGCGCCGAACACCACCTCGTCGAGGCTGAGGTGGACGGCCACGAGCGTGTCCTGGCCGCGCCGGGCGCGCGAGGCCGGGCCGCGGCGTGTGTTGCCCCCGCCGAAGAAGGTATTGAAGATGTCCTGGAAGCCCTCGAAGCCCGGGCTGTAGGTGGCCCCGCCGCGCAGCGCGTCCTCCCCGCCCATGTCGTACATCTTGCGTTTGTCCGGGTTGGAGAGCACCTCGTAGGCGTTGTTGACCTCCTGATACTTCTCCGTGGACCCGCCGTTGGGGTTGTCGGGGTGCAGTTCGCGGGACTTCTTCCGGTAGGCCTTCTTGATCTCGGCCTGGGTCGCGTTCCGGCCCACCCCGAGGACGTCGTAATAATCTGCCACAGTTTCCCTTTGTTAATTCGCTGCCAAGATGTCGGATAGATACTTCGCCACCGCATAGACCGAGGACATATTCGCCGTGTAGTCCATGCGCGTCGGTCCAATGATGCCAAGCCGGGCCAGTGTTTGCTGGTCCGCGCCCACATAGTTGGTGGACACCACAGAGGTTTCGCTCAGGGCATCACTCGAGTTCTCCCGGCCGATCCCCACGTGCAGCCCGTCCTCCTGGTGGGCGAGGATGCGCAGCAGTACCACCTGCTCCTCGATCGCGTCGAGGATGGGGAAGACCGAGTTGTCGAAGTCAATCGTGTAGCGGGTGAGGTTGGCGGTGCCGGCGACGACGACCCGTTCCTCGGCTTCGTTGCGTAGCGTTTCTTCCACCACCTGCACGACGAGGCGGGCGGCCGGCTTGAGTTCCTCTGGCAGGCCGTCTTCCACCCGGCCGAGCGCGTCGGGCAGGCCGGCCAGCTGGAGCTCCTCGAGTTCGGTGTTGAGCACCCGCCGCAGCGCCACCAGGTCCTCCTCCGTGAGCGCCGAGGGGAAGGAGACCATGCGCTGCTCCACGCGGCCAGCGTTGGTGATGATGACGACCAGCGCGCGGGTGTCGGTGAGCGGCACCAGCTCGATGTGGCGCAGGGCCGTGCGGCGAAGCGAGGGGTATTGCACCATCGCCACCTGGTTCGTGAGGGAGGACAGGAGGGCCGCGGCGCGTGTGATGACCTCGTCTAGGTCCACCGCCTCGAACAGCATGCGCTTGATCGCGGTGCGCTCGGCGCGCGAGAGCGGCTTGAGCGAGGCGATCTGGTCCACGAACTGGCGGTAGCCGGCGTCAGTGGGCACGCGCCCTGCGGAGGTGTGGGGTTGGTGGATGAGGCCAGCCTCCTCAAGCGACACCATGTCGCTACGGACGGTTGCCGGCGAGACGCCGAGGTGGTGGCGCTCGACCACGGCGCGCGAGCCCACTGGCTCGCCCGTACGCACGTAATCTTGCACGATGGCGTTGAGCACCTTGGCCTGCCGATCCGTTGCCATCACGCCTCCCCACATAGCACTCGCATAACTCGAGTGCCAATTCTACGCCCTGGCCTCCAAATATCCCAGTTGCCTCCCACGCGCTACCCTAGCCCCATGAGCTATATCGACCGCTACGGCCCTGACGCCCTCAACGCCCCCGCCTCCACCATCCGCGACGTCACTGTGGAGGTGGGCATGGTCCTCGAGGACGTCACCTCCGGGTACGTGGGCGAAGTGATGAAGGTGGGCAAGGTGGCCGGCCAGTGGCAGATGGAACTGGAGGATGCCCAGATGCGCCGGCGCGGCTTCCCGATCGGGCGCGGGTTCTGGCTCGAGGGCGAGGCGGTGAACCTCATCCCGCCCCTGCCGAAGAAACTGGTAGCCAGCCGAGGCCCGAAGATCACTGCCTCGGGCTCCTTCCACGTGGAGCACGAGGCGCGCGTGGCCAAGGCCTCCCGCATCTGGGTGGAGGGCAAGCACGACGCCGAGCTCATCTCCAAGATCTGGGGCTCCGACTTGGCCTATGAGGGCATCATGATCGAAGAGCTCTTCGGCGCCGACCACCTGGCCGATGTCCTCGCCGTCTTCGGCCCGTCCGATTCCCGGCGCGCCGGCATCATGCTCGACCACCTCGTGGCCGGCTCCAAGGAGGCCTGTATCGCCGCCGAGGTGGCGACCATGGAGGGCGTGCTCGTGCTCGGCCATCCCTACGTCGACATCTGGCAGGCGATCAAGCCCGGCGTCGTTGGTCTGAAAGAATGGCCGCACGTGCCGCGCGGGGAGGACATCAAGAAGGGCACGCTCGCCCGCATGGGCTGGCCGCATGCCACGGCCGAGGATATCGGCCTGGGCTGGGCCAGGATTCTGAGGGCCGTGCGCGACTACCGGGACCTCGAGCCGGCGTTCCTTGGCCGAATGGAGGAGCTCATCGACTTCGTCACGGCCGCTAGCCCCACACCTCACCGGGCAGGGTAGGGATGATCCCCTCCGCATAGGAGGCGATCTCCTTCAGCCGCTCGATCTTCTCCCCGCCCTCGTTGACCATGAAGGTCACTTTGTTGGCCGTCAAGTGCGCCGCTCGCAGGCCGGGCCAGGAGGTGAGGAAGGCGGCGACATCGTCGTTCACCCAACCCGACTCGCCCTCCCAGGACAACCCGCCGTCCAGGCACGCGAGGGTCTCGGGGATCTCGGGCTCGGTGCCGTCGCTGCGCAGTGGGACCTCAAGCGTGAACAGCAGGTAGCCGCCAACCGACGGCGCCACGAAGCTGCCCGCCCGCCAGGTGGTCCCGCGCCGGCCGGAGCTGACGGCCTCCACGCCCGGCGCCCCCACCGCGAGCGGCCAATGGCTCGGCAGCACCGTGGTATCGAGCAAGAAGAGGGCGAGGTTGTCCACGGTGTCCTTCACCCGCCACCCCTGGGCGCGCATGGCGCCCTTGAGACGCGAGGCCTCGTCCCACGTGCCACCCGACTTCTTGGAGAACAGGGTGATCCCCGTGTAGATCAGCGGGATGCCGATCACGAGGGCAAGGATGGTGTAGACGACATAGTCGCGGTTCATGATGCCTCCTCGGCGTCCCACAGGGTTCGGGTCACGACGTCGGCCAACAGGCGCCCCTTGCGGGTCAGCCGCAAGCGGCCGGCGAACGCGGCGGCTGGGTCGATCAGTTCGTCGGCGATAAGCGAGGCGACGACGCCAGGCGGGGTAGCACCCACGTCGATGCCCTCGCTCAGACGGATGCCCAGCATGATATCCTCCTCGCGCCGCTCGGCGGGGGTGAGGACCTCGCCACCCGCGATCGGCAGCTCCCCGGCCTCAAGTTTGCCAGCGTACGCGATCGGGTGCTTGATGTTCCAAAAGCGACGCCCGTCCAGGTGGGAGTGGGCGCCGGGGCCGAATCCCCACCAGTTCGCGTTCGTCCAGTAGGCCCGGTTGTGTTCCGAGCGCTTGCCGGGCTTGGCCCAGTTCGACACCTCGTACCACTCGTAGCCGGCGGCAGACAGCGCCTCGTCTGCCATCTCGTACTTGGCGGCCAGCACGTCCGGGTCCGGCTCGGGGATCTCCCCGCGCCGCAACTGGGCCCCCATCTTCGTGCCCTCCTCGATCGTCAGGCCGTAAGCGGAGATGTGGCCGGGCTCGAGCGCGATCGCGGCGTCGAGGGAGGCACGCCAGTCATCGAGGGACTCCCCCGGCGCGCCGTAAATCAGGTCAAGGGAAAACTCCAGGCCGAGCTCCCGCGCCCAGCGGGCCACCTGGGCCACTTGGCCGGGCGTGTGCTGGCGGTCGAGGGTGGCCAGCACGTGCTCGACCGCCGACTGCATGCCGAAAGAGAAGCGGGTAAAGCCCGCATCTGCCAGGGTCTCGAGTGCCTCCAAGGTCACCGTCTCCGGGTTCGCCTCGGTGGTCACCTCGCCCTCAGGGGAGCCGAAGGCCTCCGTCAGCGCGGCCAGCACCGCCGCCAGGTCGGACGCCGGCAGCATCGTGGGAGTGCCGCCCCCAAAGAAAACCGTGCGCAGGGGCCCTGCCGGGGCGACGGCGTCGTGAGCAAGGGCGATCTCAGAGATGAGGGTGTCCGCGAAACGCGAGGCGCTCGCGCCCTTGCCGAAATCGAGGTTCGTGTAGGTGTTGAAGTCGCAATACCCGCAGCGCACCGAGCAAAACGGCACGTGGACGTAGGCGGACAGACCCTCCACCCGCGCGGTGTCGATGCCGAGTTCAGTCACGCTCGCGGATCGCCTCGACGTCGAAAATCTTGCGCCCGGCCTCAATCCCGCGCGACTCGAAACGGGTCATTACGCGGCCCGGCCAGCGCTTGGCGAAGCCGCCCCGGTACTGGCCCTGGTCGGCCGCATCGGGGTTCTTCTCCGAGTAAGGATTGGAAAAGTGCGGGCTGTTGGCCACCACATCGCGCATATGCCAGGCGTAGTCGGCCCAGTCGGTGGCCATACGCCACACGCCGCCCTGCTCGAGCACGAGCGCCACGCTCTTCGCGAAGTTGTCGCTCACCAGGCGGCGCTTGTGGTGACGCTTCTTGCGCCACGGGTCCGGGAAGAACGTCCACACCTCCCGCGCCCGCGGGTTTTCCACCTCGCCACGCCGGAAAAGGATGGGCAGGGCCTGGGCGGCGTCAACCTCCATGATCCGCACGTTCTGCACGCCCTCGCGCACGGCCGCATTCACGCAGCGCGCCACGCCGGGCGACCACGCCTCGATCGCCAAGAAGTTCCACTCGGGGCGGGCGAGGGCCGCGGACATCGTCTGCTCCCCGCTGCCCGGGCCGATCTCGACCACGAGCGGGGCCGAACGCCCAAATGCCGCGCGCAGGTCCACGAACGCATCCTTAGCCAGGGTGGTCTGGGCCGGCCCCTGCGGGTAGTCGATGACGTATGCCGGGCCGTATTCCTCCATCACCTTTTCGTACTTGTCCCCCAGGCGCGAACCGCGCCGGGTGAAGGACATAATCCGGCCGTAGTTGGGGTTCTGCTCGGGCAGGGTGCCGTGCTCGGACATTACTTCTTCTTTGACTCGGGCATCTCGGAGGACAGGGCTGCGACGAAGGCCTCCTGCGGCACGTCCACGCGCCCAATCGACTTCATGCGCTTCTTACCTTCCTTCTGCTTCTCCAGCAGCTTGCGCTTACGGGAGATATCGCCTCCGTAACACTTGGCCAGCATATCCTTGCGCAGGGCCCGGATCGTTTCGCGGGCAATAATGCGCGAACCGATCGCGGCCTGGACGGGGATCTCGAACTGCTGGCGCGGAATGAGGCCCTTGAGCTTGCCGGTCATCTCCAGACCGTAGTGGTAGGCGTTGTCGCGGTGGACGATCGCGGAGAAGGCATCCACCTTCTCGCCGTTGAGCAGGATGTCAACCTTGACCAGGTCCGCCTGCTGCTCGCCCTCCTCCTTGTAATCGAGGGAGGCGTAGCCCTTCGTGCGGGACTTGAGCTGGTCGAAGAAGTCGGTGACGATCTCGGCCAGCGGCAACTTGTAGCGCAACTCCACCCGGTCCTCGGACAGGTAGTCCATCCCCTCCAGGTTCCCGCGGCGCTGCTGGCACAGCTCCATCGTGGTGCCCACGAAGTCGGAAGGGGTGAGGATCGTGGCGTTGACCAGCGGCTCGTAAATCGCCTGAATCTTCCCGTCCGGGAACTCGGACGGGTTTTGCACCACATGCTCGGCCCCGCCTTCGGCAACCACCCGGTAGATAACCGAGGGGGCGGTGGCGATGAGGTCCAAGTCAAACTCGCGCTCGAGGCGCTCTGTGACGATCTCAAGGTGGAGCAGGCCGAGGAACCCGCACCTAAAGCCGAAGCCGAGTGCCACAGAGTTTTCGGGCTCGTAGACAAGGGCGGCGTCGTTGAGCTTGAGCTTGTCCAGCGCATCACGCAGGGCCGGGTAATCCGAGCCGTCGATCGGGTAGATGCCCGAATAGACCATGGGCTTGGGGTCGCGGTAGCCCGAGAGAGGCGCGGCGGCCGGCTTGCGGGCGTCCGTGACCGTGTCGCCCACGCGCGACTGGCGCACCTCCTTCACACCCGTGATGAGGTAGCCCACCTCCCCCACGCCCAGTCCGGCGGCCGGCTTCGGTTCGGGCGAGATGACGCCGATCTCGAGTAGCTCATGGTTGGTGTGGGTGGACATCATCTGTACACGCTGGCGCGGGGTGAGGTTGCCATCCACCACACGCACGTACGTCACCACGCCGCGGTAGGAATCGTAGACCGAGTCAAAGATCATGGCGCGGGCCTCGGCGTCGGCGTCGCCCGTGGGGGCCGGGATCTCGGCCACGATCCGGTCAAGCAACTCGTCCACGCCCTGGCCCGTCTTGCCCGACACCCGCACCACGTCGTCGGGATCGCACCCGATGAGGGAGGCGAGCTCGGCGGCGTACTTGTCCGGGTTCGCGGCCGGCAGGTCGATCTTGTTGAGGACGGGGATGATCGTCAGGTCATTCTCGATCGCCATGTACAGGTTCGCCAGCGTCTGCGCCTCGATGCCCTGCGCCGAATCGACCAGGAGGATCGCGCCCTCGCACGCGGCGAGCGAACGGGAGACCTCGTAAGCGAAGTCCACGTGGCCGGGGGTGTCGATCATGTTGAGCGCGTAGGCCTGCCCGTCCACCGACCACGGCATGCGCACCGCCTGGGACTTAATCGTGATCCCGCGCTCGCGCTCGATATCCATGCGGTCAAGGTACTGGGCGCGCATCTCACGCTCCGTGACGATGTCCGTCAATTGCAGCATCCGATCGGCAAGCGTGGACTTGCCGTGATCGATGTGGGCGATGATGCAGAAATTCCGAATCTGCGCGGCCGGAGTGGACGCGGGCTGGATCTTGGCCAGCTCGGCAGAGGTAGAAACGGGCACGAGTCTCCTTCGAATAACAGTCTTTGACAACGATACCAGCGCGCCCGCACGGAACCGGGAATGTGCCGTGTGAAATTAGGCGGCCTGTGCCAGACTTGAGGCGTGTACACCTCCATTTTGTGGGACATGGGCGGCACGCTCATCGACACCTACCCGGCCGTCGACCACCTGCTCGCGCGGATTGGATATCGCACGGACGCGCCCAGCAACGCCCAGCTGTCCGAGGTGGCCCGCCTGCGCTCGATCTCCATCGACCACGCAATGAACAAGCTCCACCAGCTCTACGACGCCGACCTCGAGGCCCTGCATGCCGGCTACTCCGAACTCAAGGAATCGTGGAAGACCCGCCCGGCCCCGCTCATGAGTGGCGCGCGCCGCGTGCTCGAGGCTGTTCGCGACGCCGGTGGGCTCAACCTCATCGCCACCCACCGTGACCGCTGCTCGGCCGAGGACCTGCTGGCCGCCCACGGCATCGAGGTGGACGACATGGTGTGTGCTCCCGACGGCTACGAGCGCAAGCCCTCCCCTGACATGTACCTGGTGCTGATCGAACGCCACCGCCTCCACCCGGCCCGCGTGCTCGCCGTGGGCGACCGCCCGATCGACGTGGAGGCCGCCACCGCCGCCGGGGTGGACGGCTACCTGCTCGACCACCAGGGCAAGCAACCGGGCACCCTTGCCTCCCTCAGCGAACTTATTGGGATGATCGGGCCGCAGCAGTGAGACAATACCTACCATGAGCCTTGGTCCTGGATCCCTCAACGTCTTTCTGCCCCTCATCGAGCGCCTGACCCGCCTGCCGGGGCGCGCGCTCGTAACCTTCGCCGCCGCAAGCAACGCGCTTCTCGCCTTCGTCGGCTGGCAAGCCGGCACGCACGGAGGTGGCGCAGGCGCGTGGATCCCGTTTGGCGCATGCGTAGTCTTCAGCATCGTGCTGGTGTTCTTCGCGATCCGGCGCTCCCGGCTCGAGCGCCTGCTGAACGAGTACACCGAGAAGGCGCGGGCGCGCTACGCCAAGCAGACTCAACGATCCGAGAGCGCGGGCCAAATCTCGCAAAGCTCCGGGGACGGGATCATCATCGACGAATATGGCAACGTCCTCACCCGCGAGGCGGGCATGGAGGCCGAGGTCGAGCGCCTGCGGGCCCGGGAACGCCAGGCCGACGCCGAACGGGAGGCCGCCCAGCGGCGTAAGACCTTCCTCTCCCGGCTCGAGGCCGCCCAGCGCGCCGCCATCGCCCAGGCGGGCGGGGTGGGCAACGTCCCCCACCTCCAAGACGACCTGCGCTGGACCGTGCTCGCGGCCGGCATCACCCTCGCCTCCCTGCCGTTCATCGCCCTCCTTGCCATCATCAGCCTCTTCATCTGGCTCTAATGCCGGGTGGCCGGCACCCGGAGTGCCGGGGCGGCCGCTCAGGCGAGCCGCTCCAGCGGGCGCGAGGTGGGCGACGGCGTCGTGAACGGCCAGCCTTGTGGCAAAATGGGGGCATGGGTTTTAACAAGAAGCTCCTAGCCGCCGACGAGCACGTTATTCGCCACATGCGCGAGCACGTGAAGGCGATTTTTGGCAATATCCTCGCGCTGGTGGTCGTGGTGGTGGCATTGGTCCTCGCACTCTACTTCCTGCCCGACTCAGTGCGCCCGTGGGCGCACTGGGCCGCCGGCGCCACGGCTGGGCTACTGGCGATCTTCCTGTTCGTCATCCCGTGGCTGCAGTGGATGACCAGCACGTACACGGTCACCGACCGGCGGATCATCACCCGCACGGGCATCTTCAACAAGACCGGGCACGACATCCCGCTCTCCCGGATTTCGAGCGCCTCCTACGAGCGCGACATCATTGACCGCATGTTCGGCTGCGGCACCCTCATCCTTGAAACCTCGGCCGGCAACCCGGTCACGCTCCACGACGTGCCCGAGGTCGAGCGCTTGCACGTGACCCTGATCGAGCTGCTTGACGAGAGCGAGGACGAGTAGCCGTGTCTTTCATGGAGTCCCTCCGGCGCGCGGCCAAGTCGGCCGGCCGGAGTCTTGGCCGGGACCTGGCCCGCAAGGCGGGTGACGAGATCTCCCGCGCGATCACCGGCAGCCGTGGCACGTCGGGACGCGGCGGGCGTTCAGCATCGCGCGGAACGGCGCAAGGCGGGGTAGTGCGCGAGGTGCGAGGACGGCGTCGTCGAAGAAGAACGCGACTCAACCGGCGCCAGGACCCAAGTTGCGGCCCAGGGGCGCCACCTTGCCCGGGCCTGACGAGCCCGCCATCGAGTGGCCGGTTGCGCGCATCGGCCTTCCCACCTTCGACTACTCCCCGCTCCCCGACGCCTCCCCCGACCCGGGCGAGGTGGTGTGGGCGTGGGTACCGTTCGACGAGAACGACGGGCGCGGCAAGGACCGGCCCGTGCTCGTGCTCGCCGGATACGAGGAGCACGTGGTGTTCGTGCAGATGTCGAGCAAGGATCACGACGACTACACCCGCTACGAGGCCAGCCAAGGCCGCACGTGGCTGGACATCGGGACGGGCGCGTGGGACTCGCGCGGGCGCTCGTCGGAGGTGCGGCTCGACAGGCTGCTGGTCGCGCACGTGGCCCAAGTCCGCCGCGAAGGCGCCACGCTCGATCGGGCCAGGTACGACGCCGTAGTCAAGGCGCTCATGGAACTCCACGGCTAATGCCAGACTTTTCCAAGGTTCGCCCGCTAATATGGAAAGAGTAAGGGAGCTAGACGCTTCGGACCCACGTTAAAGGAGCAATCATGAGCTTTGATGACATCAAGAACAAGGCCAAGGACCTGGGCGGCAAGGCCAAGGAAACCGCCGGCAAGGCCACTGACAACGAGGACCTCGAGTTCGAGGGCAAGAAGGACCAGCTGGTTGCCGACGTGAAGAAGGCCGCCACCGAAGCCGGCGAGAAGGCCAAGGGCTTCGTCAACGACACGATCGACAAGATCAAGGGCGACAAGGACGAGCAGTAGTCAACGCCCCGGGGCTCACGCCCCTGTAGCCACCACGGCGCCGCAAACGTGAGCAGATGCACCACAAACCGCATCTGGCCTCGCTTTTGCGGCGCCGGTCGCTTTGCTAAAGTAGTCAATTGGACTTTGAACCTGGTCGGGTGAAAGGTCCGGCCAATCTTCTTTCCACGGGCACCCCACGCCTCAGTCCGAAGATGGCATGCCCTCACCGACCCGCGGCCCTCGGGGCCATCATTCACAACGAAAGAGTTCATCAGTGGCAAACATCAAGTCCCAGATCAAGCGAAACAAGACCAACGAGAAGCGCCGCCTTCGCAACAAGGCCGTCAAGACCGAGGTTCGTACCCTCGTACGTAAGACGCGCGAGGCCGCTGCAGCCGGCAACGCCGAGGAGGCGCAGGAAGCGCTCCGCGTTGCTTCCCGCAAGCTCGATAAGGCTGTTTCCAAGGGTGTTATCCATCGCAACCAGGCGGCCAACCGCAAGTCGAAGCTCGCCAAGCTCGTTGCGAAGATCAACGGCTAAGTAGCTCGAAGAAAGGGCGGCGGACTGGGGTCCGCCGCCCTTTTGCGTGCCCGCCGGGCCTGAACTACGGGCGCGGCCCCGCCGGGCCACGCCCGCCAGCTGGAATTAAAGAGCTTTGGACGATTTCGGGGCGATCTTCGTATATGAGGAGATCGCCCCGGAATCGTCCAGGAATTTCAAACGGGTCCCGGGTAACAGCTTGCCCAGTGACCGGAGGCAGTCACGCCGGCGGAGAGGGATGAAGCCTCACCGCCCGAAACGACGGCGTGACTGCCGGAGGCTTAACAACCGCTTTCGCTAGGCGTTCACCTTGAGCGCGGCGTTGATCTGGTCCACCGAGTCCTTCGCGTCGCCCAGCAGCATCTGGGTATTCTCGTTGAAGAACAGCGGGTTTTGCACGCCGGCATACCCTGCGTTCCCCATGGAGCGTTTAAAGACAATGACGTTCTTCGCCTCCCAGACCTTGATGACGGGCATACCCGCGATCGGCGAGCCGGGCTCTTCGGCTGACGGGTTGACCGTGTCGTTTGCGCCGATGACGAGCACCACGTCAGCCTCGGAGAGCGTGTCGTTGACTTCGTCCATTTCGTAGACGATGTCGTAGGGCACGTTAGCCTCGGCAAGCAGGACGTTCATGTGCCCAGGCAGTCGGCCCGCCACGGGGTGGATCGCGAACGACACGTCCACGCCCGCCTCGCGCAGGCGCCGGGTGAGGTCCGCCACCGGGTATTGAGCCTGGGCCACTGCCATACCGTAGCCGGGGGTGATGACCACCTTGGAGGCCGAAGCCAGCATGTCGGCCACCTCGGGGGCGGTGATTTCGTGGTGCGTGCCGTAGTCGCGTTCTTCGGCCACCGCGCCGTCGGAGCCGAAGCCGCCGAGGATCACGGAGATGAAGGAGCGGTTCATCGCCTGGCACATGATGTAGGACAGGTAGGCGCCCGAGGAGCCTACGAGTGCGCCCACGATGATGAGCAGGTCATTGCCGAGGGTGAAGCCGGCCATCGCGGCGGCCCAGCCCGAGTAGGAATTGAGCATCGACACGACCACCGGCATATCGCCGCCGCCGATTGCGGCCACGAGGTGCAGGCCGAGCAGGAGCGCGATCACCGTGAGCAATGCCAGCGGGATCATGCCCATCCCCACGGTGCGCGTGTGGGCGAACCAGATGATGAGCACCAGCGAGGCGACGATCGCCCCCAGATTGAGCCAGTTACGCCCCGGCAGGGTGAGCGGCTTGCCAGACATTCGGCCCGAGAGCTTGAGGAAGGCGATGATCGAGCCGGTGAACGTGACCGCGCCAATGAACACCGCCAGGCCCACCTCGCCCATGTGGAAGGCGTTGTCGGGCGAGTCCGAACCGGGGGTCAGGATGAAGGAGTTGTAGCCGACGAGCACGGCTGCCAGGCCCACGAAGGAATGGAGCATGGCGATCAGCTCGGGCATGCCGGTCATTTCCACCTTGCGCGCGAGCGGGATACCCACGGCCGCGCCGATGCCGAGCGCGACCACGATGAGGGCGGCCACCACGGCCTGCTTCTGCGCGAACGAGATGAGGAGGATGACGGTGGCAAGAAGCACGAGGCCCATGCCTACCATCCCGAGCCGGTTACCGCGCTGGGCCGTGGCCTGCTTCGACAGCCCCGCGAGCGCGAGGATAAACAGCAGAGCGGCGGCGATGTACGCCAGTGACTCGAAGCTGAGCTGCCATGACGTGTAGTAAGCAACGATGTCGTTCATGATCAACTCCTATGGAACATCTTGAGCATGCGCTCGGTGACGAGGAATCCACCAAAGATGTTGATGGATGCCACGGCGATGGCGATGAAGGACAGGATCTGGACGGCGACGTTGTCGGATCCGACCTGGAGGAGCGCTCCGACCACGATGATGCCCGAGATCGCGTTCGTGACGGACATGAGTGGTGTGTGGAGGGCGTGGGTGACCGCGGTGATGACGTAGAAGCCGATCACGACGGCGAGAGCGAACACCATGAAGTGGGTGGTTGAGCCCGGCGGCGCGGAAAGGATGAGCCAGATGAACAGGGCGCCGGCGGCAAGTTTCCACCAGTGCTTGGCGATCCAGGATTTCTCCTTCGGCGCCTCGGGGGCGACCTCCGCCTGCGCGGGCGCGGGTGCCGGCGCCGGGGCGGCCGAGACCTTCACGGGCGGCGGCGGGAACATGACCTGGTCATCGAGCGTGACGAGCATCTGGCGCACGATCTCATCATCGAGGTCCAGGTGGAGCAGGCCGTCCTTGTCCGGGGTGGTGAGCTTGAAGAAGTTGAAGATGTTCTGCCCGTACAGCTGTGAGGACTGGCCCGGCAGGCGGGCGGCGAGCTCTGCGTAGCCGATGATGATCACGCCGTTGGCGGTCACGACCACCTCGTCCGGCCGCGATCCGACCACGTTGCCGCCATTGGCGGCGCCCATGTCGACGACGACGGAGCCCGGCTTCATCCCCGCCACGGTTTCCTCCGTGAGCAGCACGGGTGAGCGGCGTCCAGGGATGGCGGCGGTGGTGATGACGATGTCGGCGACTGCGGCCTGTTCGGCGTACAGCTTTTCGGCAGCGGCCGCCTGCTCCTGGCCCATCTCCTTCGCATACCCGTCGGTGGATTCCTGGGAGGCGACCGGGATGGCCACGAAGTCGGCGCCCATGGATTCGACCTGCTCGGCCGTCTCGGGCCGCACGTCGGTGGCCCTGACGATCGCGCCCATCGAGTTCGCCGTGCCGATCGCGGCCAGGCCCGCAACGCCCGCACCGATCACGTAGACGTTGGCGGGGGCGACCTTGCCGGCCGCCGTCACCTGGCCGGAGAACAGCCGGCCGAAGTGGTGGGCGGCCTCGATCACGGCCCGGTATCCGGCCACGTTGGCCAGGGAGGACAGCACGTCCATGGACTGGGCGCGCGAGATGCGCGGGACCATGTCCATCGCCAACCCGGTGATCCCACGGCTGGAGAGGGCCTCCAGGATGTCGGGGTTGCGGCCGGGGGCCATGCGCGCGATCAAGGTCGCGCCGTGCTTCATGAGGTCGAGTCGGTCAAGGCCGGGGGCGTCGAGCGCCGTGACGATGTCCGCTGCCCACGCCTCCTCCGTGCTGACAATCCGCGCCCCCGCACTCTCGTACAGCGAGTCGGGGAAGCTGGCCCGGGCACCGGCGTCGTGTTCAACGACAACCTCGTAGCCCAGCTTGATCAGCTTTCCCGCTGTGTCCGGAGTAGCGGCGACCAGAGTCTGATCGCCAGACTCCCGTGGTACACCAATGCGCAACTTCACTCCTTTTGTCGTTACGTGCTAAAGACTCTTTCAGCATATCCCGCGCTCGGCGGGCGTGCGTCGCTTTCTTGCCGATGGGCTCGCGCACTATTGCCGTAGCGCGCAGATGGTGACGATGGCCCGCTCGAGCGCGTACTCCGGGTCCCGCGAGAGGCCCTTGACCTCCGCGTCCGCTGTGGCGATCGCCTGGATCGCCTCCGCCAGGCTCGCCCCCGACCACCCGCGCAGGTCCTGCTTGGCGCGGCTGGCCTGCCAGTTGTTGAGCTTCGGAGTGGGCCGGCCCTTGGCCGAGCGCACACCCAACACCTGCGCCATCGTGCGTAGCTTCATAGCGATCGCGCCCACGATCGCGACGGGCGAGTTGCCGGTGGCGACCGCGTGCCGGGCGAGCTCCACGGCCTTTCCGGCGCGACCTGCCACGACGGCATCGGCGACATTGAATGCGGTGGCCTCCACGCGGCCGGCGAAGTAGGTGCGCACGTCCTCCTCGGTGATCGTACCCTTCACGTCACTCAGGAGCTGGCTGACGGCCGAGAGCAGTTCGCGCAAGTCGGAGCCGAGTGCGGCAACGATCGCGTCCACCGCGTCCGACGTCATTTTCCGGCCCGCATCGCGCACGTCCTGCACCACGATCTTCGCCTTGTCGTTGGGGTACTTGACCTTCTCAAAGGCGTAGGTGGGCACCTTGCCCTTGAGCGCGTCGAGCACCTTTTTCCCGCGTTGGCCCCCGTTGTGGCGCAGCACGAGCACCGAGTCCTGCTCCGGGGCCTGGATGTAGGCAAGCAGGTCATCTTGGAAGGGCGCGTTGACTTGCTCGAGGTTGGGCACGACGATCGCGCGCGGCTCCCCGAACAGCGACGGCGTGAGCAGGGCCTCGAGCTGGCCGCTCACGTACTGCGAGGAGTCAATCTCCACGATGTTCGTGTTCGGATCCGCCGCGCGCAGCTGGCGGCGCAGGGAGGCCACCGCCCGATCCCCCAACACGGGTTCGCCGGAGGTGATGAGCACGATGGGTGCGAGTGTGACTGCCATGCGTGCCATTATTCCACGTCCATCCGACAACCCGAGACCATCTCGGCTGCCCCGAGCACGGCGGGCCCGCACAGGTCCGTGCGCACCTGGATTGGCGCGTGCCAGATCTCCAGCGCCTCGCGCGTGGGGTGGCCGTACGTGTTGTCCTTACCCACGGAGAAGATCGTCACCCTCGCCTCGAGCCTCTCGGCAAGCTCCCGGCTCTGGTCGCGCGCCCCGTGATGGCCGACGACGACGACGTCGATCTCCCCCACGTCCCCGAGCAGGGATCGCTGACGGTCTTCGGGTGCATCACCGAGGATGAGGATCCGGTGCGAGGCGGTGACCATCTGCACCACCAGCGAGTCGGCGTTCGTGGAGTCGTCGGTGCCGATCACCGAGCGCGGGCCGATGATCTCGATCCCGCCCGTGCGCTGGCCAAACTCCACCGGTCGGTGCTCGACGCCGCGCCGGTCCATGAGCTCAAGGGCCCAGGAAGAGTTGTAGACGTGGTTGAGGTTGGGCGAGTACCACACTTCGCCGACGTCGGCCGCATCCAGCACGTCCTCCAGTCCGCGCACGTGGTCGGCGTCGAAGTGGCTGATGATGACGAGGTCAATGCGGGCAACGCCAGCGAGCTCCAGGCAGGCCGCCATGTTGCCGCCCTCGGGCCCGACGTCGACGAGGACAATGCCTTCTTCGGTCCGTCCGAGGAAGGCCGAGCCCTGCCCCACGTCACACTGGATCGCCTCCCAGTCCCCCGCCCCGCGCTGCGGGATGAAGGCGGAGACGAGCGCGGCGCAGACGAGCGTGCCCACCGCGCCGAGGATGACGCGCACGCCCCCAAACGCCAGGGCGGCGAGCAGCACGCCGAGGAAGGCGACATTGGCGATGAGCACGGCGATCGTGGGCAAGCCCGAGCCGGGCAGACCGATGAGCAGGGTGGTCACCTTCGCCATCCACCACGTGCATGCTTCGCACGCGCGCAGGATCGGGGTGGCCAGCCAGGGCGCCACGGGTAGCAGGAGCGTGCCGGCCATGCCCCCAATTGTCAGTGGTGCCACGACGGGCGCAACCAGCGCGTTGGCCAGGATCCCCCATAGGGAGGCCCGTTCCTGGATGGCGAGAAGCGGCGGGCCTGTGGCGATGGCGGCGATGAGGGAGATGGAGACGACGTCGGCGATCGCCCCGGGCACGTGCTCGGCCAGCCGACGCTGGAGCGGGTAGGAAAAGACGATGATGGCAGCCGTGGCGAGCGCCGAGAGCTGGAAGCCGAGGCTGCGGGCGAGCTCGAGGTCGAGCAGGCTGACCCCGATGATCGTGGCAGCGAGGAGCGGCAAAGCGTTCGTCCGCCGGCGCAGGGCGATCGCCAGGCACATGAGCACGCCCATGTAGCCGGCCCGAAGCACGGAGGCCTCGGGGCCGACCAGCGCCACGAGCCCGCCCAAGCTCGCCAGCGCGAATGCACCGGCAACGAGCGGTCGGCGTCGGCCCACCGCGCCGAGCACCACCGCGATCACGAGGGAAACGTGGGCGCCAGAGACCGCCGTGAGGTGGGACAGGCTGAGCATGCGCATCTGTTCGGTGGCAAGCTCGGGCAGGCCCGTGTCGTCGCCCACCACCACGCCGGGGATGAGTTGGGCGTGCCAGGGGCGGTCGGCAACGTACTCGCGCAGGGCCGAGCGCAGGCGCCCTGTCAGGGGCGCGGAGAGGGGCTCGATAGTGGAAGCGTTGAGGCGGAGCATGGCATCGCCGGCCGACAGCCTGCCGCGTGCCACGAATCGCGTGCCTCGCTCGAGGCGTTCGCCTTCCCAACGCATGTAGGCGCTCGCGCGCGAGCTCATCGCCGGCCCAGAGTTAGCCGCAGCGCTCACCCGTGCGACCGCCTCGATCCGCACCATCGCGCCGAACTGCCCGCCCGTCGTCTTCGGGTGGCGTTCGATTGCGCCGGTGACCTCCACCTCGCGGCCGACCTCGTGATAGATGGCATCCGACTCCCCCACCAGGGCATCCGTCCCGCCCGCGATCGTCCCGGAGAGCAACGCCACCCCGACGATCGTGGCGAACCAGTTGCTTCTCAGCGCCCCGAGCAGGGTGACAAGGAGCGCCACGAGCCCGAGCGCGAGGTAGTCGGGGGCGAGGAGCGCCACCGCCCACACCACCCCCGCAGGCACGAGCAACCGGAAGTCCTGCATCAGATGCGCACGTGGTCGCGCAGCTGCTCGAGCGTCTTGGGACCGATCCCTCGCACGTCGATGAGCTGGTCGATCGAAGTAAAGGTACCGTTGGCGTTGCGCCAATCGATGATGGCTTTGGCTGTCACCGGCCCGACCCCCGGAATCGCCTCCAGCCCCGCCTGGTCCGCCGTGTTGAGGTTGACCTTCCCGTCCGCAGCGCCGGTATCTCCCGCCCCGCCGCTCGCTGCTCCTTCCCCGCCGACGACGCCCGAGCCGGTCGCGTCCCCTCCCTCTCCGACAGCGGGGACGTGGATGTGAACGCCGTCACTGATGGGCCCGGCCAGATTGATGCGGGCGAGGTCGGCCTCCCCGGTTGGCCCGCCGGCCGCCTGCACGGCGTCCGCAACCCGCGCGGGCGCCGGCAACGTGACGACACCCGGCACCGCCACCTGCCCTGACACGTGCACGACGATCGTCTCCGCCCTCGCGCTCGCCTCCTCCGAGCCCGCAGAATCTGGCGCTGCCTTGCCACTGGCGGTACCGTCCACTGCGTGCCCACCCTCGGTACTCTCGCCGGAGCCTGCTCCCCCGTCCCCCGCGCCGGCCTTAGACTGCGCTGACTCTTCTCCCTGCGGGATCGCGGCCACCTCGGTGGAGCGCCCGGACAGCGCTCCGATCACCCCCGACAGCGCAAGGACGAGCAGGAGGACCGCGGCGATGCGCAATGAGTTACCGTCAAGCACGAAGCGGCGCTTCATAGCGGGCGTGGTGAGCGCCCCGACGTCGTCGCCGGCACCGAGGCGCATGGCCGTGCGGGTGAAGCCCTCGACCTTCTCCCAGTCGGCGGTCGACTGGCGGGAGGCGGGGCGGCGGGTAGGCATTGTGGTCATGAAGCCATTATGTGCGCTCGTCCCCACGTGCCTTCGCGCCCGAGCCCCAAAAATGGGGTTGCCCTCCCGCGAGCGAGATTGTGGAAAATGACTCGCACCTCGGCCCCGGCCTGCCCGTAGACTGGTCCCATGAACGATGAGATCCTCCGTTTGCAAGCTGAAGCGCTCGAGGCCGAAGCTCAGGCCGCCGCGGCAAAGGCGGCCGCCGCCAAGGCCCGCCTCGAAGCCGCCCTCGCGGCCCAGGAGTCTGGCTCCCCGGAGCCGCAGCCCAACGAGGACACATCTCCCGAACCCGCGCCAGCAGCAGCGCCAGCGAAGTCGGCCGTGCCCGCAACAGAGCAGCACGCCGAACCGGCCGCCTCCCCCGCACCAGACCCCGCACCCGTGCCCTCACCCGCAGCCTCGGACTACGAGCAAACCGTCCGCGCCGGCTACACCTTTGACGGCCCGACACTCACGGTCGGCACCTACATGGAAGACGGCGTTCCCCGCCCGGCCACACAGGTGCGCCTGCCGCTTGGCATGCTCAACCGCCACGGGCTCATCGCGGGCGCCACCGGCACCGGCAAGACCCGCACGCTCCAGCTTTTCGCCGAGGGCCTGTCGGCCAGCGGCGTGCCGTGTTTCGTCACGGACATCAAGGGCGACCTCACGGGCTTGCTCGAGCCCGGCCCGGCATCGGACAAACTCGCCGCTCGCGCGGCTGAGCAGGGGCAGGATTGGGCGGCGTCGTCGTTTCCCACGGAACTGTATGCGCTGGGAGGCGAGGGCAACGGCACCCCGATTCGCACCACGATCTCCGACTTCGGCCCGATCCTGCTCGCCAAGGTGCTCGGCCTCAACGAGACGCAGGAATCGGCGCTGTCCCTCATCTTCCATTGGGCCGACACGAATCAGCTGGCCCTCATCGACATCACCGACCTACGGGCCGTCTTCTCCTACCTCACATCCGATTCGGGCAAGGACGAGCTGAAGGCGATCGGCGGGGTCGCGCCGGCCACCGCGGGCGTCATCTTGCGCAACGTCGCCGAGCTCGAGGCCCAGGGCGGCGCGCTGTTCTTCGGCGAGCCCGCGTTCAGCGTGGCTGAGTTCATCCGGACCGACGACGGCCGAGGCGTCATTTCCGCCCTCGAGCTCCCGGACATCCAGTCCCGGCCCGCGCTGTTTTCCACCTTCCTCATGTGGCTGCTGGCCGAGCTCTTCCAAGAACTGCCCGAGGTAGGCGATCCGGACAAGCCCAAGCTCGTGTTCTTCTTCGACGAGGCCCACCTCCTGTTCGACGGCGCCTCGAAGGAGTTCCTGCGCCAGGTGGTGCAGACCGTGCGGCTCATTCGCTCGAAGGGCGTGGGCATCGTCTTCATTACCCAGACCCCGACGGACATCCCGGCCGACGTGCTCGCCCAGCTCGGCTCCAAGGTCCAGCACGCCCTTCGCGCCCACACCCCCGCCGAGGCGAAGAAGCTCCGCGAGACGGTGGCGACCTTCCCCACCTCACCCCTCGACCTCGAGCAGATCCTGCCCAGCCTGGGCACGGGCGAGGCGATCGTGACGATCCTCGACAAGAAGGGCCGCCCCAGCCCCGTGGCCCCAGTGCGGATCTGGGCGCCGGCCGCCGTCATGGGCCCGGCCAGCGCGCAGGCGATCGACGCCGCCCTGCGCAACTCCCCCACCCTCGCCCGGTACAAGGACCCCATCGACCCCGAGTCAGCCTTCGAGCTGCTCGAGCAGCGGATGGCCGCGGAGGCGGCGGCCCGCGAGGAGGCCCAGCGCCTGGCCGAGGCAGCCAAGGAGGCCGCCAAACTCGAGGCGGAGCGCAAGAAGGAACTCGACCGCCAGGCCCGCGAGCTGGAGAAACAGATCGAGCGCGAGCGCCGCGAGGCGGAGAAGGAAGCCGAGCGTCGGCGTCGTGCCGCCGAGGCCGAGGCGGAGCGCCAACGCAAACGCCGCGAGGCCACGGTCGATCAGATGGTGCGCACGGCTGGCCGCACGCTCACGCGCGAGATCACGCGAGCAATCTTCGGAACCCGCCGCCGCTAGGCCGGGCCACGCGAAACGGGTGGGACCTGATGAGAGTCGAGGGTGCCAGAGCAAGCCAAAGTCAATGGCCATTGACTTGTTATAGTCTACCGGTCTAGACTAATGTGACGAAGCGAAGAATCCTCATCAAAACGCTAGAAAGGATCGCACGCGAAAGAGGCGAAATACTCATTCTGACTGAAGGTGGTAATCACACGAAAGCCACCATTGGCCAATGGAGCGAGCCGATCCCCAGACACCGAGAAGTCAGCAAACGCCTCGCCAAAGCAATCATTAGGAGGGCAAGTCAATGATCGATATCCTCATCTCCGCCGTCCGCGACGGTAAGTGGTGGGTGGCAGAATTCGAGGTTGAAGGTCACCCGTACGGGACACAGGCGCGCCGCCTCGATCAGCTCGAGGGCATGGTCAGGGACGCCGCGAGCCTCATGACCGGCAAGCCGGCCGCCGAGTTCAACGTCGACATCAACGCTCAGGGCATTCCCGGAGAGGTCGTTGAAAACTACCGCAAGGCCGCCCAGGAAGCGAGTGCCGCCGAAGCCCGCCTGTCTGCGGCATCGCGCCAGGCTGTTAGCACACTGACGGACGCTGGCCTGTCCATGCGCGATGTCGGCGCGCTGATGGGCCTGTCCACGCAGCGCGTCTCACAGCTGGCCAAGGCCTAGAAACCCGGTCCCCACCCTTCGCCAACAGTAAGTGCCATAGCGCAACCCGGGCGCGGCGCCGGCTCTAGCGGCGGAAGGTCAGCGTGGCTGTCATCTGGCGCGACTGGCCGGGCTCCACGCGAACCGAGCCGACGGCGTCGGGACGATTGAACGAGTCGGCAACGGCGGACATGGGCGCGAGTGCGATGGCTGTGCGGGGGTCGCGCTCGAGGCGGTCGCCGGTGTCGATGTGGACGACCGCGGCCTCGCCGGGCTCCTGCGTGAGAACTACGGAGGCGTTGGTGGACGGGGTGACGACGCGTGTGGCGACCACCCCGTAGTTGTCGGGCACGAGCCCGCGGTAGTAGTCGTTGAGGGACGCCGACCCCAAATAGTCGATGACCACGGGCGTGTTGACACCGCCGTAGGCGGACTCCCCCGGCAACGGGACGCCACGGCGGTCGGTGAGGATCTTCGTGCGCGCAGGGATGGACAGGCCGAGGTTCGACACGGTCTCCATGCCCGGCAGCATGAAGTAGGGGTGCCAGCCCACGGCGATCGGCGCGGGCTCATCAGAGAGATTTTTCGCCTCGAGGGTGATGGAGAGGTGCTCCTCGCCGTCGGCGCCCGAATCGAGGGAGAAGTGCACGGACACCTGGCACGTCCACGGGTAGGAATCGCAGGGCTTGATCACGGTCTCCATCGACAGGGTGGTGCCGGCGGAGACCACGTGGAAATCCTGTAGGTAGGCGAGTGAGTAGGCGCGCACGGCGTCGTCCACCTGGATGTCACGCCCGTCGAAGGTGTAGGTGGCGTCCGCGATCGGGCCGGACCACGGGGCAAGGATCATCGAGCGCGCACCCGCGCCGGCCTCGAGTTCCTCTTTCGATTGATGGCCTGCCAACACCTCCACGCCGGGCTCCGGCTGCCAGGACAGCAGGGTGGCGCCGCGTTCGGACACGATGGCACGCGCGCCCGTCGGCGAGGCGATCTCCCAGGCGGCATGCCCAAACTTGTCGACCTTTGAGATGTCAGTAGATGCCATCACACACCCTTTCCTTCGTCGTTCACTGTATCGGTTCTTGAGCTGGCGCGCCGAGCCGATATCACTGGCTGGAATTGTTACGAAAAACTACGGAACAATGTTGACCAGGTTCGGCTCGCGCACGATCACCTTGCGCGGCTCACCCTCCAGGAACTTGGCCACCTTCTCCGAGGCCAGCGCCATCGCCTGCAGGTCAGCCGCCGAGATGTCGGCCGGGACCTCCAGGCGGTCGCGGACCTTCCCGCGCACCTGCACAACCGCCGTGACCGTGTCCTCGGCCAGCAGCGATTCGTCCGCCACCTGCGGGAACGGCGCGAAGGCAAGCGACTGATCGTGCCCCAGCCGGCTCCACAGCTCCTCGGCCACGTGCGGCGCCACGGGCGCGACCATGAGCACGATCGCCTCCGCCACCGAGCGCGGCACCTCACGGCCGGTCAGGTGGTTGTTGAGCATGATGAGCTTGGCGATCGCGGTGTTGATCCGCATACCCTCGTAGTCCTCGCGCACGCCCACGATCGTCCGCGCCAGCAGCTTCGCCGTCTCCAGGTCCGCTTCCCCATCGACGACGACGAGCTCGCCCGTCTCCTCGTCCACAATGTTGCGCCACAGGCGCTGGAGGAATCGCTGGGAGCCGACAACCGCGCGGGTCTCCCACGGGCGGTCCACGTCGAGCGGGCCCATCGACATCTCGTACAGGCGGAACGTGTCCGCGCCGTACTGCTCAGCCATCTCGTCAGGGGTGACGATGTTCTTGAGCGACTTGCCCATCTTGCCGTACTCGCGGTTGACCTTCTCGCCCTGGTAGACATAGGTCACCTCGCCCGAGGCGTCGGCGGCGGCCACTTCCTCCACCTCGTCGGCCGGCACGTACTGCCCGCGCGAGTCGGTGTAGGCGTAGGCCTGCACGTAGCCCTGGTTGAACAGCTTGTAGAATGGCTCAAAGGAGGACAGGTGTCCGAGGTCGAACAGGACCTTGTGCCAGAAGCGGGCGTAGAGCAGGTGGAGTACCGCGTGCTCCACGCCGCCCACGTACAGGTCCGCGCCGCCCGCGACCTTGCCCTCGCGTGGGCCCATCCAGTACTCCTCCACCGCCGGGGCCACGAAACGTTCGGCGTTGTGCGGGTCAAGGTAGCGTAGCTCGTACCAGCACGAACCTGCCCAGTTCGGCATCGTGTTCGTGTCGCGCGTGTACATCTGCGGGCCATCCCCCAGGTCGAGCTCCACGTTCACCCAGTCCTGCAGGCGCCCGAGCGGCGGCTCAGGGTTAGACGAGGCGTCGTCGGGATCGAAGGAGCGCGGCGAGTAGTCCGGGGTGTCCGGCAGGTCCACCGGCAGCATCGACTCAGGCAGGGCGTGAGCGTTGCCATCGGCGTCGTAGACCACCGGGAAGGGCTCGCCCCAGTAGCGCTGGCGGGAGAAAAGCCAGTCGCGCAGGCGATAGGTCACCGTGGCCTTGCCCAGGCCCTTGGCGGCCAGCCAGTCGCTCATCGCGGCCACCGCTTCGGCCTTGTACATGCCGTTGAGCGAGATCTCTTCATTCGCCGAGTCAATGATCTCGCCGTCTTCCTCCCACGCGCTCTCCCACTCGAAGCCGTCGGCGGGCTTCATCGTGGGTACGATGTCGAGGTCGTAGGCCTTCGCGAAGTCGAAGTCGCGCTGGTCGTGGGCCGGCACGGCCATGATCGCGCCGGTGCCGTACCCCATCATGACGTAGTCCGCAGTGAACACCGGGATTTGCTTGCCGTTGACCGGGTTCGTCGCGTAAATGCCGGTGAAGACGCCGGTCTTTTCCCGCGCGTCGTCGGCCCGGTCCATGTCGGACTTCATCGACGCCTGGCGCTGGTAGTCCATGACCGCGCCCATCGGCGTGCCAGCCCCGCCGGTCCACGCCTCCTTCGTGCCCTCCGGCCATTCGGTGGGCACGCCCGAGCCGCCCAGCATCGGGTGCTCCGGGGAGACCACCATGAACGTGGCGCCGAACAGCGTGTCGGGGCGCGTGGTGAAGACTTCGAGCGTGACGTCGCCCTCGGCCGTATGCGCCGCGAACGTCACCTTCGCGCCGTGCGACTTGCCGATCCAGTTGCGCTGCATGAGGCGCACCTTCTCCGGCCAGTCCACGTAGTCGAGGTCCTGGGCGAGGCGGTCGGCGTAGTCGGTGATGCGCATCATCCACTGGCGCAGCTCGCGCTTGAACACGGGGAAGTTGCCGCGCTCGGAGCGGCCCTCGGCCGTGACCTCCTCATTCGCCAGCACGGTGCCCAAGCCCGGGCACCAGTTGACGGGCGCGTAGTCGATGTAGGCAAGGCGCCGGGCATCCACTGCACGACGCCGTTCGGCCGCGTCCAGCTCGGCCCACGGGCGTCCGTCCGGGGTTGCGACCTTGCCCCGCTCGTATTCTTCGACGAGCTCTGAGATAGGGCGGGCGCGGCCCACCGTGCCCGCGACGCGGCCGGGGGCTTCGGTGTCGTACCAGGAGTTGTAAATCTGGAGGAAGATCCACTGGGTCCAGCCCACGAAATCCGTGTCGGTGGTAGCGACCGAGCGGCGCGCCTCGTGCGACATGCCAAGGCGGCGCAGCTGGCGGCGCATGTTGGCGATGTTTTGCTCGGTGGTCACGCGCGGGTGCTGGCCGGTCTGCACGGCGTACTGTTCGGCGGGCAGGCCGAAGGCGTCATATCCCATCGTGTACAGCACGTTCTTGCCCTGCATGCGGGCGAAGCGCGCGAGCGTGTCGGTGGCGATGTAGCCCAGCGGGTGGCCCACGTGCAGGCCCTTGCCCGACGGGTAGGGGAACATGTCGAGCAGGTAGAAGGGCTCCTTGAGCTCCGCGCGACCGTCCGCGAGCGCGCCAGCCGGGTTGGGGGCGTTGAACGTCTCCTCGCGCTCCCAGCGATCCTGCCACTTCTTCTCGATCTCGCCGGCAAGCTCGGCGGTGTACCGATACGGGGTGCTCATGAGTCTCCTTTACTTAAGATCGCGGCTATTCTAGCTCAGGTGCCTGGCCCGGCCCGCCGGCGGCCACTGTGAGAGACATGACGCACGCCGTAGAATATAGCCATGAGCACCATCTTTTCCAAGATCATCGCCGGGGAGATCCCCGGCCAGTTCGTCTGGGCCGACGACGTGTGCGTCGTCATGGCCACCATTGAGCCGGTTCGCCCCGGCCACGTCATGGTCGTCCCCCGCGCCGAGGTGGCGAAGTTTAATGAGGTGGACGCCGGCGACTTCGGCCACATGATGCGCGTGGCGCAGATCGTGGCGAGCGCCCAGGAGAAGGCGTTTGGCGTGCCGCGGGCCGTGGTGGCGATCCTCGGTTTCGAGGTGCCGCACACGCACGTGCACGTGATCCCCGCCGAGTCGGAGGAGGCGGCGCGCTTTTCCGACGCCGTGGCCGCACCTGCCGAGGAGATCGCCGCAGCAATGGACAAGCTGCGCGCCGCGCTGATCGAGACCGGGTACGCCGATCAGGTGGCAGCCGCCCGGTAGTGCCTGTGCCGCCGTCACTTTGGGGTTGTTAAGGGAATAGACTCTCCTTGCACTCACACCCGAGGAGAGTATTATGCGATCACTATTTTCGCGTCTTGCGACCGTCGCATTGACGGCGGTTCTCATGGTGGTTGCCGTGGCACCCACCGAGGCGAGCACGATCCGTTCCGGCTACCGGGACACGCTTCTTGCCCGCCATACGAACAATGATCTTTATGCCTACGGGGGGGGGAGCGCTAGCTATCTCTCTCCGGGCATGAAGATTGGCCACGGCTGGGGCGGTTTTGATTACGGCATCCAAATTGCCTCGCTCGACGGCGCCGATTATGGCGACGTCATCGTCCGCTCCCCCGACGGCCTGCTGCGCATCTACCACTCGGATGGCACCTCGCTGACCGGCGGGTACCAGATCGGGTACGGGTGGCACGTCATGGCCGATATCGTCCCGGCCGATGACTGGGACGGGGACGGCCACCCGGATCTCCTCGCCCGCCACAGGGACGGCCGCCTGCTCCTCTACCCCACGCTGAGCGCGGGCGAGTGGGACCGGGTTCGCGAGATCGGATGGGGCTGGGACGACATCGACATGATGGTGGTGCCCGGCGACATCGATGGTGACGGGGTGGCCGACCTCGTCGCCCGCCACAAGCCCACGGGCCGCCTGCTCCTCTACCCGGGCGACGGCAGCGGTGAATTTGGCGCGATGCGCCAAATCGGCCACGGCTGGGAGTCCTTTACCAACATCACCTCGATTGGCGACATCGATGGCGACGGCCGCCCCGACATCATCGGCCAGCGCGCGGACGGCAAGCTCTTCCGCTACACGAGCCTGGGCAACGGCTGGTGGTCCAAGGCCGTGCAGATCGGCCACGGCTGGCAGGACATGACCCTGCCGGGCAAGTGGAAAGCCACCACGGTTGCGGGCCCACCGGCGCCGAAGCCGCAGCTGCTGCGCCAGCCCTTCGTCTACGGCACGCTCCGCACGGGCGACATCGGCTACCACATGGTTCAGGGCCGCGTGATCTCGGAGCGCAAGGATACCGTGCCGCGTTACGCCCTGTGGGTCACCCACAAGGGCACGTGGCCGTGGGCGATCCCCAGCGCCACGAGCCGCCCGATCGTTGGCCAGATCATGGAGTTCCCGGCCTCGACACTGGCCGCGAACCTCACGCGCCTGGACGTCTACGAGGGCTACTACCCGAACCGTAACATCAACACCTTGCGCTACTTCCGCAACGCGGCCACGACGACGTCGGGCAAGCCGGTCTGGATCTACGAGACCTCCCCGCGCCAGGCGCAGTGGGTGGTGCGAAATGGCTACCGGGTGTCGAATGGTGACTGGTTCAACCAGATCCGCGCGACCTCGCTACGTAGTGCGTCGGGCGGGCTGTGGGTCTCGCCTGATGCCGAGGCGTACGTGCAGGTTGACAAGGCCACCGAGATCACGACCTGCACCTCCGAGCTCGGGAGCCTGGATGGCCAGTTCCTCCACCTCGATCTGACGGCTACCGCCCCGGCCTCGACCGAGCAGGGCTACATCTCCGTCCCGGCGGAGTCCTTCGTAGCCGTGGATTCGGACGGCAACCCGTTTGCACCGTTCGACGAGTCGGCGCGGTACTGCTCCGCCATGAATGACCAGCTCATCGCGTTCGTCGACGACGGCGTCACGGCTTCCGGCACGCTCACTCTTTCCGGTGACATTGCCGAGCTGTACTGGGTCAACGACGACGGCGAGGCGGTCCTCATCTGGTCGAAGAACCCGGCGCAGCTCAGCCAGCCAAGCACGGAGCCGACAAAGGATCCTACCGCTGAGGTGACCGAGCCGGCCGAGGGGGCGGACCAGTCCGCGACAGAACCGGCCGCCGAGCAGACCGGTGAGCAGACCGGAGCGGCGGAGTCGGACAACAACGACTAGTCGGAACGCCGCCTGCCTAACAGTGAGGGCCTCCGGGGATTCCCGGAGGCCCTCACCATTGGCGGAGGTTGATTAGAAGACGAGCGCCCAGGAGTCCCAGAACCAGATGACGGTGAACAGGACGAGGACGAGGTAGACCACTGCCACGGTGATCCAGCGGTTGCGCACTAGGGCCGAGCCGAAGCCCTCGGCACCCTCCCCAAGGTGTCCGGCTTGGGCCACGCGGGCCAGCAGCACGATGAAGAGCGGGATGGTCACGATCCACACGACCAGGCAGAACGGGCACAGTGACCTGTTGACCACGTAGGATTCGTAGGCGAACCAGACCACCCACACGATGCCCATGCCGGCGCCGGCGAGCGCGGCGTTCCACAGCCAACGGTGGAGGGTGCCGCCGAAGGCGAGCACGAGCCCGAGGGCCACGATTCCGGCGAAAAACATCATGCCGAACAGGGCGTTGGGCACACCGAACAGGAGGTGACCCTGCCAGGCGGTGAAGTACTTCGAGCAGCCGATCAGCGGGTTGACGTCACAGATGAGGCTGGCGTTCGGGTTTTTGTAGTAGGTGAACTCGGACAGGACGAGCATGAGTGAGGCGAACAGGCCGATCGCCCCAGTGATGATCATGGTCAGCGAGGTTTCGAGCGAGGCGCCGCCGGCGCGCTCGTGCTCGCTGGCCTTGGCCTCAAACTTGGCGATTCGACGATCCATTTCCTCGATGTCGAGTTCACTCATGATGTTCCTTCGCGTTTGCGACGTACGATTCAACAAAGTGGGCCGTGTCGGACCAGTCGGAAACGGCGTGGGTGTCGATCCCGAGTCGGGTGACGGGGTAGTCGTTGCCGCCCTCGTCGAGGCGGTCGCCCACAAACAGCATGTTCGCGATCGGTATGCCCGTGACCTTCTCCAGTTCGGCGATTCCGTAGGCCTTGTCCACGCCCTTGCGGGTGATGTCCACCGACGTCGATCCGCCCGATCGCACTTCGAGGTGCGGTAGGCGCGGGGCGACGGCGGCGCGCAGGGCCTCCTTCTTCTTCCCCGTGGGGTCCCAGGCCTTCTTCGCCTCGAGGGGCGCCTGCTGGCCGAGCGCGGAGAACGTGATTTGCGATCCGCGGTCTTCGAGGATATCTCCCCACACCTCGGTCTCCCACAGCCCGAGACGCTTGGCCTCTTCCTCCACGACTGCCATCGCCTCGGCCCTCTCCTCGGCGCTCAGGTCACGCACGTAGACGGGCCGCCAGTCGGCGTCGTCGTAACGCATGTAGCGCGTGCCGCACGTGGGCATGAGGTGGAGGCGGGCGAGCTGGGCGTCGGTGGCGTCGAGGTTGGCAAGCAGCTGGCCGCGGAACTGGTCAAACGTGCCGCCGGAGATGACACACACGTCGTGAAGATCGAGCAGGTCGCGAAGCGCGGCGGCCATCCGAGGTGACAGGGGTGATTTCGACGGTGCGAGCGTGTCATCGAGATCGAAGGCGAGCAGTGCGTACAAGGTTCCTCCTGAGCAGTTCGGCGTCCATTCTCTCACGCCACACGGAATAAAACACATTTCAACTATTTCACGTTGGAAAAAATGCAGCCTCACCCGATAATGTGGCACCTATGGAAGATTTTCAGCCACAACACGCACCGGACTTCGAACCTGACGAGGTGACGGTCAAGGCACACGAATACCGCTCCCCCGTCCCATCCGCCCTTGAAACCGCCGCCGGATGGGCGTGGCGCATCATCGTTCTCGCCATCCTGCTGATCGGCGTGGGCTGGGTCACCTTCAAGCTCTCCCTCCTCTTCATCGCGCTCATGGTGGCGCTCCTCATCGCCGTCGTGCTCGAACCTGCCAGCGCTTACCTACGCAAGCGCTGGAACTGGCCGCCGGCCGCCGCGGCCGCAGCCGGAGTGCTCGGGTTGGTCGTCATCATCCTCGGTCTGCTTGTGGGGGCGGGCACCGGAATCGTGGCGGGCATGTCCGACCTGGCCGACCAGGTTATCGCCGGCGTGTCCACGATCGTCGACCTTCTGACTGACAAGTTCCCCACCCTCCAGCAAACACTGAACGAGAGCTGGTCGAAGGCGCAAAGCGCCCTACAGAACAACGCCGCCACCCTGCTGGGCGGCGTGGCCTCCATCGGATCGAGCGTCACGGGCTTCCTCACCGGCATGATCCTGTCCCTGTTCTCCCTATTCTTCTTCCTCAAGGACGGCCGGCGCCTGTGGCACTGGATCGTGCGCGCCACACCGCGCTCGCAGCACGACCGGGTCAACGAGGCCGGCATCCGCGCCTGGGTGACGATCGGGAACTACACCCGCACGCAGGCGATCGTCGCCGCTGTCGACGCCGTCGGCATCGGTATCGTCGCGATGCTCCTGAAGACCCCGATCTCGCTCGCCTTCCCCATCGCGGTGGTCGTCTTCCTCTTCTCCTTCATCCCGATCGTCGGCGCCTTCCTCTCCGGCTTCCTTGCCGTGGTGATCGTGCTGGTCAACACCCAGTCGGTGGGCTTCGCGCTGCTCATGCTGGCCGGTGTCATCCTCGTCCAGCAGATTGAAGGCAACGTCCTCCAGCCCGTCCTCCAGGGCAACGCGCTCAACATGCACGCCCTGGCTGTGGTGCTCATCGTGGCAGGCGGATCGGCGCTCGCGGGCATCATCGGAGCTCTGTTCGCCGTGCCGCTTGCCGCCGCGATCAACACCGCGATCCTCTACCTGCGCGGGCATGACACCTACCCCTACCTCAACCGGATGCAGGACCGCCCGGGCGGCCCGCCGCGCGCGTTCGAGGAGGTCTCGGCCGAGCACTGGGAGCGCTTTGACGAGAAGGTGGCCCAGCACCTCACGCCGAAGGAGCGCAAGGCGAACGCCAAGCAGGCCCGCGCGGAGCGGCGAGCCGCCCGGCGCTCGCGTTAGACTAGATCAGTAAACTTTCCGCCTTACGTTAAGGAAGAACATGGCAACGCCACACATCAACGCAGAAAAGGGAGACATCGCTCCCGCCGTCCTCATGCCGGGTGACCCGAAGCGCGCCGAGCGCATGGCCCAGATGCTCATGCCGGACGCCAAGGTCGTGTCGGACGTGCGCGGCATTAAGGCCTTCACGGGCACGGTGGATGGCAAGCCACTGTCGATCATGGCATCGGGCATGGGCCAGCCGTCGCTGGGCATTTACGCCTCGGAGCTTTTCTCCATGTTTGACGTGCAGCGCATCATCCGCGTGGGCACGGCCGGCGGCCTGTCGAAGGACGTGAAGGTGGGTGACGTAGTGATTGCCAGCGGCGCGCACTACGAAGGCGTGATCAACACCTACCTCATTCCGCAGACCCACTTCTCGGCTATCGCCTCCTTCAACCTGGTCAGGGCCGCGGCGGACGCGGCTGGGGATGACCCGGACGTCGTCGTGGCACCCGTGATCTCGCGTGACCGTTTCTACAACGTGCCCGAAGAGGTCAACGAGGCCGCCGCGAAGGTGGGCACCGCCGGAGCCGAGATGGAGGCAGGCGCACTCTACGGCCTGGCGTCCCTGTACGGCAAGGAGGCCCTTGCCGTGCTGACCATCTCGGATCACATGACCGTACCGAGCGAGGACATGACGCCGGAGGAGCGCGAGACTAAGTTCGTCAAGGCGCTCGAGCTCGCGGTGGCGGCAGCCCTTTCCTAATGAACACGCTCTCCCCCTCGACCGAGGATTACCTCAAGACGATCTGGTCCATCTGCGAATGGTCCGGCGATGAGGTAGTCCCGATCGAGCTTGCGCGCCGCATGGGGCTGAGCCCCTCCACTGTGACCGAAGCCGTGAAGAAGCTCAGCTCCCAAAACCTGGTCAGCCATCGGCGCTACGGCCCGATCCGCCTCACCGAGGAGGGCTTGCGCGAGGCACTGCGGGTAGTGCGCAAGCACCGGCTCATCGAAACCTACTTGCACACCCACCTGGGTTATGCCTGGCAGGAGCTGCATGACGAGGCCGAGGTGCTCGAGCACGCCGTGTCCGCGCGTTTCATCGACGCGATTGACGACCTGCTCGGCCACCCGCTGCGCGACCCGCACGGCGACCCGATCCCCCAGCCCGACGGCTCGATGCCAGCCATGGACGTCTTCCACTTGCACGAGGCAGCAGAGGGCGCGCCCGTGGTGATCGAGCAGGTGGACGACGACGACGCCGACGTGCTCATTTACCTGGGCGACCTGGGGGTGCGGCCCGGCAAGAACGCCACGGTGACCTCACAGAGCGCGGTGCTGGGCCTGACCACGATCGAGATCGACGGCCAGTCCATTGCACTGCCCAACCCCGCCGCCCGGCGGGTGCGCGTGACAATCCCAGAGCGCTAACTCATCGGGCGGGCGCGCACTGCGCGCCCGCCACGTGAGCGCCGCCCACGCAGGGTACACATCCACGTCAAAGGGCATATCCTGCCCGCGGGTGAGGATCCATGTGAGCCGCAGCCGGCCCGTGTATTGGCGTTCTTCCATCTCCATATCTCCACTCTCCCATGCCCCTCCGACAATTCTTTCCCGCCGATGCCCTATGCTGGTACAGCTGGACACTTTCGAAGGGATGAGCAGTGGCAAAACTGTATTTTCGTTACGGCACGATGAACTCGGGTAAGACCGCCGGCCTGCTCATGGCGGCCCACAACTTCGAAGAATCCCACCAGCAGATCCTCATCCTTAAGCCCGCCCTGGATTCGAAGGCCGGCGCCGCGCTCTACACGCGCATGGGGATCGAGCGGCTCGTGGATCACCTCGTGGCCGAGGACGACGACCTGTTCGAGCTTGCGAGTAACTGGCTCGCCTCCATCGAAGGCAAGACGGTGGGCGGGATCCTCGTGGACGAGGCGCAGTTCCTCACCACCGCACAGGTGGACCAGCTGCTCATGGCGGCCCTCACCCTCAACATCCCGGTGCTGTGCTACGGGTTACGTACCGACTTCCTCACCAAGGTCTTCCCCGGCTCGGCCCGCCTGCTGGAGACTGCCCACACCCTCGAGGAACTGAAGACGATGTGTGGGGCGGGGTGCCGGCGCAAGGCGAACTTTAACGCCCGCAAGGTCAACGGCCAGTTCATGCTCCACGGCGAACAGATCGAGATCGATAACCGCTCCGAGGTGGAGTACATGGCCCTGTGCGGGCAGTGCTTCCTCAAGCTGGTGGGCCCGATCGACGGCCACCGCGAGTAGCCCTGCAAGCAAGTACCGCAAGTAATCACCGACTTCCACCCTCAGATGCATCCGAGCGCAGACGCATCTGGATTCTGCGCCCGAAGACTCCGCTTTTAGCAACAAGACAGCCCAGGGTTCTGATCGATCCACACGTGCGCGTTACGCCACACCCCACCACCTTCATATCGATATCGATTCCCGTTACACTTGTAGGTGATAAAGATTCTCAATTGAAAGTAGGTGATCCTTCTTGTCGCGTCTGAGTTGGGCGAAGCGGCTCGCCGCCCTCACTACCTTCGCACTCGCCGTCTCCTTCTTGGCACCGGCGGCGGCCGCGCCCACGGAGGGCAAGGCAATTTTCGATCAGGGCCACACCGATTCCCCGAAGGTGTTCTGGGAGAATGACGCCCTGACGATCAAGGCTTCCGGCCAGCAGGTCACGCCGCTGGAGAAGGGCCTGCACTGGCTGCACCAGGGCTACGATTCCAGCGGCAAGCAGTACTTCTATTACACCGCTGGCGAGCATCCCCAGTATCGCTTCCTGGGAGAGGCGGGCGACCTGTTCTACTGGGGCTCCCCCATCAATGCCACGGGCGGCGCTAAGAACCTGTGGATCGGCTACGGTTCGGACGCCGGCATCCCGGTGGAGAAGTTCCGCGACCAGATGTTCCAGCTGGAGCTCGTGGACTTCACCGGCCCGGGCCAGATGGAGATGTTCCGCTACACGAATGATGATTATCCGCAGGAGCGCTTCCTCTCCAGCCACCAGAACGACTACCGTTTCCTCCAGCTCGGCGCCGGTGCTCACACGCACCTCAACACCACGTTCTCCAAGCCGGGCACGTACCACCTCACCTACCGCACCACGTACCGCGATGCCACGACCGGCCAGTTCGTGACCTCCGCTCCGCAGGATATGGAGTGGCAGGTTGGCGGTAGCAATCCGCGTCAGGCCAAGCTGGGCAACGTGATCGACGCTTACAACGCCTCCCAGGAGACGGGCTCATCGCAGTCCTTCAAGCCCACGCTCACGCTTGCGCCTTCGGGCACCGAGCCGATGACGTCGATCACCTTCGACACGGGCGATCCGGCCGCCACGGGCCGCGTGGCCTTCTACATCGACGGTTACTACCTGGCCGAGCAGCCTCTGACCGGCGGTTCCGCTACGTGGAGCGAGATGATCGGCTCCCAGACCTCAAGCTTCCAGGCCGTTTACGTTCCCGACGCCGGCTCGCCCGCCCCGCGCTGGATGACCGCCCCGGTCTCTTACAAGCTCGGCGATAAGGCGACGACGACGTCGGAGCCCGGCCAGTTCCCGGCCCCCACGAACACCAACATCCCGGCGAAGAACCTGAGCCCGGCGGCGATCACCTCCACCAAGGTGACGATGTCGAGCAAGCTCGAGGGCGATAACTACGTCATCACCGCCATGCCCGAGGATCCGAACGTGGAATTCGGCGTGGTTGGCGGCTTCGGCGAGGACGTGTCGAGCACCGCCGAAGAGTGCCCGATCAACTTCACCTCCACCCGCTCCTCGCGCTCGATGACGATTTCGAAGAGCTTTGTGGACGACTGGTGTGACACCACCCAGGCCCACTGGGATCTCACCCCGGCCACGCAGTACCCGGCGGCCCGCACCACGCTGGACGCCGAGGGCGCGGAGTTCACCGCGACTGCGAACTTCGCCGCTGCACCCGATAGCGATGCGCCCGCACCCTCGGAGCCGGAGACTCCGGCGCCGGAGAACCCGGACAACCCCACCGACCAGCCGACCGGCGATGCCGGTGGAAACGGTGAAGCTGGCGATAACGGCAAGCCTGGCGAGGCCGAGGACAACGCCAGCGCCGAGACCGAAGGCGCCATCAAGACCGAGGCCGTGACGATCACGGAGGGCCACATCGACTACGGCCCCACGCTCACGCCGGACGGCTCGCTGCGAATCATCGTCGGCGACGATTCACGCACTATCGAACCGCGTAGCGTGGTTCGCGATCCCGACGCCGTCACTCTCAAGGCCAAGGTGCGAAAGCAGGTGCGCTCCAAGCGCGTCTTTGGCGATGAGTCCTACAACTTCTTGGGCGATTACGGCACGCCGCTGTACGTGCTGCCGCAGTCGCAGGTGAGGGGCTTGGTATGGCCGGGCTTCTCTACCGAGCGCCTGCCCACGGAGACCTTCCCCAATGGCACGACGATGACCTTTACGCCGATCTCGGTACCCTCGGGAGGCGCACAGGCGACTCCCGAGGTTGCTGGACGCGCGATGCCGATGATGGCGTCGATGGCTCGTTCGGCGTCGGCGGACGAGGGCGCGAAGGCCTGGGCCTTCACGCAGGGCCTCGCGGGCCTGCAGGATCTGCTGGTCGACTCCTCGAAGACTACCACGGTGACCAACACCCTTCCGGCGCACATCCACGCCAACTGGGTCTTCACCCACCCGGGCACGTACGAGTTCGCGATGCAGGTCTCTGCCACGGATAAGGACGGCACGTCGATAACGTCGGACATCGGCAAGATCCGGATCGTCGTGGAGGACAAGTCCGCGCCCGACGCCGGTGACACCGACAACACGGACACGGGCAACGGCAACGACGAAGCCGGCAACGGCTCCGGTAACGACAACACGGGCAACGGCAACACGGATGGCTCGAATAAGGGCGACGCCGACAACGGCGGCAAGCCCGGCGGCAAGACCCCGGACAAGCCGGCCGGCGCCCCCGGCACCACCGGAACACCCGGCGCCACCGGAACGCCTGGCGCTACCGGCACCCCGGGCGCGGCGGGCACCGGCCCGGCGGGCACGATCACGGGCGGCGGCGCCGCTGTGGAGCAGTGCATCCCCACCCCGATCGAGACCGAAGTTTCGGGCCCGGCGGCGAAGGCATCGGGCGGTTCTTACACCGTGCCGGCCAACACCCACTCGCACCCGAACTGGGTGTTCACCAAACCGGGCACTTACAAGGCGACGATCACGCAGACCGCCAAGCTCAAGAGCGGTAAGCGCGTCCAGGCCACGGGCACCCTCACGTTCAATGTGGGAGGTTCGGGCAACGCGGATTCGGGCCACTTCGACATCGGCTCGGTCCTCGAGGGCGACAAACTCATGTTCAAGGTGAAGGATGACCGCACCCAGCCGGCCAAGTGGGTCGATCCGGGCTCGCTCGTCTTCGGCCTGAGCGACGCTTCGAAGGCCACCGCACCCGCAGGCCTGGAGTTCATCGCCCCGAAGGGCTCGCAGATTTGGATGATCTCCTCCGCCGCTGTTCCGGGCGTGCCGTGGGTGGGCGCGAATACGCAGCACCCGTCGATCGTCTCGGGTACCACCGGTGAGGTCACGTGGTCGCTGTCCAGCGTGACCGGCCCGGGCCAGCTCGCGGTGTTCTCCTCGGGCAACCTCGGCCAGGTGGTTGGCGAGCGCTGGTTCGGCGGCGCGGCCAGCGATAACGGCCTGCCGGCGGGCGTGGAGAAGAAGGGCGATAAGTACATCAAGACCGAGTGGGTGGGCAAGACGGCGTCGGGCGCCGACTGCCAGCTCTCGGCCGAGCAGATCGTCCAGCTCCAAGCGGAGGGCAAGAACGTGGCGGCCGGCCAGACCACCGCGCTCACTCACGCCGGTGCAACCGTGTCCACGCTTGCGGCCCTCACGATTGCACTCATGGGCATCGGCGGTGCGCTGATTGTTCGCAGGCGCTTCGCATAACCGGGGCGGGCTCGCCCGCTCCCTAGCACTCCTGGCCAGCCTCGCGCTGGCCGGGTGCGCCGCACCTACGGAGGACTCGGCCGGGGTGGTCGCCACCACCCCGGTCGTGGCCGACTTGGTGCGGAACGTGGCGGGCGACGCGATCGACGTCGTCTCCCTCGTTCCGCCCTCCTCCGACCCCCACACGTACGAGCCGCCCTTGTCGATGCTGCGCCACGTGACGCGCGCGAAGACGGCGTTCTCTAACGGGCTGCTCCTGGAAAACGAGTCGATCCGTGCGATGGTCGATTCGAACCTTCCCGCGGGCAGCCCGAACGTGGCGCTTGGGGACGAGTCGGTGGCAGTGGGCGGCTACCACATCCCGCTCGTCGAAGACCAGGCGCTGGACACGATCTGGTTGGGCCTGCGCGTGGCCGGCCGCTACTCCGACCCCGGAACGGTGACCTTCCGCGCCACCGCGCTCGAGGGCCCGGGCAACATCTCGGCCTTCACCACGGGCGTGTTCGGCCAGCCCTCGATCTGGCTCGACTCCTCGAACGGCCTGGACGGCGACCAGCTGGCCCTCCCCGCCGGCTCGCACACGCACATGTCGTGGGGGTTCACCGCCCCCGGCCGCTACCGCCTCACCATCGAGGCGATTCCCGACGCCGACATGCGCGGCTCCTCCCCCGCCGAGGCGACGATCGAGTTCGCCGTTGGCACCGATCCGGGGCCGAATGCTCTGGATTCGGGGCACGTGGACCTCTTCGCTCAGGCCGACCTCACGCTGCGCGGGGAGGACAAGGGCCGCAGCTTCGAGCGCAAGCCGGCCGACGTCGTCGTCGCGGTCCCGCACGCCACCCGCACGCAGGTGCCGGCGGACCCGCAGTGGCGTTTTCTCGGCAAGCCCGGGGAGGACGCGTGGGTGCTGGCGCAGGCCGTGATCGGCAGGCACGTGCACGGGGAAATTGACCCGCACATGTGGCTGGATGTTGCCAACGCGATCGCCTACGTGGAGGTGATCCGCGACCAGCTCTCGGCGATCGAGCCCGAGCACGCGGACGTCTTTGAGGCCAACGCCTCGGCATATATCGCCAGGCTCGAGCGGCTCGATGCGTGGGCCGCGAACGTGCTCGCCACGATCCCGCCCGCTAACCGCCGCCTGGTGACGGCCCACGACGCCTACGGGTACCTGGCCAACGCCTACGGGCTTGCGATCACGGGGTTTGCGTCGGCGAACCCGTCGCTTGAGCCGTCGGCCGGGGCGCTCGCCACGCTCACCGCCACGCTGCGCGACCTGCACGTACCGGCGGTTTTTACGGAGGCCTCCACGAAGTCGGGGGCGGGCGAGTTGACGTCGATCGCGGACGGCCTGGGGATTAGCGTGTGCTCCCTGTCCTCCGACTCGCTCACCCCGGACGCCCCCACCTACATTGACCTGGTGGTTCACAACATCACCGCATTAAAATCGTGCCTGGATCCGAGCTCGTATCCAGCATGGAGGTTTGAAGGATAGACATGAAACGACTCTCCGCGCTCACCGCGCTCGCCCTCGCCGCCACGGCCCTCACCGTGCCCGCGGCCGCCACCACCGACTCCACGGCCGTGGACCCCGCGCTCACGCAGCGCGTGAACGCCGACGAGGCGGTAGCCCCTGCCGGCGAGCAGACGGTGATCGACGCCGGGCACGTGGACATGGGCCCGCGCATCATCGACGGCCAGTGGCAGGTCCTCGCCCGCGACGACACCGCCGCCACCCCCACATGGCGCCAGACCAACGACGTCGTCTACCGCGTCTCCGACGACGCCCGGCTCGACGTGCCCGAGGGCTACGACTTCGTGGGCGGCACGCAGGCGTGGGTGATCCCCCAGCAGGAGATCTCGGGCGTGCCGTGGCTGGGCTGGAACACGCAGGACCCGGCAGTGATTGACCAGGTCAACGGCACGGTCAACATCGTCTTCGAGGGCCACGAGGGCCCGGGCACCTTCACCGCGTTCGTCCAGGCCGGCAACTTCCAAGGCCCCGACCTGCTGTGGGATTCGGCGAAGGCCGAGTCCCAGCCGATCTCGGTGGAGCTTAACACGCACACGCACGTCAACTGGGCCTTCACCGAGCCGGGCGTGCACCGCATCCGCCTATCCTTCACCGCCACTCTCAACGACGGCACGACGGCCGGCGGCACAGCTTACATCAACGTGGCAGTCGGCTCTGAGACGAGCGTCGACGACGTGTGGGCGGCCATCGCCGCCGTACAGCCGGACTCCACGACGCCCGACGGCTCGGCTGACGCCTCGGAACAGACGGGCGAGGGCCAGTCTGGCGCGGGCCAGAGCAGCAATGGTTCGGAGCAGGCTGACGACGCCAGCCCCGACGCCACCGCGCGCGACCAGCGCGACTCGAGCACCGGCGTCGTCGTCCTTGGCATGGCGGGCCTGGCCCTGCTCGTCGTGGCCGTCTTCGTGGTGCTACGCAAGCGCACGAGCTCCGCGCAGGCCCGCGCCCTGGAGGACAAGTGAGCGTCCTTGCCCTTCGCGACGTGGACGTGTGCCTGAGCGGGCGCACGATCCTCGAAAGTGTCTCGCTCACGGTGGAGCCGGGCGAGATCATGGGTCTGCTCGGGCCGAACGGCGCGGGCAAGACCACGCTCATGCGCGCGATCATGGGGCTCATCCCCACTGCGCGCGGCACGATCGAGCGCTCGGGTGCGCCGGGCTACGTTCCCCAGCGCCACGACATCGCCTGGAACTACCCCATCTCCGTGCAAGAAACGGTCATGACCTCCCTGCAGGCGCGCATGCGCCCGTGGCAGTGGGCGAAGGCTGAACACTGGCGGTCCGTCTACGACGCCCTGGAGATGGTGGGGATGATCGACCTGCGCGAGCGCACGCTCGACGAGCTCTCGGGCGGGCAGAAGCAGCGGGTGCTCATCGCCCGCGCGCTCGCCCCTGGGCCCCAGGTGTTGTTGCTGGACGAGCCGTTCACCGGCCTCGACCACCCCACCCAGGACTCGCTCACCGATCTCTTCACCTCCCTGTCCGAGGCCGGGGTGGCGATCCTCATGTCCACCCACGACCTCACGCAGGCCGTGGGCATGGCCGACCGACTGGCCCTGCTCGCCGGCACGATCCGCGCCGTCGACGCCCCGGACAACCTGCGCGACCCCCACATCTGGATGGACACCTTCGCCGTCCGCCCCGACTCCGCCCTGCTTCGTACCATTGGACTGACATGAGCCTGCTCGACTTCCTCGCCGACCTCGCCAACCCCCAGCTTGCCTTCCTTCAGCGGGCCATGGTGGTGGCAATCCTGTCGGCTATCATCTGTGGCGCCGTGGGCGTTCACACCGTCCTTCGCGGCATGAGCTTCATCGGTGACGCGCTCGCCCATGCCGTCTTCCCCGGCATCGCCGTGGCCTTCGCCGTGGGCGGCTCGGTACTGCTGGGCGGGGCGGTGGCCGGCGTCGTCGTCACCCTCCTCATCGCCGTGTTCACGCAGAACCGGAAGGTGGGCGAGGACTCGGTGATCGGCATCTTCTTCGCCGCCGCCTTCGCGCTCGGCCTGGTCATCATGGCGCGCATCTCCACCTACACCGGCTCGCTCGAATCGATCCTGTTCGGATCGCTCACGGGCGTCCAGCCCGGCGACCTCACCTCCATCGCCATCGGCGCCGCCGCGATCCTCACCGCCCTGGCGCTCGCCCACAAGAAACTGGTGATCGTCTCCCTCGACCGCGCCTACGCCTCCTCGCTCGGTATCCGCGCCGGGCTCGTAGACGTGGTTCTCTACCTCACCATCGCCGCCGCGGTGGTGATGAGCGTGCAGATCGTGGGCAACATCCTAGTGCTCGCCCTGCTCATCACGCCGGCCGCCACCGCCCGGCTCCTGACCGATCGCTTGGTGCCCATGATGCTGATCGCGCCCGCCATTGGCTCGGCGGGCGCGTTTTTCGGCATTTGGGCGTCCTGGGTGTGGGACCTGCCCACGGGCGCGGCGATTGTCCTCATTTTGACGGCCGCGTTCGCGCTCGTGTGGGCGGTCCGGGCGCTACCCGCACACCGGCTTAGGCGTTAAGCTCGGCGCGCGTAGGCGCGTAGGCTCCCGTGTGTGCCACGGTGATCCCAGCGTTCTTCGAAGCGCGCTCGAGGATGGCGCGCACCTTCGAGACCCAGGTCGGCCATCGTCACGCGCTTTGCTATCCTCGTCCTTTCCTCGGCATCATTCTGCCATCGACGCCGGACGCCGGCACAAAAGGGTGCGGTCGAGGTCTCCCCCGGCCGCACCCTTGCTCGTACTTACATCTTCTTATCGTGCCCGCGCACCACCATGCCCATGGTCCCGAGCGCAGAACTCACGAAGTGGCCTAGCTGCCACACGGGGTTCTTGCGCAGATGCAGGGTGAGCCGGGTGGGCACCGGCACGTCGTCGTAGGAACGGATGATGGTCGGGTTGTCGGCGTTGTTCATGATGCCCTCTCTATTCCGGAATGAGCGTCCAGCCCGGCAGGGCCTTCGCCTTGTAGATGAACAGGTAATGGAGGAAGGTCTTCATCCAGTGGCCAGAGAGCCCGATCTTGCCGGTGGTGAGCTTGGTGTTGCGGCCGCCGGTCTGCGGGTACTTCTGGTAGTTCGGCACCACGGGGTACATTGCCATGGATGCGGCCGAACCGTTGAGGATGTCGTTGCCGGCGGAGGCCACGCACACCGCGCCGAGGCGGGACATGGAGGCTTCGTGGGCCGGGGCGGACGCGCCGTTCTTGATCCGGTCGCGGATCGTGAGTGCCACCGTCTTGCCCATCACGCCCGAGGGCATGCCCGTACGCGGCGGGGCAGGCGCGATCGCAGTGCCGAGCGCGGAGGCGCGCGGCTTGGAGATCGGGTGCGGCGGGGCGAAGGCGATACCAACCGCGAACATATTCGGGTACTGCGGCACCTCGTACTTCTCGGGCCAGTCGGTGGCGAGCCACTCGTCATAGGACTTGGGCGTGTAGTTGGCATCAACCTTCATGAAGTTCGCCGGGTTAAACAGACCCTCGATGGGCTCGCCGTCCTTGTCCACGGCCGACAGGCCCTGGCCGGTGAACGGGGGCAGTAGCATGGCGAAGTCGTACTTGAGCTCGTACGTCTTGTCGTCGTCGACCACCTCGTACTTGATCGTGTCCTCGGTGATCTCCTTGCAGCCGGCGCCCAGGATCGAGGCGACCCCGCGCTCCGTGAAGATGGACTCGGTCCACATCTTCGAGGACTGCTTGAAGCCGCGCTCCACAAACTGCATGCCGCCCACGCCGAAGTCGCCCAGCTCGTATTCGTTCGTGAGGTAGATGAGGTCCGCCTTGTCGCGCACCCCGTAACGCTTGAGTTCGTGGTCCACGTTGAACGTGTATTCGAAGGCCGCGCCCTCGCAGGTGCAGTTGCCGGCGCCCATGCCGACCACGAGGGTCTGGCGTTCGCCGCGCTTCATCTTCTCGATCGACTCCATCAGCTTTTCATTGGCTTCGACGGCGTGATCCGCTGTGCAGACGGAGACCGTGTAGCCGTTGTCCGGGCCGAGGCCCGGGGTCGCACCGAAGTTGAGCCGCGGGCCGGTGGCGTTGACGAGGTAGTCGTAGTGGATCTTCTCCTCTTCGCCCTCGCGCTTCGGGTCGGTGTAGACGACCTCGACGTAGGGCCGCGAGTCGCCGGCGTCACCCTCGGGGTGGATGACGGTGGCGCGCGCCTGGCGGAAGTCCACGCCCTTGCGCTTGTAAATCGGTGCGAGCGGGAAGACCACGTCCTTCTTCTTCATTCGCCCCGTGCCAACCCAGATATTCGACGGAATCCAGTTCCAGTGCGAATTGGGGCTGACAACCACAACCTTGTGACTCTTGCCCAGCATCCTCTTCAGGTGCAGGGCTGTGGTGTGCCCGGAGATTCCGGCTCCGAGAACTACAACTGTGGCCATTTTCCCTCCAGCCATTTAGCGATGCGGCGTCGTTGCCGCTTGTCACGATCATACGCTATACCCCACCGGGTATCTTCGTTTTTCTGGAAGTACACCAAAGTCTTTTCTTTTTCGGTTTCACGACGCCGTCCGCGCGGCCTAGTAGCGTTCGGCGATGCGGGCCTTCTGGTCTCCCGACGCCGTGGCAAGGTATCTTACCTTCGGCGCCCGGCCGCTTACCCCGGCGAGCTCCACGGTGTACCCCGCCAGCAGGCCGTATTCGACGTCGGTGTGCGGCTGTTCGCGCTGGTAGATCTCCTACTTGCCGGCCTGCGCGGCGAGGGATTCGGCCAGGAGGTCGCGTGGGGCGGGCAACTCCCGCGAGCGCGAGAGCAACCAGTAGCCCACCGACAGGGCGAGGATGTAGGGCACGCCCGCATACCAGGCGATCGGCATGAGCCAGTAGAGTGCGATGAAGATGGCCACGCTCGCGGCGAGGACCACCACGTTGGTCACGGGGCTGCCCCACAGCCGGTTGGTGGGCAGGGGCAGGCCGGCCCGGGCACGCTTGGCGCGGAAGGCGATGTGGGTGCTCATCACCATCACCCAGGTGACGAGAATGCCGATGGTGGCCATGCCGTACAGCCACATGAACACGTTGCCCGGGCTGAGGATCGCGAGCGCAGCGGCGAGTGCCATTCCGCACATGGCGAGGCCCACGGCTCCGCGCGGGGCGCCCTTGGCGTTGGTGCGGCTGGCGAAGCGTGGGGCTTCGCTGTCGACGGCGAGTGAGTGGAACATGCGGCTGGAGGAATAGAGGCAGCCGTTTGCGGCCGAGAGCGCGGCGACGATGAGCACGGCGTTCATCACGTGCGAGGCGCCGGCCACGCCCGTGATCTCCAGGACCTTGACGAACGGTGACTGTTCTACCGTGCCGGCCACGGCTGCCGTCAGCGTCCAGGGCTGGAGCATGAGGACCACGAGAATCGCGCCCACGTAAAAGATGAGCAGGCGCCAGATCATGGTGTGAGCGGCGCGGGGGATATCGCGGGTGGGGTTGGCGGACTCGGCCGCGCCCACCGACACGTTCTCAATCCCACCGAAGGCGAAGACCGCCATACACGCCGCCGCCAGCACTCCCCCAACGCCCTTGGGCAGGAAGCCGCCCTCGGTCAGGTAACGCACGCCGACGGCGTCGTTGGCCCCAAGCCCCAGCACCACGGCCAGGCCGAGCAAAATGAAGACGACGATCGCCACTACCTTGATCATTGAAAACCAGTACTCAGACGAGCCGTAGAGATGGACGGAAAACATGTTGAGCGCGCCGATGAACACCGAGCACAGGATTGTGCCGAGCCACAGCGGGAGTGCGGGGAACCAGTAGGTGAGGTACGTGGCGGAGGCGACCACCTCGGCGCCGACTGCCACCATCATTGTGATCGCGAAGTTCCAACGCGTGACGAAACCGCCGAAGCGCCCCAGGTACGACGCCGCCACCGCGCCATGCCCGCCGGGGACCGGGTGGACCGTGACCATCTCAGCCAGCGCCCACACAATCGCCAGGGCAAGGCTGCCCGCGAGCGCGTAAGAGATGACGGTGGCGGGGCCGGCGTAGGCGATGACCGAGCCCGAGCCGAGGAAAAGCCCGGTGCCGAGCGCCCCGGACAGGGCAATCATGGCAACCTGTGCCGAGGTGAGGCCGCGTTGGAGTTGGGAATCGTCGTTCACGCCTTCATGGTAGCCCCGCGACGGGAATGGACGTCAATTTCGTGAGTGTCGTGTTGCATTAGGCCATTATGCCCGCGGAATGTCGGAGGCAGCTCCTATCCTCTTAAGCGAGGGGTTTTACGCCTAGTAGAGAGAGACTTTCATGGACGATATCAAGTACAGGGACATGCTGCCCGTCGGGCCGGATAAGACGGAATACCGCCTGGTCACCACCGAAGGCGTGGAGACCGTGGAGGGCCCCGATGGGATGACGTTCCTCAAGGTGGACGAGTCGGCGCTGGAGCTGCTGGCTGAGACCGCGTTCCACGACATCAACTTCTACCTGCGCACCGCCCACCTCAAGCAGGTGGAGAAGATCTTGGAAGACCCGGAGGCCTCCCCGAATGACCGCTTCGTGGCCAAGACCCTCCTGCGCAACGCGCTCATTGCGGCCGACGGCGTGCTTCCCATGTGCCAGGACACCGGCACGGCCATCATCAAGGGCGAGCGCGGCCAGCGGGTGCTGACCCCCGGCGTCGACGAGCGGGCGCTTTCGCGCGGCGTACAAAACACGTACGGCAAGTACAACCTGCGCTACTCACAAAACGCGCCGTTGACCATGTACGAAGAGAGGAACACCGGCACCAACCTGCCCGCGCAGATCGAACTGTACGCGGACACCGAACCCGGGCACGAAAACGAATACCACTTCCTGTTCATGTCGAAGGGCGGCGGATCGGCGAACAAGTCCTACCTGTACCAGGAGACGAAGGCGATCCTGAACCCCGACTCGATGATGCCATTCCTCGAGGGCAAGATCCGCTCGCTCGGCACGGCCGCCTGCCCGCCATACCACCTGGCGATCGTGATCGGCGGAACGTCGGCGGAGTACGCGCTCAAGACCGCGAAGTACGCCTCGGCCAAGTACCTCGACGAGCTACCCACCCACGGCGGCGAAGAGGGCTACGGCTTCCGCGACCTCGACATGGAGGAGCAGGTCCTCGAGATGACCCGCAAGATCGGGATCGGCGCTCAGTTCGGCGGCAAGTACTTCTGCCACGACGTGCGCGTGGTCCGCCTCCCCCGCCACGGAGCCTCCCTGCCGGTGGCGATCGCGGTGTCCTGCTCTGCGGACCGTCAGGCGAAGGGCAAGATCACGCCCGAAGGCGTATTCATCGAACAGCTCGAATTCAACCCGGGCCAGTTCTACCCGGCTGAGACGGACGCGGAGATCGGGCACACCGCAGGCGACGAGGTGGTGCGCATCGACCTCAACCAGCCGATGAAGGACGTGCTCGCCGAGCTGACCAAGTACCCGGTCAAGACCCGCCTGTCGCTCACCGGCACGATCATCGTGGCACGCGACATCGCCCACGCCAAGATCCAAGAGCGCCTGAACAAGGGCGAGGGTATGCCGCAGTACATGAAGGATCACCCCGTGTACTACGCCGGCCCGGCGAAGACCCCGGAGGGCAAGCCGTCCGGCTCCTTTGGCCCCACCACGGCGGGACGCATGGACTCGTACGTGGGCCCGTTCCAGGCCGAGGGCGGGTCAATGATCATGCTGGCCAAGGGCAACCGATCCCAGCAGGTGACCGACGCGTGCAAGACGTACGGCGGCTTCTACCTCGGCTCGATCGGCGGCCCCGCCGCCCAGCTGGCCGAGGACTGCATCAAGCACGTCGAACTCCTCGAGTACCCGGAGCTGGGCATGGAGGCCGTGTGGAAGATCGAGGTGGAGGACTTCCCCGCCTTCATCGTGGTTGACGACAAGGGCAACGACTTCTTTGCCGGCTCCCAGACCGTGTCCGTCACGTTGGGGAAGCGTCCGGGGCTGTAAGGTTCGGCTGATACAGCACGGGGTGCCCGGGACGTGAGGTCCCGGGCACCCCGTGTGTTTGCCAGGCCGGCCCGTGACCTTGCCTACACTTCACCCGAAGGGTGAGATCCTTTTGCAGCGCCAAGGATCGACGTGTTTACTGTTCACTGTAATCACCGGACAGGTCGCCACCTCGGCAGCGTTTGGACCGGTGGCGAAGAAGGAGAACCATGATTGAGCTGCAAGGGGTCACCAAGGTGTACCCCCGCAAGGGAGCTGAGTCCGTTGTGGCACTCGACGACCTCTCGCTCACCATCATGGACGGCGAAATCCACGGCATCGTAGGCGAATCGGGCGCGGGCAAGTCCACGCTCATCCGCTGTCTCACGGCCCTGGAAAAGCCCACCTCCGGCGCCATTCTCGTGGACGGTAAGGACCTCACCACTCTCTCGGGCCGCCCGCTTCGCGCAGAGCGTCGCCGCATCGGCATGGTCTTCCAGGGCGCGAACCTGCTAGAGGCCCGCACGGCGGCCGAAAATATTGAATATCCGCTTAAGGTCTCGGGCATCCCGAAGGCCGAACGTGACGCGCGGGTGGCTGAGCTACTCAACCTCGTCGGCCTTGCGGACCGCGGGGCGTCCTATCCTGCGCAGCTGTCGGGTGGCCAGCGCCAGCGCGTCGGCATCGCCCGCGCGTTGGCGATCCGCCCCTCGGTGGTTTTGGCTGACGAGCCCACCTCGGCACTCGACATGGAGACTACCGACCAGATCCTCGACCTCCTGAAGAACGTGCGCGAGCAGCTCGGGGTGACGATCCTGGTCATCACGCATGAGATGGGCGTGGTGCGTAAGATCTGCACGTCGGCAACCCTCCTGGACGCGGGCCGGATCGTCGAATCGAGTTCGATCGACCACGCGCTCGCGAACCCCGAGTCGCGCTTGGCCAAGAAGCTGATCCCGCTGCCCGAAGTTGAGCCGGAGTGCCTACGCGACGACACCCTGGTCGACATCTACTTCACGTCCCGCCCCGGCATCCCCACGGGTTCGAAGGTGATGGCTCGCGTGGCCGAGCTCGGCGGCGACATCGCGGCCGGCCTGTTTGAGTCGGTGGGAGAGATGCAGGTGGGCCGCCTCGCGCTGGCGATTCCGGCGCAGAAGGTTTCCCACGCTCTTCAGGCATTCGCAGCCGACGGCATTCACGCGGAGGTGCGCGCATGAGTTTCGACATCTTCCTCGCCACGGATTCCTGGTTTTCCAACCCGGCGATCGCGCGCGGCTTGTGGCCGGCGGTCCTGGAAACGATCTACATGGTTGGCCTGTCGTCGCTCATCACTGTGGCGATCGGGATTCCGATCGGCCTGATCCTGTCCGAGACCCGCAAAGGCGGCCTCATCGCCGCGCCCACCACGAACAAGATCGTGGGCGCCTTGGTCAACCTGGGCCGCGCGATCCCGTTCATCATCCTGGCGATCATCGTCCTTTTCTTTATCCGCGGCATCGGCCTGCCGTTCCTCAAGGCGACCGGCTGGCTGGCGTTCACCATCGCGCTCGCGGTATCCGCGATCCCCTACTTCGCCCGCATGGTCGAGTCGAACGTACTCGCAGTCGAGCCGGGCAAGGTGGAGGCCGCGCAGATGACCGGCGCGCCTGCGGTGCGCATCATGTGGGACGTGCTGGTGCGCGAGGCCCTGCCCTCAATCATAAATTCGGTGACGATCCTCGTCATCACGATTGTGGGCTACTCGGCGATGGCTGGCGCCGTGGGTGGCGGCGGCCTGGGCGCGCTCGCGATTAACCAGGGTTACCAGCGTTACAACTTCGACGTCATTGTGATTGTCGTTGTCGTCATCCTGCTCATGGTGCAGATGATCCAGTGGCTCGGCGACATGCTGAGCCGGATGGTTGACCACCGCTAAGGCGCAGCCATCCGGGACCTCGCTTCAGTCTTAGCCTCCACTTTCGTACCCATTAGACAAGGATTCATCATGCGTAAGATTTTTGCTCTCGTGGCCTCCGCGGCCCTCGCCCTCACGGCGTGCTCTTCTGACAACGGTTCTGCTAACAGCTCGGAGTCGACGACGTCATCGTCCGCCTCCGCCGACGGCCTGACCACCCTTGTGGTTGGCGCTTCCCCGGTACCGCACGCCCCGATCCTGCAGTTCGTGGCGGACAACCTGGCCGAGAACGCGGGCCTGCAGCTGGAGATCAAGGAGTACACGGATTACGTCCAGCCGAACGTAGCGCTGGATGCTGGCGAGCTGGATGCCAACTTCTTCCAGCACCTGCCCTACCTCGAGGCCCAGATCGCGGATCGCGGCTACGACTTCGACCACGGAAAGGGCGTTCACATCGAGCCCTTCGGCATCTACTCGGAGACGGTCACCAACCTTGACGACGTGCCCGAGGGTGGCGTCGTGCTGGTGACGAACGACCCGTCGAACCAGGCGCGCGGCCTGTGGCTGCTCGAGACCGAGGGTCTCATTACGCTGGAGGACGTGGACAGCCCCACGATCTACGACATCAAGGACAACCCGAAGAACCTGCAGATCCGCGAGTCTGAGGCGCCGTCGATCCCCGTACAGCTTCCCGACGTCGACCTGGCTATTATCAACGGCAACTTCGCCCTTGAGGCGGGTCTGGTTCCGGCGAAGGACGCGCTCGCGCTGGAGTCCGGTGAGAACAACCCGTACGCCAACATCCTGGCGTGGAAGGCGGACTCCGGCAAGCTTGACGCGATCAAGAAGCTTGACGAGCTGCTGCATTCCCCGGAGGTTGCCAAGTTCATCGAGGAGACCTACCCCAACGGTGAGGTGACCCCGGCCTTCTAAGGCTTAGGTCCCTCGAAGGTGGCGGCCCTCGCGGCCGCCACCTTCCTTTTGGCCGGGTTGTGCCCAAACGTGAGCTTTCTGGCAGGCCGAGTTGCGGCGTCGTGAGCGCAAATGGGCATAGATTCGGCATAGACGTGCGCGAAGTGAAAGGACACGTATGCCAGTCGAGGATCATGAACAGGAAGAGACCCTCCATCGCGGGTTGTCGAACCGCAACATCCAGCTGATCGCACTGGGAGGGGCGATTGGCACGGGCCTGTTCATGGGATCGGGGTCGACGATCCATTCGGCGGGCCCGTCGATCATCCTGGTTTACATGATCTTGGGCCTGGTGCTGTTTCTTATCATGCGCGCGATGGGCGAAATCCTCATCCACAACCTTGACTACAAGTCGTTCCAGGATTTTGCCCATCACCTCATCGGCCCGTGGGCGGGATTCGTGACGGGGTGGACGTACTGGTTTTTGTGGGTGGTGATCGCGATCGGCGACATGATCGTGGTGACCGGCTACTTCAACTTTTGGATCAAGAACATCACCGTCTCGGCGTTCGTGACGCTCGGACTGCTCGCGCTGCTCGTGGTCATCAACCTGCTGACGGTCAAGCTCTTCGGTGAGGTCGAGTTCTGGTTCGCGCTCATCAAGATCGCTGCGATCCTGGCCCTCATCGCCGTGGGCGTGGTGATGGTGGCCAGCGGCTTTACGGGGCCGACGGGCGAGCCGGCGTCGTTCACCCACCTGTGGGACCACGGGGGCTTCTTCCCCACCGGCGCCTCCGGGTTCCTGGGCGCGTTCTCGATCGCGATTTACTCGTTCATCGGTACGGAGCTGATCGGCACCACTGCCGCCGAAACCAAGGACCCCACGCGCACGATCCCGCGCGCCATCAACCAGGTGCCGTTGCGCATCGCGGTGTTCTACGTGGGCGCGCTGGCGGTCATCATGGCGATCACGCCATGGGACGCCATCAACCCCGAGACCTCCCCCTTCGTCTCCGTGTTCGCCATGGTCGGGCTGGGGGCAGCGGCGTCGGTGATGAACTTCGTGGTGCTGACGTCGGCGGCGTCGTCGGCGAACTCGGGGATCTTCTCCTCCTCGCGCATGATGTACGGGCTAGCCAAGTCGCACCAGGCGCCGCGCCTGTTCGGGCGGCTGTCCTCACATCGCGTGCCGCGCCGGGCCCTGCTGTTCATCGGCCTGCTGATCCTCATCTACCTGCCGATCTTGTTCGTGGGCGGCAGCGTGCTCAAAGGCTTCGAGCTCATCGCCGCGGTGGCGACCACGCTCATCCTGTTCATCTGGGCGCTCATCCTTGTTTCCTACATCCGCTACCGCAGGCGTCACCGCGCCGCGCACGAGGCCTCCGAGTTCAAACTCCACTTTGCGGCCGTCACCCCGTGGCTGGCACTGGCCTTCATCGCGTTCATCGCGTGCGTGCTCGTCTACTTCCCTGCCACCCGCGTGCCCACCCTGCTCACCCCGGTCTGGTTCGTGGTGCTGGGCCTCGTATGGGTGGTGCGCAAACGGATTCTGCTCCGCCGCGGGGTGACGTTGGACATCATCAACGGGTAGGACTGTTTTCAGCTTACAATCCGGACTCGGCGAGCAGCACCTCTCCCCCGCCTGCTAAATTGTTTCCATGAACAACGGTCAGTGGTGGTGGCTCTAGACGAGCCTTCCAGTGTTGACCCCAAGGCTCGTGCGAAAGCTACGAGCCTTTTTTGTAGCCTTCGCCGGAAAGGGCAGACATGAAGATTTACCGCAGGCAGGTGCCCTACGTCGACGACGTAGCGGCGCTCATCCCCTACCTGGACGCGCGCGACTCCGGCTACGACCCCTCCACACTCATGCTCCTGGAGTCGGCGGACATCGAGACCCGCCAGGGTCTGACCTCCATCGCGATCCTACGCGCGTCGGTGCGCGCCACCTGCGAAGGCCAGTCGGTCACGCTCGAGCCGCTCACGGCCACCGGGCGCATCATTGCCGAGGACGTTCTCGCCGGGCTTTCCGGCCTGTGCCGCGTGGAGGGCAACCAGGCGATCTTCGAAGTGTCGCACGACGTCGACGAGCGGGCCCGCCTGCTCGCACCCTCCACCGTGGAGCCCCTGCGCCGACTGCTGGCCCTCGACTTCGGCGACGCGCAGCCATGGGTAGGCGGCACCTTCGCCTACGACTACGTGGCCACCTTCGAGGACCTGCCGGGCGTGGCGGAGTCGGCCAACACCTGCCCCGATTACCAGTTCGTACTCGGGGAGGTGGTGCTGGTGGTGGACCACACGGCTCGCACGGCCGAGCTCATCCAGGCTGACGCCACGGGTACCGGCTCCGACGTCGACGATCTGGCCTCCGCCCTGACGCACGCGCAGGAGGCGCTCGCGGCAGCGCAAGCCTCCCCTGGTGCAACGCCGGCGGCGGACGCGGCCGGCCCGAACGGCGTTGTGAAAGCGAAAGCAGACATCAGCGACGCGGGATACCGGGAGATCGTGGCGCAGATGAAGGAGGCGATCGTCCGCGGGGACATCTACCAGGCGGTGCCGGCGCGAACGTTCACGCTGGCGTGCCCGGAAGCGGCGGCGGCGTACGCCAGGCTGAAGGAGTCGAACGCGAGTCCGTACATGTTCTTCCAGCGCGGGGTGGGGCGCGATGGGAAGCCGTTCGAGCTGTTTGGGGCGTCGCCGGAGTCGAACCTAAAGTTTGACGCGGCCACCCGCGAGGTCGAGCTCTACCCGATCGCCGGCACGCGGCCACGCGGGCGTGGGGCGGACGGGGCGATCAGCCACGAGCTGGACATCCGCGCTGAGCTCGACATGCGCACGGACGCCAAGGAGCTCGCCGAACACACGATGCTGGTGGACCTGGCGCGCAACGACCTCGCGCGCGTGGCCACGCCCGGCACCCGGCAGGTGGCGGCGCTGCTGCAGGTGGACAGGTACTCGCACGTGATGCACCTGGTGTCGCGGGTGACGGCACGTCTGGCCGACGGCATGGACGCACTCGACGCCTACCGGGCCTGCATGAACATGGGCACGCTGACCGGCGCGCCGAAGATCAAGGCAACCGAGCTGCTGCGGTTGCTCGAGGGGCGCCGGCGCGGCTCGTACGGGGGTGCGATCGGGTACCTGCGCGGGGATGGGTCGATGGACACGTGCATCGTGATTCGCTCGGCGTTCGTGGCCGGCGGCGTGGCGGCCGTGCAGGCGGGCGCGGGCGTGGTGCGCGATTCGAACCCGCAGTCCGAGGCGGATGAGACCCTGCACAAGGCCCGGGCCGTCCTGGAAGCCATCGCCCGAGCTCAGGGTAAGAAACTGGAGGTGGAGCGATGATCGTCCTGCTCGATAACCAAGATTCCTTCGTCTACAACCTGCTGGACGCGTTCGCCGGCACGGGCCGGGAGTGCGTGGTGGTGCGCAATACGACGCCGGTGTCCGCCATCACCGACCTGGGCCCGGAGATGATCTGCCTCTCGCCCGGGCCGGGCCACCCGCGCGAGGCGGGCGTGATGATGGAACTCATCGACACGGTGGTGGGTCAGATCCCGATCCTGGGCGTATGCCTGGGTTTTCAGGCCCTGCTCGAGCATTGGGGCGGGGTGGTGCGCGCGTGTGGACCCGAGCATGGCCGCGCGATTCCCATGACCCTGACCGAGGCTGGCCTGGCCAGCCCTATCTTCGCCGGCCTCGCCACCGACACGCTCCCCGACCAGCCCGGACGCTCCGTGCCCGTGGCGCGCTACCACTCGCTCGGCTGCACCGACGTGCCCGAGCAGATGGAGGCGCTTGCCACCACTCCCACGCAGATCGGTGACGTGGTCATGGCCGCGCGCAGCCGGGACGGCAAGGCACTCGGCTTCCAGTTTCACCCCGAGTCGGTGCTGACGATGTCCGGGCCCACGATGCTCGAACGCGCGATCGAGGAGCTGACGGCTGACTGACCAGCCCCAAAGACCGGCTCTAGTCGGCCCCCGGCACAACTCGTGAATCTGAAGGCGACCAGGCCCCTATAGAAATCGGCAACCGGTATATTCACGACTTCTGTCGGCACAGCGCCAAGACAGGGTGCGCGAGCCCGAGTGGGTGCCGATAATTTGGGTTGGCGGTCCCGCCGAGGCTAGCTAACCAGCGCGAGGACCAACGCGAACATCCCCGTACCCGCCAGCAGCGAGGCCAGGACCTTGCGGAAAGCCAAGTGCACGCCGAGCGTGGTGAGCACCCCGGCGGCCGGAGGCATCCAGGAATCGGCGCTGGCAAAGGTGACGTCCTGGAGGGTGAAGATGACGAGGATCAGCATCACGCCCGCGGGCATGGCGGCGCCGAGGTAGGCGAGGGTCTCGGAGTCGCGGACCTTGGACAGGAACACAAAGGGCGCGGCTCGCAGAGAGAATGTGATGGCCGTGGTGACAGCGATGATCGCAATAATGTAGTTCATGGCATGGAGTCCCTTCGCTCCCGGCTGTGCTCGGTGCGGCGCTCCCGGCCCGGCCGGCTCACTGCCCTGCCCAGCGCGCCGACAGGCTCCCCGACCACCGACTCGACACGCGAGGCAATGAGCAGCGCCACTGTGAACAGGACCAGCGCGGCCAACAGGTACACAGAAGACGGCAGGAACAGCGCCCCCACGCCGATGACGGCGGCGAGCGCGAAGTCCACCCGCTTGCGGTTGGCCAGGTAGGACTCAAGCATGAGCACCACGAACAGGGAGGTGAGGACGAAGTTGAGGATCCGTGAGTCTATGGGGACGGCCAGGCCCACGAGCGCCCCGAGCGTACACCCAAATATCCACGTGGAATGAGCGAAGACCTGGATCCACACCACGCGCTCCCCCGTCAGCTCTTCCCAGGGTTTGGAGGCGACCACGGCGTAGACCTCGTCGGTGAGCGCGTGTATCGAATAGAGCTTGGCCAGTAGATGCCGCACCAGGTGGAGTGGGAAGCTGATCCCGTAGAAGGCGTGCCGGAACTGGATGAACAACGTGGCAAGCGCAACGACAGCGATCGGCTCACGGGTCACGATCATTGGGACCACCAGGTACTGCATCGACCCCGAGTAGATAAACACCGCGAAGATCGGCGCCCACCACCACTCGAGGCCCGCGCCCGTCAGCGTCATCCCCATGCCCATCCCGAGCGGGACGTAGCCCAAACCGACCGGCAGGGCATCTTTCAGGGCCAACGCGAACGCGGACGGGGAAGCAGGGGACATACAAAAAACCTACGTCCGCCACCCCACCGGGGCAACCCGGTCCACAACGTGACCGTGACCGGGCACTGCTCCTCGTAGCCCACGAGCGCGCGGAGCACGTAAAGGTTGAGGAGCGTGCGAGCCGAGAGCTCGTCGGTGCAATAGACGTTGAATGTCTCGTTGACGCGGATGTCTTCCGTTTCGGTTTTCTTCTCGCCCTTGCGGGCCGCCTCGTACCCCACCTGCTTTTCGCGCCCGAACAGGCCTTTGCCCGTGGGGATGATCCGGATGTGGCCGGACGGTCCCGGGACGGATTGGCGGGATTCCGTTCGCGAAGCCATCTGCGTACGTTCAGGTAGCGTTTCCGTGTGGTTTCCGACGACGCCGCCGCCCAGCTCGCGCCCGGCCGTGCGGCTCTTAGCCGGCGTGGTGGAGGCGGGCCCGAACCCGGACCATCGCGCCCACGGGCACGGGTACCGGACAGGGCATCGAGAATTCGCGCGCGGGGAAGTTGATCTCGGCAACGGGGTTGCCGTCGGCGTCCTGGAGGCCGTCGGCAGGGACGGCCATCGCCACGGGGGCCGAGCCCGGGAAGAGGATCTCCATCTCCTTGCCCGGGGCCAGCTTGTTCTTCGCGTGCAGGCGGAGGCGGGAGGTTGCGGGGTCGTAGCCCGTGACGATTCCCGCGAGCAGCCACTCGTTAATGTAGCCGCCCCTGTGGATCTCCTCGCCCGCGGGGTTTTCCGGGTAGTAGAAGCCGGTGGAGTAGGCACGGTGGGTGACCTTGAACGGCTCGTCGTGTAGCCAGGTCGGGAAGGTGACGGGGGTGGCCGGGCGAGGGGCGGCGGGCAGGTGGACCTGGTCGTGGAAGGGGACGAGGGTTGCGCCGGCGGCGTCCTCGAAACCGCGCTGGACCATGTACTCCCCCACAGCCGTCTTGTAAGCGTTGGTCATGGCGGCCACGTAATAGGCGCTCTTCGCGCGGCCCTCGATCTTGAGGGAGGTGACTCCGGCGTCGAGGATGTCGTCGATGTGGGTGAGCGTGTTCATATCGTTGGAGTTGAACAGGAACGTGCCCTGGTCTGTGATCTCCACAGGGATGAACTGGCCCGGCCGGCGCTCCTCCACCACGTGGTACTTGTAGCGGCAGGACTGGGCGCAATCGCCGTGGTTGGCGTCACGGCCGGTGGTGTGTTGGGAGATAAGGCAGCGGCCCGAGAAAGCCATGCACATCGAGCCGTGCACGAAGGCCTCGATCTCCAGCTCGGGAGGGGTGTGAGCGCGGAGCTCACGGATGTCGGCAAGGCTGAGCTCGCGGGCCAAGACCACACGGGTGGCGCCCAGTTGGGCCAGCGCGTTCGCCGCCTGGTAGTTCGTGACCCCCGCCTGCGTGGAGACGTGGATCTCCGTGTTCGGGGCCACCTGGCGGGCGGCCATAAGCACCCCGATGTCAGTGACGATGAGGGCGTCCACCCCGATCTCCCCCCAGTTGGCCCATGTACTCGTTCATGGAAGTGACCTCGGCGGAGGTGGGCAGGATGTTGCAGGTGACGAACACGCGCCCGCCGCGCTCATGGGCGTAGGCGACCGCCTCGGCGATATCCTCCAGTGTGAAGTTTTTCGGGGCCGACCGCATGCCAAATTCCTGGCCGCCGAAGTAGACCGCATCAGCGCCGAAGTCGAAGGCGGTTTTCAGGGTGGCGAGGTTGCCGGCCGGGGCCAGGACCTCGGGGCGGGTGCGGCGGCGGACGCCAAAAGGTTCGATCACGACCGTAAGCATAGCCGGCCGCCCCGCCGGGCTACCAGCTGGCTGGCGCGGCCGGGCCAGTCTTGCCGGCCTGCGGGCGCGCTTCTACCAACCGCGCTCTGCCAGCCGGTGCGGGGCCGGCAGGTCGGCCACGTTGATCCCCACCATGGCTTCGCCCAGCCCGCGGGAGACCTCGGCGATCACCTGCGGGTCGTCGAAGGAGGCGGTGGCCTTGACGATGGCGGCGGCGCGGGCCTTGGGGTCGCCGGACTTGAAGATGCCGGAGCCCACGAACACTCCGTCCGCGCCGAGTTGCATCATCATGGCGGCATCTGCCGGGGTGGCCACGCCTCCGGCCACGAAGAGCGGCACGGGCAGCTTGCCCTCGCGGGCCACCTGGGCCACGAGGTCGTAGGGAGCGGCGAGGTCCTTGGCGGCAACAAACAGCTCATCCTCGGTCAGGCCCTTAAGCTCGCCGATTTCCTTGGTGATCTGGCGGATGTGCTTGGTGGCTTCGGAGACGTCGCCGGTGCCTGCCTCGCCCTTGGAGCGGATCATGGCGGCGCCTTCGTTGATGCGGCGCAGCGCCTCGCCGAGGTTGGTGGCCCCGCACACGAACGGTACGGTGAACTCGCGCTTGTTGATGTGGTTGACGTAGTCGGCGGGTGAGAGCACTTCGGATTCGTCTACCCAGTCGATGCCGAGCACCTGCAGCACCTGCGCTTCGACGAAGTGGCCGATGCGCGCCTTGGCCATGACGGGGATAGACACGGCTTTCATGATGCCTTCGATGAGGTCGGGGTCGGACATGCGAGCCACCCCGCCTTCGGCGCGGATGTCGGCGGGCACGCGCTCGAGTGCCATGACGGCCACGGCCCCCGCCTCCGCGGCGATCTTGGCCTGCTCGGCGGTGACCACGTCCATGATCACCCCGCCCTTGAGACCGGCTGCGAGTTGGAGTTTGTTGTCTTCAATGGTGTAACTCATGGTCTCCATTCTCGCCCGCGTATGGTCTACAATTAAGTCCACTTCTCGCCTACATTTTTAGACCACCCATACCCCCGCATCCCAGGAAGTACCCCGTGCCCTCCATTCCCGCCACCATCGTCGCCGACATCCGCGCCCGCCTCGAGTCCGGCTCTCTCACCCCTGGCGACCGCCTCCCCTCCACCCGCGCCCTCGCCGACGAACTCGGCGTCTCCCGCGGCTCCGTTGTCAGCGCTTACGAACAGCTCGAAGGCGAGGGCATCCTCCTCGCCTCCCGCTCGGGCAGCCGCATTCACCCGGCCCTCGTCGACACCGCCCAGCCCTCCTCCCCTCGTTCACCTTCGCCAATAACACCGTCACCCCCGTCCCTGCTCCGCCCTGGCGCGCCCCTAGAGGCACTGACCAGTTCGGCCTGGCGCGCAGCTTGGCGGGCCGCCGTGGCCGAACCGCACGCCTACCCCAGCCCGGGTTCGCCGCGCCTGCGCTATCTGCTCGCCGAGCACCTCCGCCTCACCCGGGCCGTCAGCATCGACCCGGAGCGGATCCTCATCACCGCCGGCGCCCGCGACGGCCTGCGCGCCACTCTCGCCGCGCTCGCCGCCTCCGCCCAAACCGGCCAAACCCAAACCAGCCACCCCCACCGCCTCGCCGTCGAGGACCCGGGCTTTGGCTCGCTCCGCGCGGTGCCGGCCTCAATCGGCTGGGACGCCATGCCGGTCACCACAGACGGCGAGGGCCTCTCCCCGGCGGCGCTTCATGTCCTCGCGCCCGCCGCCGCACTCGTCACCCCGAATCACCAGTTCCCCTTCGGCCTGCAGATGCCCGCATCCCGCCGCCGCGAGCTGGTCGAATGGCGCCGCGCCACCCCGGGCGCGCTCCTCATCGAGGACGACTACGACTCCGAACTGCGCGCCACCCACCCCGCGCTCGTGGCGCTCGACCCCACAGGCACCGCCCTGCTCGGCTCCTTCGCCAAGACCCTCACGCCCGCCCTCGGCCTCGGCTACGTGATCGCCCCGCCTGGGCTGCACGCCGCTATCGAGGCCCGCCTCATCCCCGTCTCCGGCATCGCCCAGGACGCGCTGTCCAACTTCCTCGCCGCCGACGGCCTTCGCCTCCACACGGCCCGCATGCGCCGCGAATACAAGCACCGCCGCGGCTTGTTCGAGCGGATTTTCCCCGAGGGCCGCACGATGGACGGCGGGCTTGGCGCCATTATTCCTTTGTCCGACGACGACGAAACCACCGCCCTCGCCCGCGCACGGCACGCGGGGTTGGCGGTGGAGTCACTCGGTCAGTATTGGTCGGGGCGGGGTCGGCGGCCAGGCATCGTGGTCGGTCTGGGTGCCGGTAGCAGGGAGAAACTCTCGGCGGCCTTGAGCCAGCTGCGGCAGATCATCCCCGCGCCCGCCGCCCCAGCGCCCGCCCCCTAAATCTCAGACGCCGCGGACCAGCAGGTCGCCGCGATCGGCGAAGCCTTGCTTGGCAAAGTACACGGGGTCGGCGGCGTCGCGCAGGGGCACCGCCACGGAGTTAACCGCGAGGCCCTCGAACAGCGAGGCGTTGCCGTAGAGGAACGCGCCGGGCGTAAGGTCGCGGAAGCGTTCGGTGACGTAGTCGATGAGGATGTGGCCGGTGTCGCCCTCTGGGCGGAGGGCGAACAGGCCGATGACCTCGTCTTCGTGCATGAGGAGGAAGGCGCGGGCACTGGGGAGGGCAGCGCGGTCGAAGCGTGGGAAGGCCTCGGCGATGGCGGCGGCGTGGCGGTCGAGGAAGCGGGCGACCAGCGGCTCTCCGGCGTCGACGTCGAGCACGGAGTAGCCGCGTTCCCCGTCGTCGCGGGTGAGGCGCCACAGCCAGTAGGCGTCGATGATGACGATCACGCCGTTCATGGCGGCGTAGGGCCAAATGCCGAAGTAGATGTTGTAGACGGTGGCGATGAAGGAGCCCAGGAGGTTGAGCACCCGGAATCGGCGGATGCTTGGCACCATGAGCGAGACGATCACGAGCACGGATCCCGCCCATCCAATAAACTCCCACAGCGGCATGTTTGTCTCCATTTCTGTTCGGCATCGTGACATGTCTTTGGCACGGTGGCACAAGTATATGAGCGTTGTAGCACGGCCCACGGGCACCTTGTGCGAAAGTGCCGAAGGTCGCACAATCGCATAAACTTGGGGCGGTTCTTGATGAAAGGAAATACCATGCTTCTTGCGTTCTCGATCGCCCCGCAAACCTCCGACCAGCCCGACGGCTCCGTTTCCGAGGCGGTAGCCGCGGCGGTGAAGATCGTCAATGAGTCGGGACTGCCGAACGAGACCACCTCCATGTTCACCACCCTCGAGGGCGAGTGGGATGAGGTGATGGCCGTGGTCAAGGCGTGCGTGGAGGAGCTGGAGAAGCACACGCCGCGCATCTCGCTGGTGATGAAGGCCGACATCCGCCCGGGCTACACGGGCCAGATCACGGCGAAGGTGGAGCGGGTGAACAAGCTGCTCGAGCAGTAGGACAGCACCGCCACCAGCGATTAAGGGATGGTAGATGACAGCTCACCGGCTTCAGCTGGCGTGGTAAGGACAAGGCGCTGATCCCGCGGAGGCCGGCAAGTACGGTTACACGTGGGTAGACCCGTCCGATCCGCGTTACTGCGAGCCCCACACGTTGATGTGCGACGAGGACGCGCGCGGTCGGCACCCCCAGTAGGATAAAGTCCGCGCGCTACATGCTTTAAATGAGTTTGGCCGGCCACTTCACTTGGAGTGGCCGGCCAAACTGTTACGGGCTAAGCGCTACCTGTTTGTTAGGTTGCGCGTGGCGTGTTGTTACGCCCGGTTTCGCCTAACTAGCGCCACGCCAGCGCCAAGCAGGCCAAGCGCAAGGGCAACGGTCATGCCGATCTCAACACCCGTGCGTGGCATCGGGTCACGCGGCTTTTCTGGCTTGTGCGGGGTCGGCCCCGGAGGCGTGTCCTTGGTGTTGGTCACCACATAACCA
>NZ_KV793371.1:0-18167 GCF_001808465.1 Trueperella sp. HMSC08H06
GAGTAGGACACCGCCGTCACCAAACTTGATCGTGAGCCCCGGCCCTGTGTGGTCGGGGCTCACTACTATACCCAGTCACGGCTTATGGCGGTGTGTGATCATGGCCGTAGCTTCGGGTGGTCAGGCTTTATCCCTGCGCAGCACCACGACCACACACCGCACAACCAGCGCACAAGTACGTACGTAACGGACGAGTTAGGAAGGGGAGAATTGGCATGCCGCAAGCGCCCGATTCGTATAACCCGTTCGCGCGTGCAGGTAGCTCCGTCTCCACGTACGTGGACGTTCGGCCCGGCTACCCCACCTCCGCGCTGGAAGGGCTGGTGTTCGACTCCGACGTCGTCGTTGATGTGGGAGCCGGGACGGGGAAGCTGACCGCGACGCTCGCGAGCCTGGCGGGGGAGGTGTGGGCGGTTGAGCCGTCGGGGGATATGCGTGTCGGTTTCACGCGGGCCCTGCCTAACTTCCCGACCGAGCGGCTACTCGACGCAACGGCCGAACACCTCCCGTTCGCAGATGCCTCCGTGGACGTGCTTGCTTTCGGGCAATGCTGGCACTGGCTTGACGAGCGGGCGGCGGCACGTGAGTCCGCGCGCGTGGTCAAGCCCGGCGGGCGCGTGCTCATCCTCTACAACCAGTTTGACGTGCGTCAGGCTTGGGTGCACAGACTGGCGCGGATCATGCGCTCGGGGGACGTGCACCGGATCGATCGCGTCCCGGACCTGCGCATCCCCGGCCATCACGGCCACATGGAGCGTCCGTTCACGGAGCCAGAGTTGCACGCCAACACCTGGCTCGACCCGCTGCTCCCGGAGCAGATTGCGCGGCTGGGGACGACGCGGTCGTCGTGGTTACAGGCTTCGCCTGAGGGTCGGGCACGGATGCGCGCCAACCTCGAGTGGTACATGTTCAAGCACTTGAGCTGGCGTGACGACGCCGTGGTGGGGGTGCCGTACCAGTTGCAGGTATGGACCGCCACACGTTTTGTCGGAGCGGGCCGCTACGATAGCGCTTAGTAGAGAGAAAAGAGGAGATCGTGCCACAGCTTCGTTCAGCGACGTCAACCACGGGACGCAACATGGCGGGTGCTCGCGCGCTTTGGCGGGCAACCGGTATGGGGGCAGAGGATTTCGGTAAGCCGATCATCGCGGTGGCCAACTCATTCACTCAGTTCGTTCCGGGCCACGTGCACCTCAAAGACATGGGCCAGCTGGTTATCAAGGCTATTGAGGCTGCAGGCGGCGTGGGCAAGGAGTTTAACACGATCGCGGTGGATGACGGTATCGCGATGGGGCACGATGGGATGCTCTACTCTCTGCCGAGCCGGGAGATTATCGCGGACTCGGTGGAGTACATGGTCAACGCCCACTGCGCGGACGCGCTGGTGTGCATCTCGAACTGTGACAAGATCACGCCGGGCATGCTGATGGCCGCGATGCGGCTTAACATCCCGGTGGTGTTCGTCTCGGGAGGGCCGATGGAGTCGGGCAAGCCGGTGCAGGGCGTGGCGGATCACAACATTGACCTCATTGACGCGATGGCGCAGTCGGTGAATGATGCGGTGAGTGACGCCCAGCTGCTCGCGATTGAAGAGAACGCGTGCCCCACGTGTGGATCGTGCTCGGGGATGTTCACGGCGAATTCGATGAACTGCCTCACGGAGGCGCTTGGCCTGTCGCTGCCGGGTAATGGGTCCACGCTGGCCACGGCTGCGCGGCGCCGGGACCTGTTTGAGCGGGCGGGTGAGCTGATCGTGGAGCTGTGCCACCGCTATTACGACGACGGCGACGAGTCGGTCCTCCCGCGCTCGATCGCCACCCCGGGCGCGTTCCGCAACGCGATGACGATGGACATCGCGATGGGCGGGTCCACGAACACGGTGCTGCACATCCTGGCCGCGGCCCATGAGGGCGAGGTGGACTTCTCGATCGCGGACATCGACGCGCTCTCTCGCCGCACGCCCTGCCTGGCGAAGGTGGCCCCGAATTCCACGCGCTACCACATGGAGGATTTCCACCGGGCGGGCGGCATCCCCGCGATCCTCGGCGAACTCGACCGGGGCGGCCTGCTCGACCGCAGCGTTCACGCCATCCACGCCCCCTCGCTCGAGGACTGGCTGGGGGAGTGGGACGTCCGCGGCGGCAGCGCCTCGGCGGCTGCGAAGGACCTGTTCACGGTGGCCCCGGGCGGGATCCGCACCACGCAGGCGTTCTCGCAGGATCGGCGCTATGAGTCGATTGACGACGACGCGGCGGTCGGCTGCATCCGCGACCTTGGCCACGCCTACACTGCCGACGGCGGCCTGTGCGTCCTGTTCGGCAACCTGGCGAAGGACGGGGCAGTCATCAAGACGGCTGGCATTGACGAATCGCTTTTCCACTTCGAGGGGCCGGCCCGCGTGGTCGAATCGCAGGAGGCAGCGATCGAGCTGATTTTGTCGAAGCAGGTGGTGCCGGGCGACGTCGTCGTGATCCGGTACGAGGGCCCCAAGGGCGGGCCGGGAATGCAGGAGATGCTGTACCCCACGTCGTTCCTTAAGGGCCTGGGCCTGGGGAAGACGTGTGCGCTGATTACGGACGGGCGGTTCTCGGGTGGAACGTCGGGCCTGTCGATCGGGCACATTTCGCCGGAGGCGGCCTCGGGCGGCATGATCGGGCTCATCGAGGAGGGGGACCGGATCGTGATTGACGTCCCTACGCGTCTGCTCAAGCTGGACGTGTCGGACGAAGAGCTGGCGCGGCGTCGGGCGGAGAAGGGCGAGGCGCCCTGGGCGCCGAACCGCGACCGCACGGTCTCCAAGGCCCTGCGCGCGTATGCGGCGATGGCGACGTCGGCGTCCTCGGGCGCGGTCCGCCAAATCTAGGCCTGGACGTGTTGGTGGGCAGTGGTCCGCCAGGTGTGAAAGCGAGACGTAGGACTTGCGTCGATCATTGCTCGCGCTTGCGATGGGTATAGTATCGGCGGGTTTGTTAACGATCTGAATGGATTGGTTATGGGAGACGAGAAATACCCTGACACTCTTGAGGAAAAGGCGCGGGCGATTCTCGCATACGGCAGACTACTGCTGGCTTCTGGCGCGGGTGCGTATCGTGTGAAGTACTCGATGGCGCGCGCTGCCCATCAGCTCGGAATTAGCAGGCTTGAAGCGTCCGTCACAATGACGGATATCACCGTAACCGCGTGGGAGAACGGGCGCTCACAGACGGACTTTACTGAGCAGCGTCACGTGGGAGTGAACTCTCGACGCCTTGATGTCTTGTCCGAGATCGGCACCCAGGACCTTAAGGTACGTAGCGTGTCCCACCTGCGCTCGCTCTTGGAGCAGACGGTCAAGCAGGATCGGCACTGGGGGATGTGGACCACCGTGTTCGCGGCGGCGTTCGCGTGTGCAGCATTCTGCTTCCTCAATGGTGGGCGCGTCGTCGAATGTACCACGGTGTTTTTCGCGGCCGGCATTGGCCAGCTTGTCCGTAAGCTGATGCTTAAGCGCAATTATGCCCACTTCTTCATTTGGGTCGTGTGTGGCATGGTCTCCCCGCTGGTGTACATGGGGATCTTGTCCATGTTGGCCTCCTTTGGCCACGTCCTGCAGCTGAGCCACCAGGCGGGTCTGATCTCGGCGATCTTGTTCCTCATTCCGGGATTCCCGTTAACCACCGCGATGCTTGACTTCGTGCGTTCCGATTTTCAGTCCGCGTTGGCACGGTTCTCCTATTGTGTGATGGTACTTGGATCGGCGGGGTTGCCTTTATGGGCCGTGACCCACGCCACGAATTGGGACGTGGTGGGTGCCGCTCCCATGGCGTTGCCGTTCGCGCTGAACCTGTCCTTGCAGATCCTGTGTTCCTTCGTTGCGGCGGGTGGCTTTGCCATCCTTTTTAATGCCGCGTGGAAGGTGGCGCTTCTGGCAGCTGGCGTGGCCGCGCTGACCAACCCGACCCGCCTGATCCTCCAGAACTATTCGGGCATTCCGTGGCAGATCGCGGTGGGATTGGCGGCCTTCGTTGCTGGTTTGTGTGCGACGTTCGTGGCATGGCGGACCACCCATTCCCGTGTTTCTCTCTCCGTACCGTCTGTGGTGATCATGATTCCGGGCGTGCCGTTCTACCGCGCGTTGGTGGCGATCAACGAGGGCAACTTGTCGATTGCGTTGACGACGATCGCGGAGGTTTTCTTCGTGATCATGGCGATCGGATTCGGCTTGGCGTTCTCCCGTGCGGTCACGGATCGAGGCTGGTTGCACGATCGTGACACGACCAAGCTGGCCGATAGCTATCTGGAGGATCGTGCAAACTAGCGCCCGGGTCTGAACGTATTCTGTCTTGCTGCTTTCGGTGGGAATAACGCGGCTTTCCGGGGATAATGGATGAAGGTCTCGTTCTTAGGAAAGGTAGAGGATGACGGGGTTTCTGGAGTTCTTCGCTGAAGAACCAGTGTTGCTTGCGTTCTTGCTTATCGGCATAGGCATGATTTTTGGCCACATCAAGGTGAAGGGAGTGTCCCTTGGTGCGGCGGCGGTGCTGTTTGCGGCGATTGCGTTTTCTGCTTTTGCGAAGTCTCACGGAATCGACATTGCGATTAGCGCGAAGATTGGCCATCTCGGGTTGGCCCTGTTCACCTTTGCGATCGGCAATAACTCTGGCCCGTCGTTCTTTGAAAACGTCCGGAGGGCGCTCGGGCCGATGGCCGCGCTCGTTGTCATTTACTTCCTGACGGGCGGGGTTGGATACGTTGTTGGGCGCTTTGTGCTCGGGATGGACACCGCGCTGGTTGCAGGAACGTTCGCGGGTGCGTTGACGAACACTCCGGCGTTGGCGGCTGCCGCGGAGGCGTCGGGATTTGAGGCGCAGGCGACTGTCGGTTACTCGATTTCTTACCTGTTCGGCGTGATCGGAATGATGATTGCTGCTGCGATCGCGTTGCGTAATTCCGCAGCGGATACCGATAAACCGACGCCGATCACGCACATGAATCTGCGCGTGGACCGTGACGACAACCCCCGTGTGGGGGCGATCCTTGGCCTGTTTAAGAACCCGCCGGAAATCTCGCGTATGCGGCGCGGTGAGGAGGGGCCGATCTGGATCCCCACGAAGCATGACGTCCTGGAGAAGGGTGACCTGCTGACGGTCGTTGGGCCCGTGCATGAGCTGGAAGAGCTGAAGACGATGGTGGGTCACCAGTCGTCGCATTCGTTGCGTGCGGACCGGCGTTATCTCGATTTCCGGCGCATCACGGTGTCTGAGCCGAAGATCGCGGGCAAGACGATCGCGGAGCTTGACGAGATCCTGTTTAACAAGTTCGGCGCCACGGTTTCGCGTGTTCGCCGCGGGGATTCTGACATGCTTGCCGTTCCCGAATTCATGATTGAAATGGGTGATCGCGTGCGCGTGATTGGCCCGACGTCGAACATGAAGCTTATCTCCAAGTTCTTTGGCGATTCGGCGCGCGGTTTTTCGGATCTGAACCCGGTGGCTCTGGGGCTTGGGATGGCGCTCGGCATAGCGTTCGGTGTCATCCGTTTCCCGTTGCCGGGTGGCAGCACGTTCGCCATCGGTGCGGCGGCGGGTACGCTGCTGGTCGGCTTGGTCTTTGGCCGCGTCGGCCGTATCGGTAAGCAGATTACGGCGCTGCCGAATACGACGTGTGCTGTCCTGTCTGAGTTGGGCCTGCTGATCTTCCTCGCGCAGGCGGGAACCACTGCGGGTGGCCAGATCGCTCTGGCCTTCGAATCCGGTACGTGGATCCAGATCCTTCTGCTCGGTGTTCTCTTCACCTCGACCTTGGCCATCAGCTTGTACCTTACGATGCGCTACGTGTTCAAGATGGGCGGCACGCAGCTGTCCGGCCTGCTCGGCGGAGCGCAGACACAGCCGGCGGTCCTCGCTTTCGCCAATGGGCGAACGAACTCCGATCCGCGCGTCGCGCTCGGATATGCCTTGGTTTACCCGATTGCGATGATCGGCAAGATCCTGGTGGCGACCATCCTCGGCTCGATGCCGTAGCGATCCCGCCCGGCGGCTCGGTTTGGCGTTCGGGCAGCATTGGCACGACGCCGGAGCGGCGCGGCTTGACTGCACGACGCCGTCGCGCCATCTGATACCGGCCGATGAGGGGCCCGGAACCGCGCGGTTCCGGGCCCTTCGGCTTCCCGGCGTCCAGCCTGCGGCCTCACGGAACGAGCCCCCGTCATCCCGCCAGCAGGCCGGCAGCGAAGACCATGATCCAGCATGTGAGATCTTTCGGGAAAGATTTGGCCGGCTCTTTGGCGGCAGTCTACGATCGGCATATGTCGATTATTCTCGTAGTAGTTCAGCGCACCTGCAGGTAACGCTGTCCTGCGGTGCGCCCCTCGAAACTCGGGGGGTTTTTTCATGCGTGAATGACCGGCACTGAAATTTCAAGGAGGAACCATGGCACTAGGGCCAACGCCACCGAAGGCTAAGGAAGAGCCGACGACTATCCGTGAGAAAACCACGGGTGCGCGAGCGGTTATTCGCTCGCTTGAGGAGCTGGGCGTCAAGACCATTTTTGGTCTGCCAGGTGGTGCCGCGTTGCCTCTGTATGACGCGATCTTTGAGTCGTCCATTCGCCACATCTTGGTCCGCCACGAGCAGGGCGCGGGGCACGCGGCGGAGGGCCTGGCGGTGTCCACGGGCGAGGTCGGGGTGTGCATGGCCACCTCGGGCCCAGGCGCCTCGAACCTGGTGACGGCGCTGCTGGATGCGAACCTTGACTCGGTGCCGCTGGTGGCAATCACGGGCCAGGTGGGCGCTAGCCTGATCGGCACGGACGCCTTCCAGGAGGCGGACATCATCGGGGCCACCTACCCGCTGGCCAAGCACTCTTTCCTTATCACGGATGCGAACGAGATCCCGGCCCGCATCGCGGAGGCCTACCACCTGGCCCGCTCGGGCCGCCCGGGCCCGGTGCTGGTGGACGTCACGAAGTCGGCGCAGAACGAGGAGTGCGAGTTCGTGTGGCCGCCGAAGATGGAGCTGCCCGGCTACAGCCCGCAGACCAGGCCGAGCCTGCGCCAGGTGCGTGAGGCGGCGCGCATGATCGCGGCCGCCTCCAAGCCGGTATTCTATGTGGGCGGCGGCGCGATCCGCTCCCGCGCTCATGAGGAGCTGGCCCAGCTAGTGGAGATGACAGGCATCCCGGTGGTCACCACCCTCAACGCTCGCGGCGCCTTCCCCGATTCGGATCGCCACCACCTGGGCATGCCGGGCATGCACGGGGCGGTCCCGGCCGTCGTCGCCCTGCAAAAGTCGGACCTGCTCATCACGCTCGGCGCCCGCTTCGATGACCGGGTCACGGGCAAGCTGGACGAGTTCGCGCCGGAGGCGAAGGTCATCCACGCGGACATCGACCCGGCGGAGTTCGGCAAGAACCGGGCGGTCGACGTCGCGCTGCAGGGCGACCTGCGTCTCACGATCGAGGCACTGATCGACGAGATCCCGGACGCCTTCGAGCAGTACGGCACCCCGGACCTGGCGGCATGGTGGGCGTTCCTCGACCGCATGAGCGAGACCTACCCGGTGGGCTACGAGGAGCCGGAGGACGGGCTGATGAGCCCGCAGTATGTCCTGTCGCGCCTGGGTGCGCTCGCGGGAGACTCGATCTTCTCCACGGGAGTGGGCCAGCATCAGATGTGGGCCCAGCAGTTCATCCCGCTCCAGTTCCCGGGCCAGCTCGTCACCTCGTGTGGCGCGGGCACGATGGGCTACGGCGTGCCGGCCGCGATGGGCGCGAAGGTGGGCAACCCGGACAAGACGGTGTGGTGTATCGACGGCGATGGCTCGTTCCAGATGACCAACCAGGAGCTCGCCACCTGCCGCCTCAACGACATCCCGATTAAGGTCGCCCTCATCAATAACTCGTCGCTGGGCATGGTGCGCCAGTGGCAGAACCTGTTCTACGACGGGCGTTTCTCCCACACGGACCTCAACACGGGCCACGGCACGCGCCGCATCCCGGACTTCGTCAAGATGGCCGACGCCTACGATTGCCACGGGATCCGTGTGGAGCGCCCGGAGGACGTAGACGCAGCGATCACCGAGGCGATGAGCATTAATGACCGTCCGGTCGTCGTGGAGTTCGTGGTCTCCCCGGATTCGATGGTGTGGCCGATGGTGCCCTCGGGCGTCTCCAACGATGACATCCTGTACGCGCGCGATATGCGACCCAAGCATGAGGAGGAACAAGCATGATCAGCCACCGCCGCACCCTGTCCGTTCTGGTGGAGAACAAGCCGGGCGTGCTTGCTCGCGTCTCTGGCCTCTTTGCCCGCCGCGCGTTCAACATTCACTCACTCGCGGTGGGGCCCACGGAGGACCCGGAGCTGTCGCGTATCACCCTGGTGGTCGACACCTCCGAGGTGTCTTTCGACCAGATCACGAAGCAGCTGAACAAGCTCATCAACGTCATCAAGATCTCCGAGCTGGAGCGCGACCTGTCGGTTCAGCGCAAGCTGGTCCTCATCAAGGTCCGCGCCGACGATTCGTCACGCACGAACGTCATCCAGGTGGTTGAGCTGTTCCGGGCGAAGATTGTCGACGTTGTCCCGGACGCGGTCACGATCGAGGCCACCGGCTCAGATGACAAGATTAACGCCCTCCTGTCCGCCCTGGAGCCGTATGGTGTGAAGGAGATCGTCCAGTCGGGATCCGTCGCGATTTCACGCGGGTCACGTTCCATGACCGAAGTTGTCAAGGCCGAGCGCAAGCAGTTGCGCGGAGCATAAATCGAAGGAGTAGACATGGCAGAGATTTTTTACGACGACGATGCGGATCTGTCCCTCATCCAGTCTAAGAAGGTGGCCGTCATTGGTTACGGTTCGCAGGGTCATGCTCACGCGCTGAACTTGCGCGACTCGGGGGTCGACGTCGTCGTTGGCCTTCGTCCGGGTTCGACCTCGATCGCGAAGGCCGAGGACCAGGGGCTGAAGGTAGCCACGATTGAGGAGGCGGTGGCGCAGGCCGACGTCGTCATGATCCTCACCCCGGACCAGCACCAGCGCAAGGTGTATGCCGAGCAGATCGCCCCGCATCTGTTGGACGACGCGGCACTGTTCTTCGCCCACGGCTTCAACATCCGCTTCGGCTACATTAAGCCCGACGCCGGCCACGACATTTGCATGGTGGCCCCGAAGGGCCCGGGTCACACGGTTCGTCGCCAGTTCGAGGACGGGCGTGGCGTGCCGGATATCGTGGCAGTGGAGCAGGACGCGTCGGGCCAGGCGTGGGATCTGGCGCTGTCGTACGCGAAGGCGATCGGCGGCACGCGCGCTGGCGTCATCAAGACCACGTTCACTGAGGAAACCGAGACGGACCTGTTCGGCGAGCAGGCGGTGCTGTGTGGCGGCGTGTCCCAGCTCATCCAGTACGGTTTTGAGGTGCTGACGGAGGCGGGCTACCAGCCAGAGATCGCCTACTTTGAGGTGCTGCACGAGATGAAGCTCATCGTTGACCTCATTAATGAGGGAGGCCTGACCAAGCAGCGTTGGTCGATTTCAGACACGGCCGAGTACGGCGACTACGTCTCTGGCCCGCGCGTCATCACCCCGCAGGTCAAGGAGAACATGAAGGAGGTCCTGGCCGACATTCAGGACGGCACCTTCGCGGAGCGCTTCATCGCGGATCAGGACAACGGCGCGGCTGAGTTCAAGGAGCTACGCGCCAAGGGCGAGGGCCACCCGATTGAGAAGGTGGGCGTGGAGCTGCGCAAGATGTTTGCCTGGGGCACAATCGACGCCGACTACACGGACGGCTCGGCGGCCCGCTAAGGGAAACCGGGGGTGGGGGCGGCCGCGGGTCGCCCCCACTTTTGCACCTGTTTTTGGATATTTCGCCTTTTGGCGGGTAAGTGTCGGAGCCAGCGGCTACGATGAATGTGAAGTTCAGTGCCGAACACTCGAGGAGCATTACGTGTCCGCTTTCCGCATCGAAGAAGACCTGCTTGGGCCGCGTCAGATCCCGAACGATGTCTACTACGGCGTGCATACCCTGCGCGCGAAGGAGAATTTCCCGATCTCGGGCCGCACGATCAACGACACCCCGGAATTCATCCGGGCGATGGTGATGGTGAAGAAGGCGGAGGCGCTCGCGAATCGGGACAAGCGGGTGTTGCCGGAGGATCTGGCGAAAGCGATTGTGGCAGCCTGTGACCTCATCTTGAACGAGGGCCGGTGCATGGACCAGTTCCCGGTGGACGCGTTCCAGGGCGGGGCAGGCACGTCGGTGAACATGAATACGAACGAGGTGGTGGCCAACCTCGCTCTTGAGCTGCTGGGTAAGGAAAAGGGCGATTACGACGTCGTTCATCCCAATGATCACGTAAACAAGTCCCAGTCCACGAATGACGCCTACCCGACGGGGTTCCGCGTGGCACTGTACAAGATGTGCGAGGCTTTTATTGGGGAGCTGGATGCGCTGCGCACGTCGTTTGATCGGATCGCGCAGGCGAACATGCACGTGTTGAAGATGGGCCGCACGCAGCTGCAGGATGCCGTGCCGATGACGGTGGGGCAGGAGTTCGCGGCCTACTCGGTGCTGATGGAGGAGGAGGCGCGGAATGTGCGCCGGCAGATGGAGCTGCTGCTCGAGGTGAACTTGGGCGCCACCGCGATTGGTACGAAGCTCAACACCCCGGATGGGTTCCAGGAGGCCGTGGTGGCGCGCCTGGCGGAGGTGACGGGGTTGGCGGTGCAGTCGGCGCCGAACCTCATTGAGGCCACCTCGGACACGGGCGCTTACGTGGCGATGTCTAGCGCGTTTAAGCGAATTGCTACGAAGGTGTCGATGATTTGTAATGACCTGCGCCTGCTGTCGTCGGGCCCGCGCGCGGGTTTGAATGAGATCAATTTGCCGCAGATGCAGGCCGGTTCGTCGATCATGCCGGCGAAGGTGAACCCGGTGATCCCGGAGGTGGTGAACCAGGTGTGCTTCAAGGTGATCGGCAACGATTTGACGGTGACGATGGCCTCCGAGGCGGGCCAGTTGCAGCTGAATGTGATGGAGCCGGTGATCGGGCAGTGCCTGTTCGAGGACATCGAGCTTTTGACGAACGCGCTCGCCACGTTGCGCGTGCGGTGCATTGACGGGATCACGGTCAATGAGGAAATCTGCAAGGCCTATGTGATGAATTCCATCGGCATTATTACGTATCTGAACGAGCTTATTGGCCACAAACACGGCGATGCCATCGGCCGTGAGGCCGCCCAGACCGGGCGGGGGATTCGGGAGCTCGTGCTGGAGGCGGGGCTGCTGTCGGAGGAGGAGCTCGACCGCGCGTTATCGGTGGAAAACCTTATTAATCCGGTCTATATGGGTGAAGTCTACGATTAACGACGCCGTCGCCCTGTTCGCGGCCGCCCGCGAATCTTCAACCGTTCCTCAACAGGCGCGGCACCAGTTTTCAGCGAATTGGTGCCGCGCCTGCTTCCGTGATGGGATCACTTCTTTGTGTGATGGGATTCCTTCTCGCGTACCGGGTCTGCCGGCGTGCTGGGCCTGCTTCCGGGTGTGCGCATCCTGCACAATTATCTCGTTTGCCACACCTGTCACGGTCGGCGGCAGGTTGCACCCGGCAGTTCCGTCAGAAGTCGTGAATCTGGGGTCCGCCAGGTCGATATAGCATCGGTAGCCGGTATTTTCACGAGTTCTGTCGGCTAGGCCCCGAGTCGCAGGATAATCGGCCGCCCCACCGGCCAGCCCCAGCCCAACGTCCGGATCGTGGTCCGCCAATCCCGAGGCGCGGACATTGCCTAGACTTGCCCCATGGCTATTGAACTTGCAGTTATCCCTGGTGATGGCATTGGCCCCGAAGTTGTGGCCGAGGGCCTGAAGGTGCTTTCCGCCGTGGCTGGTGATGTTGATTTTGCCCTCACCCACTATGACCTCGGCGCGGGCCGCTACCACCGCACGGGCGAGGTCCTCACGGACGCCGAGCTCGAGGAGATCAAGGGCAAGGACGCGATCCTGTTGGGCGCGGTGGGCGATCCGTCGATGCCGTCGGGCGTGCTCGAGCGCGGCCTGCTGCTCAAGCTGCGCTTTGACCTGGACCAGTACGTCAACCTGCGCCCCTCCAAGTACTACCCGGGCGTGCCCACGCCCCTAGCCAACCCCGGCGACATCGACTTCGTCGTGGTCCGCGAGGGCACCGAGGGGCTGTATGCCGGCAATGGTGGTAACCTGCGCGAGGGCACGGACCAGGAGATCGCCACGGAGGTCTCGATCAACACCCGCTTCGGGGCGGAGCGCGTGGTGCGCTTCGCATTCGAGCAGGCGCGTGCGCGCCGCAAGAAGCTTACGCTCGTCCACAAGCACAACGTCCTCGTTCACGCCGGCCACCTGTGGCGCCGCACGGTGGAGGAGGTCGGCGCCGAGTACCCGGACGTCACCACCGACTATCTGCACGTGGACGCCGCCACGATCTTCCTGGTCACGGACCCGGGCCGCTTCGACGTGATCGTCACCGACAACCTTTTCGGTGACATCCTCACGGACGAAGCTGGCGCGGTCACGGGCGGAATCGGGCTGGCGGCGTCGGGAAACATCAACCCGAACCGCACGTTCCCCTCGATGTTCGAACCCGTCCACGGTTCGGCCCCGGACATCGCGGGCAAGGGCATCGCGGACCCGATTGCCACGATCTCCTCGGTGGCGCTCATGCTGGACTTCCTGGGCTATCCGGAGCTGGGGGAGAGGGTGCGCGCTGCCGTCGACGCTGACATGGCAACTCGCGCCGAGGCGGCGGCCTCAGGCCGGCCCCTGGTCCGCACCACCGCCCAGATTGGCGATGCGATCGTGGCCCTGCTCGAGCGGTAGAATTGGGGAGAAGGAAGGACTCTCATGCGTCAGCACACGGAACTCGAGAAACTGTCGGCCCAGCCGGTTCAAAGCGCCGATAGCTTTGCCGGCACGTTCGCGCTCCAGCCGAACAAGGTCCTGAAGTCGGAGGCCGAGTACGGCCGGATCATGGCCAACTTGGGCTTCGGCACCGACTTTTCTGACTACATGGCCCACGCCACCTGGACCGCGGAGAACGGCTGGCACAACAAGGAAATCGCTCCCTACGGCCCGCTCAGCCTGGACCCGGCCGGCGCGATCCTCCACTATGGCCAGGAGGCCTTCGAAGGAATGAAGGCCTACCGTCACGATGACGGCTCGATCTGGACCTTCCGCCCCACCTACAACGCGGCGCGCATCAACATGTCGTGCAGGCGGCTCGCGATCCCGGAGATCCCGTTGGCTGATTTTATGGGCTCGATCGTGGACCTCGTGCGTGCGGACGCGCGCTGGGTGCCCTCCGCGCCGGGTAGCTCGCTATACCTGCGCCCCTTCGTCTTCGCTTCCGAGGCCTTCCTGGGTGTGCGAGCCGCCACGCGGTACGAGTACTTGGTGATTGCCTCGCCGTCGGGCGCCTACTTCCCGAATGGGCTCAAGCCGATTAATGTCTTCGTGGACCGCGACTACCACCGCGCCGGCCCCGGCGGGATGGGCGACGTCAAGACCGGCGGGAACTACGCCGCCTCGCTCCTTCCCAAGGTCACGGCGCACGACGCCGGCTTCGACGAGGTGCTCTTCATGGACGCGGCCACCAACACCAACATCGACGAGCTGGGCGGCATGAACGTGTTCGTGGTCATGGCTGACGGCTCGGTCAAGACCCCGAAGCTGACGGGCAACATCCTGCCCGGCGGCACACGCTCCTCGATCCTGCAGTTCCTCGAGTCCGAGGGCGCGGCCGTGAGCGAGGAGACCATCTCGCTGGCGTCGGTGGTGGACGGCATTCAGTCGGGCGATGTGGCGGAGATGTTCGCGTGCGGCACGGCCGCCGTTGTCACCCCGATCGGGCGCTTGGCCTCCGGGGACTTCGACGTGGAGGTGCCGGTGGGGGAGAAGACCGCCGCGATCTACGACGAACTGACCGCCATCCAGCTCGGCCACCGCGAGGACCGCTTCGGCTGGCTGTACAAGATCGCTGACGCCTAGCCAATGAAGGTCTTCATCTACGACACAACCTTGCGTGACGGCGCCCAGATGGAGGGCATCAGCCTGTCCGTGGCGGACAAAATCGCGATGCTCCCGCACATCGAGGCGATGGGCGCGGACTACATCGAGGGTGGCTGGCCGGGCGCGATCCCGCGTGACACGGAGTTCTTCGAGGCGCTCAAGGCGCGTAACCCGCTGAGGTCCGCCACGCTCACCGCATTTGGCGCCACCGCCAAGGCCGAGGTGGCCGCCGCGGAGGACCCGCAAGTGGCGGCGCTCGTGGACTCGGGTGCGCCGGTCATCTGCCTGGTCGCCAAGTCCGACATCCGCCACGTGCTCGGCGCGCTACGCACCACCGCCGAGGAAAACCTGCGCATGGTCCGCGACACGGTCACCTACCTGCGCTCGTGCGGGCGCGAGGTCATGGTGGACATGGAACACTTCTTCGACGGCTTTTCCGCCGACTCCGACTACGCCACCGCCGTCGTCGCCGAGGCGCTCGCGGCAGGGGCCAGCTGGGCCATCCTGTGCGACACCAACGGTGGCTCGCTGCCCAGCCGGGTCTCCGCGACGGTCCGTGAGCTCACGGCACGGCTCGAGGCGGGCGGAGTCGTGCCCAGGCTGGGCATTCACACGCACGACGACGCCGGATGCGCCGTGGCGAACTCGATCGCGGCGGTGGAAGCCGGATGCCGGCAGGTGCAGGGCACCATCAACGGATATGGCGAACGCACGGGGAACGCGAACCTTTTGACGGTGGCGGCGAACCTGGCGCTGAAGACTGATCTGGAGGCGGTGACGGAGGCCCAGCTGGCCGACTTCACCTCCGTCTCCCACGCGATCGCGGAGTTGACGAACATGGCCCCGCAGCTGCGCCAGCCCTACGTGGGGCGCTCCTCCTTCGCGCACAAGGCCGGCCTGCACGCCTCGGCGATCCGGGTGGATCCCAACCTCTACCAGCACACTGACCCGGCGGCGGTGGGTAATGACATGCGGATGTTGGTCTCGGACATGGCTGGCCGGTCGTCCGTGGAGCTCAAATGCCGCGAGTTCGGGGTGGACCTGGCGGGCCGTAAGGAGGAGTTGCGCCTCATCACGGAGCGGGTCAAGGCCGCCGAGGCGATGGGCTACACCTACGACGCGGCGGACGCCTCCTTTGAGTTGCTCGTGCGCGAGGTGCTCGGGGAGCTGGTGAGCTACTTCGAGGTGGAGCAGTGGGCAGCGGACGTGCGCTCGGCGGCGTCGCCGTCGGAAACCGTGAGCGAGGCGCGCGTCAAGCTGCACGCTGGCGGCCAGCGGATCATGCGTATGGGGGAGGGCGTGGGCCCGGTGCACGCGCTCGACCAGGCGTTGCGCGCGGCGCTGACGCCCGTGTATGCCGAGCTGAGGGGCATGCGGCTGACGGACTTCAAGGTGCGCATCCTTGACTCGGCCGACGGCACGAGCGCCGTGACGCGCGTGCTGCTGACGATGAACGACGCGGCGGGCACGTGGACCACGGTGGGTGTGGGCGCGGACGTGATCGAGGCGGCGTGGGAGGCGCTGACGGGCGGGTATCATTACGGGCTCATCCGCTCGGGGCACCAGGCCGTTTAGCCTGATAGCGGACGCGGGGCGGTCCTTTAGTCCCATGCTGGAATAACTCCATTCAGGGTGCGCGGGGCGGTGCCCGATTTGTCGGATTTAGCCCCTGTGAGTTAGCTCCCCATAAGAGCACGAGGGGAGGAGTATCCTTAGAATTGGAGTCGAACTTAGAACGACCTAAGGAGTAACGTGACCGACGAGGTAACGACAATCCAGCAGTGGCAAGGATTCACGGAAGGCGCGTGGCAGTCTACGATCGACGTGCGCGACTTCATCCAGAAGAACTACACCCCCTACGAAGGCGACAAGAGCTTCCTCGAGGGTCCGACCGAGAAGACGTTGGAGCTGTGGAAGGAGCTTGACGAAAAGTACCTGTCGGTCGAGCGTGAGAAGCGCGTCTACGACGTCGACATCGATGTCCCGGCTGACATCGATGCCTTCGGCCCGGGCTACATCTCCGACAACGACGACGTGATCGTCGGCCTGCAGACCGACGTGCCGCTCAAGCGCGCCATGATGCCGTTCGGCGGCTGGCGCATGGTCGAAACCGCGATCCACGAGGCGGGCCTGGAGGCGAACCCGGAGGTCAAGGAGATCTTCACTCGCTACCGCAAGACCCACAACCAGGGCGTGTTCGACGTCTACACCCCGCGCATCCGCGCGGCCCGCTCCTCGCACATCATCACCGGCCTGCCCGACGCTTACGGCCGCGGCCGCATCATCGGCGACTACCGCCGCGTGGCGCTCTACGGCGTCGACCGCCTGATCGAGGAGAAGCAGGCCGACAAGCTCGCGCGCGCCGACCTGCCGTTCTCCCAGGATTGGGCCCGCGACATGGAGGAGATCTCCGAGCAGATCGCGGCCCTGAAGAAGCTGAAGAAGATGGCTGAGGGCTACGGCTTCGACATCTCCCGCCCGGCTGAGACGGCCAAGGAGGCCGTGCAGTGGACGTACTTTGGCTACCTCGGCGCGATCAAGTCCCAGGACGGCGCCGCGATGTCGTTCGGTCGCGTGTCGGCGTTCTTTGACATCTACTTCGAGCGCGACTTCGCCCGCGGCATCCTCACCGAGTCCGAGGCCCAGGAGATCATTGACTCGCTGGTGATCAAGCTGCGCATCGTGCGCTTCCTGCGCACCGAGGCCTACGACCAGATCTTCTCGGGCGATCCGTACTGGGCCACCTGGTCTGACGCGGGCTTCGGTCTGGACGGGCGCACGCTCGTCACCAAGACCTCCTTCCGTCTGCTCCAGACCCTCATGAACCTGGGCCCGGCCCCGGAGCCGAACATCACGATCTTCTGGTCCGAGCGCCTGCCCGACGGCTACAAGCGCTTCTGCGCCGAGGTCTCGATCGAAACGTCGTCCATCCAGTACGAGGCCGACCGCCAGATCTGCGGCCACTGGGGCGACGACGCGGCGATCGCCTGCTGTGTGTCCCCGATGCAGGTGGGCAAGCAGATGCAGTTCTTCGGTGCCCGCGTAAACGCGGCCAAGTCGCTGCTCTACGCGATCAACGGAGGCCGTGACGAGATGACCGGCAAGCAGGTCGTGGAAGGTCACGCGCCCATCGAGGGCGACGGCCCGCTCGACTTCGACGAGGTGTGGGAGAAGTACGAGGACATGCTCACGTGGGTTGTCGAAACCTACGTGGAGGCCCTCAACATCATCCACTGGAGCCACGACAAGTACGCCTACGAGGCGCTCGAGATGGCGCTCCACGACACGGATATCCTGCGCACGATGGGCTGCGGCATCGCCGGTCTGTCGATCGTGGCCGACTCGCTCGCCGCGATCAAGTACGCCAAGGTCTACCCGATCCGCGACGAAACCGGTCTCATTGTTGACTACCACACCGAGGGTAACTTCCCGCGTTACGGTAACGACGACGATCGCGCGGATGAGATCGCAGCCACCATCGTTCACACGGTGATGAGCAAGATCAAAGCAATCCCGATGTACCGCAACGCGGTGCCCACCCAGTCGGTGCTGACGATCACCTCCAACGTGGTCTACGGCAAGAACACCGGCAACTTCCCCTCCGGCCACCGCGCCGGCACGCCGTTCGCCCCGGGTGCCAACCCGGAAAACGGTGCTGACACGCACGGCATGCTTGCCTCCATGCTTTCGGTGGGCAAGCTTGACTACACGGATGCCCTCGACGGCATCTCGCTGACCAACACCATTGTTCCCAGCTCGCTCGGCCGTGACCGCGACGAGCAGGTCACCAACCTTGTTGGCATCATGGATGCCGGCATGGTGCACAAGGGCTAATAGAGATACACACAAGGAGATTAATCATGGCTATGACATACGATGAGCGCCTGGCTTCGATGAAGGCTCAGCGTGAGACGAACGGTGGCGTCCAGGGTCTGTACCATGCCAACGTCAACGTCCTCAACCGTGAGACTCTCGAGGACGCGATGGAGAACCCGGAGAAGTACCCGCAGCTGACCGTGCGCGTGTCCGGCTACGCGGTGAACTTCGTGCGCCTGACCCGCGAGCAGCAGCTCGACGTCCTGTCGCGCACGTTCCACGACCAGATGTAAGGTGAGTCGTTGAGGCGGGCGCGCGGGAGCCTTCCCGCGCGCC